>NZ_KV810589.1:178166-259721 GCF_001812845.1 Corynebacterium sp. HMSC065H09
CCAAACCCATCTACACCCAAAATTCCGAAGAGCCGGATATCTCGTGGGGGTTTCCTACACCCACTGGGCGGTTTTTGATATCAAACCCGAAACCGATATCTACTGGACGGCCGCCGATATCGGCTGGGTCACCGGGCACTCCTATATCGTCTACGGGCCGCTGGCCAATGCGACCACCTCGGTGCTGTATGAGGGCACCCCGGATACTCCGCATCGGGGGCGCTGGTGGGAGATCGTGCAGAAATACGGCGTGACGATTCTGTACTGTGCGCCCACCAGTATCCGTACGTTCATGCGCTGGGGTCGCGATATCCCGGCCGAATATGACCTGTCGTCGCTGCGGTTGTTGGGCAGCGTGGGTGAACCGATCAACCCCGAAGCGTGGATGTGGTACCGCGAGCACATCGGGGGCAATAACGCACCGATCGTGGACACCTGGTGGCAGACCGAAAACGGCCATATTCTGATCAGCCCGCTACCCGGGGTGACCGCCACGAAACCCGGGGCCGCGATGCGCGCCCTGCCCGGCATTACGGCCGATATCTATGACGAAGCCGGCGTTCCGGTAGAACCCGGCAACGGTGGCTATCTGGTGATCACCGAACCGTGGCCCGGCATGCTGCGCACCCTGTGGGGCGATGAGGAACGGTATCAGAAAACCTACTGGTCACAGTACCCTGGCGTATATTTTGCCGGTGACGGCGCGAAATTCGATAAGGACGGCGATATTTGGGTCCTGGGCCGGGTCGATGATGTGCTCAATGTTTCCGGGCACCGGATGTCGACGGCAGAAATTGAATCGGCGTTGGTCGCCCATGCGATGGTTGCTGAGGCCGCTGTGGTCGGGGCCCAAGATGAAACCACCGGGCAGGCGATCGAGGCGTTTGTGATTCTGCGCGAAAGCGCTCAGCAACTCGACGACGCCGTCGGGGTCCTGCGTGATCATGTTCGTGCCGCGATCGGACCGATTGCGACACCGCGATCAATCACCGTGGTCACTGACCTCCCCAAGACCCGCTCGGGTAAGATTATGCGCCGTCTGCTCAAAGATCTCGCCGAAGACCGCGAGATTGGTGATACCACAACCTTGGCCGATGCTTCGGTCATGGAGACTATCCAGCAGCAGGTTCGCGCCGCTCGGGCCCAATAGCGCTTACCCCAGTTCGACGAGCACCACCCCCGCCATGATCAGCACCAGTCCCAAGATCATGCGCGGGGTTAACGGCTCTTTCCAGATGATCCGCGCCAGCACTGCGATGAGCGCGACACCGATAGCTGACCAGATGCCGTAGGCAATGGCCACCGGCATGCCGTAGGAGATAGTAACCGCTAAGAAAAAGAAAGCGAGCCCGTAGAACACCACGAGTGGCAGGATCCAGATTTTCTTCCGAAAGCCATCCGAAGCACGCAGACTCAGGGTAGCGATAATTTCAGAAACGATCGAAAAGGACAGAAACAGCCAGCTCATGATTCCAACACCTCAGCTTTGCCTGGATCGCGCTGGCCGGTTTGGACAATGAAGACGCCGGCCATGATGGTGACAATGCCGATGATCGCCGTTAAGCTGAGCGTTTCATGGAATAACACGGCACCCAGAACCGCGACCAGGGCAACTCCGGCTGCTGCCCAAATTCCATAGGCAATGCCGATTGGAATACCTCTTCCCAGGGCGAGTCCCAAGAGGGTGAAAGCAATGATGTATCCGATGACCACCCCGATGGCATAGAGCGGTTGATCAACGGCTGCACGCAGGCACATGGTGCCAAGCGCCTCGGCAACAACCGCCCCGATCAGTAACAGCCAGCTTTTGAGCATGTGGGATTTCCAACTTCCGTAATGAGTCCGGGCTTACTCTATCAATCGCGTCCGACCACTTCAACACACCCCGATCACCAAACCCATCTACACCCAAAATTCCGAAGAGCCCTTAAAGGCCTGCGGTGGGGCGTGCTGCGTGCGGAACCTACCAGCCGAAAGTATTGAACAGCAGCAACAGGACAATGCAGAGCAACCAGATAATCACGGTCACAATAGTGACGCGGTCAAGGTTCTTCTCCACCACAGTCGAACCGGACAGATTCGACTGCATGCCGCCACCAAAGAGGCTGGACAGTCCGCCACCCTTACCCTTGTGGAGCAGGATAAACAGCGTCATCAGGATGGATGTGATGACCAGGACAATCTGAATGGCGAGGTACACGCGCACTTCCTTTTGAAACGTCGCTTCTTTAAGAACTCCAACTATACTAGCGCAATTGCTCCGCTGGCTAGGTATCCCTAGCCGTATCCCTAGGCGAATTCCTAGCCGGAGTTGCGCAGTGCAGTTGCCAAACCATTCATGGTCAGCTGAATGCCCCGACGCACCTTGTCGCGATTATCGCCGGCACGGTAGCGACGCAGCATCTCCAGCTGGATGATGTTCAGCGGCATAAGGTACGGGAAGCGCATGTCCACCGAGCGCCTGAGCAGCGGGTTGTCCTCCAGCAGGTGCTTGTACCCGGTTACCTTCAGGAACATCTCCAAAGTCAGGTCGAACTCTGCCTTGATGATGCCGTAGATGCGCTCACCGTCGGCCTTATCTTGGCACAGGCTAGCGTAGGCGCGCGCAAGGTTGAGGTCAGCCTTGGACATGACCTGCGCCATGTTCGACAGCACCGAATTGAAGAACGGCCAAATCTCGTTGAGCTGACGGAGCTCAGCCAGGCGGGAACCGTCTTCGTCCTCGCCGATCCACTCCTGCAGTGCAGAGCCGACACCAAACCAGCCCGGCACCATAGAACGCTGCTGCGACCAGGACAGTACCCAGGGAATTGCGCGCAGGTCAGAAATGGTCTGGGTCTGCTTGCGTGAGGTCGGACGCGAACCGATGTTCAGGCTGCCGATCTCATCGACCGGGGTCGACGACGTGAAGAAGTCAATAAAGCCCGGGTCCTCGTGCATGAGCTTCGAGTAGGCCTCGCGAGACATGTCGGAAATCTCCGACATAATCTCGTGGGCGCGAGCTGGGTTCTTCAGGTCATCGACGTCGAGCAGAGTCGACTCAATCGTTGCCGAAACAAGTGCGGCGAGGTTCCTGCGTGCCGCTGCAGGGTGACCGTACTTGGCAGAGATAATCTCGCCCTGCTCGGTGATACGCACCGACCCCTGGACTGCACCCGACGGCTGCGCCAGAATTGCCTCGTAGGACGGTCCGCCACCACGGCCAACGGTACCTCCGCGGCCGTGGAAGAGACGCAGGCGAATGTCGTTGTCCTTCGCGGCTGCCACGATTGCGACCTCCGCGTCGTAAAGCGCCCAGTTTGCAGCGAAGTACCCGCCGTCCTTGTTGGAGTCGGAGTAGCCAAGCATGACTTCCTGCAGATCTCCGCGTGCGGACACGTATGCGCGGTAGACCGGAATGTCCCACGCAGCACGCAGCACGTCGGCACCAGCCTGCAGGTCTTCGATGGTTTCGAACAGCGGAATGACGTCAACAGAACCGGTCGGCTGGGAGCCATTCGGGCGAATCAGACCGACTTCCTTGAGCAGAATCATCGGCTCCAGCAGGTCGGAGACCGATGTACACATCGAAATGATGCAGTGCGGTACCGCGTCGTGTCCGTACTTGCGCACCGCACGGGATGCCGCACGCATAATGCCTAGCTCGCGAGCCGTAGCTTCGGAAAGATCTGCGGAAGTCGAAACCAGCGGACGGGAGGACTGCAGTTCCTTGGTCAGCAGCTCGACCTTGTCAGCTTCCTTCAATCCCGCGTAGTTGTCCACCACACCGGCAGCGGAGAACAGCTCGGTGAGGATTTCCTCATGAGAGTCCGAATTCTGGCGGATATCAATCGAGTACAGGTGGAAACCAAATACTTCGACTGAATCAATCAGATCGCGCAGGCGGTGATCGGCGATGAGGTCATCGTGGCTGGACCGCAGTGAGTCGTCGATAATCGAGAGCTCTTCAAGTAGCTCCTCGGCGCTGTCATACGGAGTGAATTCCGACCAGTCGCCCTCGATGATGGACTCGTCGAAGAAGTTCACCGCTGTTGCCGCCACGCGACCGCGGATACCGTGAACCGCACGACGGTACGGCTCATCTTCGCGGTTAGGTACGTCATTGTGGCCGCGGCTGGCCAGAGCGACCAGATCCACGGTGACCTTGGTCAGGCGGTCGCTGAGACTGAGCTCGCGCTCCAGCAGGTGCAGCTGCGAGAAATAGTGACGCAGGATCGTACCCGCCGCCCTATCGGAGGCATAGCGCAGCGTTTCCTCTGTCACGTATGGGTTGCCGTCGTGGTCACCGCCAATCCACGAGCCCATGCGAATCGTTGGGTAAGCCGGCAACTTGTTTCCGCCGAGCTGACGCAAGTGCTTGACGACGTCTCGGTTAATCTGTGGCACAGCTTCCAGCAGAGAAAGCTGGTAGTAGCGAAGACCAACCTCGACCTCGTCGCGAATATCCGGGCGGTTCATGCGAATGAGGGCCGTTTGCCACAGCGTCAGGATACGGCGGCGGATATCGGCATCAATCTCAGCGAGTCGGTCCGCGGTGCGCGCATTCATCGGGGCCGCCTGAATCTCGTGGCGGCGCCGCATTGCGGCCGTGATGTGCTTCTGCACATCGAACACTGTGCGACGACGAGTTTCCGTTGGGTGTGCGGTCAGAACCGGGACGACCTCAATGTGGTCCATCATGTCCGCAATGGCGCTGCTGGAAACCTTGGCGTCGCGAAGCTTCTGCCATGTTGCCTCCAGAGTGGAGTCCTGCGGTGGATCGCCAGCATCGAGAGATGCCTCGATGCCCAGCTCCTCGTGCAAATCCTCAGCGAGGTTAGCCAAAAGTGCGAAGTGCGTGAAAGCACGGATGACAGGGCTTGCCTCGGCAGGGTCAATATCGCGGAAGAGGCCGGTGAGCTTCTCGATGTCGCCATCGCCACGATGGAGTTCGAAGGCTGCACGGCGAGCATTTTCGACCAGGTTAAAGACCTCGTCACCCTCTTGCTCGCGGATTACCTGCCCAAGAATTCGACCCAGGTGGCGAATATCCTCCCAGAGCAAGTCCTGCTGCTTCGCGGTAGCGGTCGATGAGGATTGCTCATTGCTTGCAGTGTGTCGGTCAGTGTCACCATGTACTTGTTCGTTCATTGAGCACGTCCTTTGAAAATTGCCGGGCATTCCAAGTGGAAAGCCTCGGGAAATGTATTGCGCTGAATTATTGCCAGTCGGTGTGCCTGGATTGAGTCCGCCTAAAGGCAATAACCCCGAATCGGTTTTATGAGAATCAATAAAACCAATCCGGGGTCGCGCATGGCGCCTATCTTATCAGTTGTTCTGAATTTATATGCACTTAGGCGTTCTGGGCGGCATCTGCAGCAAGTGCGCAGAGCTTCGCGAATGCTTCACCGTCGAGCGAAGCGCCACCGACGAGGCCGCCGTCGACGTCGGGCTTGCCGACGATCTCAGCGACGTTCTCGGCCTTGACGGAACCACCGTAGAGGATGCGCATTTCCTTTGCGATGTTCTCGTCCGCAATTTCAGCGATGGTCTCGCGGATAGCTGCACAGACTTCCTGAGCGTCTGCAGCCGATGCGACCTTACCGGTGCCGATAGCCCAGACCGGCTCGTAAGCGATGACAGTCTTGGCCAGCTCAGCGTTGGTCAGGTTAGCCAGGGAGCCCTTGACCTGAGAGACAACGTACTCGACGTGCTCTTCGACCTCTCGGACCTCCAGCGGCTCGCCGACACAGACGATTGGGTTCATGCCCTCGCGCAGTGCTGCCTTGGCCTTCTTTGCGACCAGCTCGTCGTCCTCTGCGTGCATATCGCGACGCTCGGAGTGACCAACGACGACCCAGGTGCAGCCGAGCTTTGCCAGCATCGATGCGGAAATCTCGCCGGTGTAAGCGCCGGACTCGTGGACTGAGACATCCTGCGCGCCGTAAGTGACGCCGAGCTTATCGCCCTCAACCAGAGTCTGGACCGAACGCAGGTCGGTAAACGGCGGGATGACAGCGACGTCAACCTTGTCGTAGTACTCCTTCGGCAGAGCGAACGCGAGTTTCTGCACCACACCGATAGCCTCGAGATGGTTCAGGTTCATCTTCCAGTTACCAGCAATAAATGGTGTACGTGCCATAGTGGTGGAATTCACTTCCCTATCAATTAGCGGATTTTTAAGCGATGAAAATCCGGTGGTGGAAAAATCTTAGTCTTCCAGGACGGAGACGCCCGGCAGAGTCTTACCCTCGAGGAACTCCAGCGAAGCGCCACCACCGGTGGAGATGTGGCTGAAGCCGTCCTCGTTCAACCCCAGAGTACGTACTGCCGCTGCGGAGTCGCCGCCACCGACGACGGAGAAGCAACCGTTGTTAGTGGTGGCATCGATGATGGCCTGTGCAACCTCGCGGGTGCCAGCTGCGAAAGCCTCCATCTCGAACACGCCCATCGGGCCGTTCCAGAACACAGTCTTGGACTCAGCGAGCACCTTGCCGAATGCCTCGGCGGAAGCCGGTCCGATGTCCAGGCCCATCCAGCCTTCCGGAATCTCGGTGGCGTCTACCACCTTGTTTTCAGCGTCTGCAGCGAACTTGTCAGCCACAACTACGTCGGTTGGCAGAACGATCTTATCGCCGTAGCGGTCCAGGAGATCCTTACAGGTGTCAATCATCTCTTCCTGCAGCAGGGATGCGCCAACGGCGTAGCCCTTGGCAGCCAGGAAGGTGAAGCACATGCCGCCGCCGATGACCAGGGAGTCAACCTTCGGCGCGAGAGCCTCAATAACGCCCAGCTTGTCGGAAACCTTGGAACCGCCGAGCACGACGGTGTACGGCTTCTCCGGGGTCTCTGCAACCTTGCGCAGAACCTCAAGCTCAGCCTGAACCAGATTGCCGGCGTAGTGCGGCAGCTTCTTAGCGATGTCGAAGACGGAAGCCTGGGCGCGGTGAACAACACCGAAACCGTCAGAAACAAATGCTCCGTCCGGAACAAGTGCAGCCAGCTCGGCTGCGAACTCGGCGCGCTCTGCCTCGTCCTTGGAGGTCTCGCGCGGATCGAAGCGGACGTTCTCCAACAAGAGTACATCGCCCTCGGTCAGGCCATTAGCGCGCTCGTGCGCGTCCTCACCGGAGACATCACCGGCGAGCGCGACGTACTGCTCCAGGCGCTCAGACAGCGCCTCAGCGACCGGGGCCAGGGAGAACTCGGACTTAACCTCGCCCTTCGGGCGACCCAGGTGAGCCATAACAACGACCTTGGCGCCGGCCTCGACAAGCGCGGACAGGGTGGGCAGCGAAGCATCGATTCGACCCGGATCGGTGATAACGCCGTCCTTCAACGGAACGTTAAAGTCGGAGCGGACGAGGACGTAACGGCCTTCAATACCTTCGTTGATCAGGTCTTTGACAGTCTTAACAGTCATCTCAATGAAATCCTTGTGAAAGTGTGTAAAAAACGGGCCGTGGGTGGCGTGCCCTACTCAGGCACAACCACCCCGGCCCGTTCGGGGTCTGGGATTAACCAGGTGAGTTATTAGAGGCGCTCACCGACGTAGACAGCCAGGTCGACGAGGCGGTTGGAGTAGCCCCACTCGTTGTCGTACCAGGAGACAACCTTGACCTGATCGCCGATGACCTTGGTCAGCGGTGCGTCGAAGATAGAGGAACGCGGGTCGCCCTCGATGTCCTTGGAAACGATTGGGTCCTCGTTGTAGCCCAGAACACCCTTGAGCTCGCCCTCAGCAGCTTCCTTGATGGCAGCATTAACGGACTCGACGGTGACCTCGCTCTTCGCAGTGAAGGTCAGGTCGGTGACAGAGCCGGTCGGAGTCGGAACACGCAGTGCGTAGCCGTCCAGCAGACCCTTGAGCTGCGGCAGAACCAGAGCGACTGCCTTTGCAGCACCGGTGGAGGTCGGAACAATGTTCAGAGCAGCAGCGCGGGCGCGACGCAGGTCCTTGTGCGGAGCGTCGTGCAGACGCTGGTCACCGGTGTATGCGTGGATGGTGGTCATGAGACCGCGCTCGATGCCGAACTTGTCGTCCAGGACCTTAGCCATCGGAGCCAGGCAGTTGGTGGTGCAAGAAGCGTTCGAAATGATGTTGTGCTTCTCCGGGTCGTAGTCAGTGTGGTTGACACCGACAACGAAGGTTGCGTCTTCGTTCTTAGCCGGAGCGGAGATGATGACCTTCTTGGCGCCAGCCTCGATGTGAGCCTTGGCAGCGTTGGCATCGGTGAAGAAACCGGTGGACTCAATGACGATGTCGACCTCGTGCTTGCCCCACGGCAGGTCCTTCGGGTCACGCTCAGCGTATGCCGCGATGCGCTTGCCGTTGACGGTGAGGGACTCATCGTCGTAGGTGACCTCTGCGTCAAGCTTGCCCATGATGGAGTCGTACTTGAGCAGGTGAGCCAGGGTCTTGTTATCAGTGAGGTCGTTTACAGCAACGACTTCCAGGTCAGCGCCCGCAGCGAGCAGGGAGCGGAAGAAGTTGCGGCCAATGCGACCAAAACCGTTAATACCTACACGAACCGTCACAATAATCTCCTTAATGGATTGGCGAATCGATGCCACTTGTCAGGGCGCTGATTGCGCTCCAACAGGTTCACTACAGAAGTGTACGTTGGGTTTTTCATTCGCGCAGCGGTGGTTTGGTGCGAAAATCCCAAATAAACGGAGATTTATCAAAAATTACGCACCTGACTAGGCATAACAGGTGCTTTACTCGTCAACTTCTTTGTCAAAAAGTTCGTCTGTAACGACTGCAGTTGTGGGGGGAATTCCGAGTTCGTTTGCTCTTTTGTCTGCCATGGAGAGCAAACGGCGGATGCGTCCTGCGACGGCGTCCTTGGTCATTGGCGGATTGGCCAGCTGCCCAAGTTCTTCCAATGAAGCCTGCTTGTGCTCGATGCGCAGCTGTCCTGCAGACACCAAATGGTCTGGTACATCGTCACCGAGAATCTCTAAAGCACGCTCTACTCGCGCTGCTGCAATAACGGCCGCACGAGCCGAGCGCCGCAGGTTGGCATCGTCGAAGTTTGCCAAACGAGTGGCCGTCGCTCGCACTTCACGACGCATACGCTGTTCTTCCCACTGCAGGCGAGTAGTCTGGGCTCCCATTCGCGTCAGCAGCGCACCGATTGCATCGCCCTCCCGGATGATTACGCGATCGCCACCGCGGGATTTATTCTCCTTGCTCTTAGCCGTAATTCCGAGCCTACGAGCACATCCCACCAATGCGAGTGCCGCTTCAGCAGAAGGAGCAGTGACTTCCAAAGCTGAGGAACGCCCCGGCTCAGTCAGTGAACCATGTGCCAAAAAGGCACCCCGCCATGCAGCTTCTTGATCGATCTTCTGTCCCATGATCAGCTTGCGTGGTAGCCCACGTACGGGACGTCCTGCAGAGTCGATCAGGCCAGTTTGCCTAACGACGAGTTCCGCGCCATCGGTTACCCGCACGATGTACTTCGAGGTCTTTCGCAAGCCACCGGGAGACAAGACATTGAGGCTGGCTTTGACATCGTAGAGTTCGGCCAGCATGGAGCGCAGGCGGCGTGCGACAGCGCCGGAATCCAACTCAGCCTCCAGCACAATCGAACCTGCCACCAGGTGGAGTCCTCCTGCGAAGCGGAACAGGGTCGAAATCTCCGCTGCCTGAGCGCTTTCCTGCGAAACTGACACGCGGGCTAGTTCGTCTTTGACCTTCGCCGTCAATGCCACGATGCTGTCCATCCTCATTTCATGTGTGCGAGCTGGGTTTGGGCCTGGTTAATTTAGGTAAAATTAACCCCATTTGAGCTTTAGCAATAAACCTCAAGGATAGTATCCGGTACCAATCGAGTGGCAATTAGTTGATTGTCTATTGCATCCTCGCAGGAGAATGCATTAAAACCCTCGACTGGCCGGACGCTTTAGAGGAACTGACGAAGTGCGACAGCTAGTTTCTCCGGCGAATGCCGACCCGTCAGAGCTCCGTGGTCATCAACTTCTTGCACATCGGCGAAGACAACCTGCGCGTCTAGGCTATCCGCCGCTCGCTGCAGGTATTCTCGTTCGGTATCCGCGAGCGGCGTGTTGTCGTCGACAAGCACGTAATTGAGCTTCAAGTTAGGTGCATGCTGCGTGAGCATATGGATGTGCCGTTCGGAAGAAAAACCGGCGGTCTCCCCCGGCTCGGCGACAAGATTCAGCACCACGACGGTTGTGGCATTGGTTTCTTGCAGAGCATCCCGCAGCCCGGGCACCTGAAGATGTGGCAGAACCGAAGTAAACCACGAACCCGGACCCAGCGTCACCAAATCGGCATTGAGGATAGCTTCAATGGCCTCCTCGGATGCCGGCGGAGTCTCAGGAATCAGCCGGATTCGGCGCACCTGGCCAGGTGTCGTGGCCACTGCGACCTGGCCACGGACCTGGCGCACAACGCGAGCATCCTGCTCCAAGCCAACGACTTCGGCCTCAATCTCTAGCGGGATCGGCGACATGGGCACGACTCGACCCCGGATTTGCAGCAACCGGCCAATTTCGTCAAGCGCGTCGACTTCATTTCCCATCACACTGGTGAGGCCAGCGATAATCAGATTGCCAATCGCATGCCCTGCCAGTGCGCCAGTTCCGCCAAAGCGGTGCTGCAGTGTCTTTTCCCACAGATCGCCTTTTTCCGTATCTGCGGAAAGCGCGGCGAGTGCCATGCGAAGGTCTCCAGGGGGAATCTGCCCCAGCTCACGACGAAGGCGACCCGAGGATCCGCCGTCGTCGGCAACTGTGACCACCGCTGTGACATGGTCCGCAACCTGACGGTCAGCTCTCAGCGTGGCAAATAGACCATGACCGCCACCCAGACTGGTAATTGATGTCAATTTCTACACCTCCACTAAAACCGCTAGTTGCGGTCAATATCGCGGTGGACGACGTTGACGTTGATCCCGGAAACTCCCTCGAGCTTCTTAGCCAGCGCCTCCGACATGGCCACACTTCGGTGATGGCCTCCGGTGCATCCCACAGCGATAGTCATAAAACCCTTGCCCTCACGGCGGTACCCGGGCAAAACCAATTCAATCAAGTTTGTGACGTTGTCCAAAAACCCCTGAGACTCAGGTTGGGACAGCACGTAGTCGGCCACGGCTTTGTTGGTACCGCGGCCCGCACGCAGCTCAGGTACCCAATAGGGATTGGGGAGAAAACGGACGTCGAAAAGCATGTCGGCATCGCGCGGTGCACCGTGCTTAAACCCAAAAGATTCGATGGTGATCTGCTGAATCTTACTAGCGGTATCCGACAACTGATGCTCTAACTCACGGCGCAAATCGTGCACGCTCATGTCAGAAGTATCCACTACTAAATCCGACATGCCCTTTATTGGCAGCAACATCTGACGTTCAGCGGCAATACCCTGTGAAAGCGTGCCATTTTCCTGCAGCGGATGGGTGCGGCGGACAGAGTCGTAGCGGGCGATGAGGGTGTCGTCGTTGGCATCAAAGAAGATGACATAGGGCTGGCGCCCCTCATTGCGGAGTCCGTCGAGCACCTCCCCCAAACTGCCGGCGAACGCGCGCGAGCGCACGTCGGTGACGATAGCGAGGCGCTCTACTGGAGAGTCCGCTTCAAACGACAACTCGACCATGCGCATAATCAACTCCGGGGGCAGGTTGTCTGCGACATACCAGCCCATCTCCTCCAAGACGCTGGCGGCCGTATTGCGTCCGGAACCGGACATGCCGGTAATCAACACAAGTGACTTTTCAGCCTGAGGGGAATAACCCGAAGTAATCATGCCATCACTCTAATACAATTTCGCCCAACCGCTCTCGGTTTTACTAGCGGAAGTAAACCCCCTAGCACTGTTTCAAGTGCGGTTTTAGCCACTTGTTTACCTACTTCTACGCCTACTCTCCCGGACCGACATCCGAGTTTGGCTCTGACGACTTCTCGTCTGGATGGAGGTAATCGTAAACAGTTTTCGCGAGCATCGGCCCGAAACCAGCCACTTCTTCGATCTGCTCGACGCTGGCCTTCTTCAGCGCCGCAACGGAACCAAAGTGCTTGACCAACTCACTGCGGCGTGCTGGCCCCAGCCCCTTAATGCCATCAAGCACCGACGAGCGCATGCGTTTAGATCGCTGCTGACGGTGATAATTAATGGCAAAGCGGTGCGCCTCATCACGAATTCGCTGGATTAGGTACATCGCTTCCGAATTACGCGGCAGAATAAGCGGCTCATCATCGTCGGGAATCCACAGCTCTTCTAAGCGCTTGGCAATTCCCACCAACGTCACATCGGTGACCCCGAGTTCATCGAGGACCGCCTGTGCGGCTGCGACCTGCGGTGCACCACCGTCGACGATGAACAACTGTGGCGGGTAGGCAAACTTGCGGTTACTCCGCGACTGCTCATCGACGGCATCAGTCGTCTCTTCGACGAACATCTCGCTTGCATCATCGGGCATGGCGAGCTTGTCCTCGTTATGGCGCAGAAAACGACGGCGCACCACCTCAGCGATAGAACCGACGTCGTCCGAGCGACCGTCACCTGCTGCATCTTTGATTCGGTAGCGACGGTAGTCGGACTTCTTGGGCAATCCATCCTCGAAGACCACCAACGAGGCCACCACATCGGTGCCCTGAATATGCGAGATGTCAGTGCACTCGATGCGCAGCGGCGCTTCATCCATAAATAGCGCGTCCTGGAGTTCGGAGAGAGCCTGCGATCGAGTAGTTAGATCTCCACTTCGCTTTAGCTTGTGCTGGCGTAGCGCTTCAGCTGCATTTTTCTGCACGGTCTCCATGAGCGTCCGCTTGTCACCGCGTTGTGGGACGCGAATATCTACATTGGTGCCACGAATATCGGCCAAAAATGCAGTAACCTCGTCAAGATCGTCGGGCGTGGCCTGAACGAGAATTTCGCGTGGCACAACCTGGGCGGCAGTGGTTGATTCATCGCCGTCGACATCCGCGTGCTTGGCGGCGTCGCCATAGAACTGTGTCAGGAACTGCGTTAGCAGCCCACCCAAGCTGGGGTCAGTCTCTCCCTCTCGAAACTCCGTAGTCGCGTACTCGCCGGACTTCTCCACTACCCAGCCGCGCTGACCGTAAATACGTCCCGCCCGAACATGGAAAATCTGCACGGCCGCTTCCAGTTCGTCGGTTGCTAGCGCAATAAAGTCGGCATCGGCGGCGTCGGAAAGCACGACTGACTGCCGCTCCATGACCTTGTCGATGGCAGCGAGGTTGTCGCGCAGACTAGCGGCGCGCTCGAAGTCTAACTCGCCGGCAGCTTCCTCCATTTCCTTCTTTAAGCGCCTCGTGACCGGGCCCGTATTTCCCGACATGAAGCTGGTAAAACCACGGACAATTTCGCGGTGTTCCTCGGCACTGACACGGCCGACACAAGGCGCCGAGCATTTGTCGATATAGCCGAGCAAACAGGGCCGCCCCAGGGCTTGCTGCCGGTTGAAGACTCCCTTTGAACAGGTGCGGGCTGGGAAAACTCGTGTAAGCAAGTCGAGAGTTTCTCGGATAGCCCACGCGTGTGAATAAGGCCCGAAATAACGCACGCCCTTCCGGCGCGGTCCTCGGTAGAGAAAGAGCCGCGGGTACAGCTCTCCAACGCTGACGGCCAACATCGGATACGACTTGTCGTCGCGGTACATCACGTTGAACCGCGGATTAAAGCGCTTGATCCAGGTGTACTCCAACTGCAGCGCTTCGACTTCATTGTGGACGACAGTCCACGTCACCTTCGAAGCGGACTGCACCATCTGGCGGGTGCGGGGATGAAGCCGAGTTAAGTCCTGGAAATAGTTAGACAAACGCGCACGGAGATTCTTCGCCTTGCCGACGTAGAGAACGCGCCCGGTTGAATCGAGAAAACGGTACACCCCCGGCTCCGTGGGAATGGTGCCGGGGGCGGGACGGTACTGAGAAGGGTCAGTCACTTACGGTGTCCTTAAAACGTGTCCTTGGGTTAGTCCTCCGGCATGAACTTGTCTTCAAGTTCACGGAACCGGCGGATGTCTTCCACGACGCGGCTGCCGTCGGCCGACTGGATCGCGAGCATCGGCACAAACTCAAAGTCAGGCAGCTCCAAGCGAGCCCAGCGGGACTTCTTTGGAAAACTCAGGCCGTAGATATCGACCCACGGGTAAAACTTCGCATTGAGTAGATTGCGGACTTCCACACCCCTGGCATTTACGCGAACGCGAACCCGAGTCAGCAGCAGGATTACCCCGGCGATGATCAAACCAATCATTGGGAAAGCCAGCTGGTCGATAGCGGTCACCGAAGCTCCGGTGTTACCAAAGTCCACCACGATACCCATGAAGATATGGATGGCGAAAACCACAACTGCAGCGATAATCGCCCACAGACGCAGCTTTTGCGAGGTGATTTCCAACAGCCATTTGTCTTCGTTACCGGTGTCGACGGCAGTCGAATTGCTGTGGCGTTCGGAGTTACCCATTCTTACTCAGCTCCACCTTCACGAAGGGACTTCAACACTGCGACGGTGTGCAGCGCTGCGGCCATGGCCTCGCGACCTTTATTCTCCGCGGCGCCCTCACCGCCGGCACGATCAATTGCCTGCTGTTCAGTGTTGCAGGTCAGCACACCATTGCCAACTGGCGTTTCACAGTCCAGTGCGATCCGCGTCAGGCCCTCAGTCACCGAGTCGCAGACATAGTCGAAGTGCGGCGTACCACCGCGGATAACGCACCCCAGCGCCACCACGGCGTCGTGAGTTCGGGCGAGCTGTTGCACCACAACCGGAATCTCCAGAGCACCGACGACAGTCACATCCGTAACTACAGCGCCGACCTCCTCGGCCTGGGCCAGCGCTTCACCACGAAGCTGCCCAGTAATCTCCTCGTTCCAGTGAGAGGTGACCAAACCGACGGTCACACCAGTGGAATCGGGAACGGAAATTTCAGGAAGACCTGCGCCACTCATCTACTGTGCTCCTTCTGTCGAAATGCCGTGGGTCTCCATGTACTCATCCAACCAAGGGAGCTCATGGCCCATGCGTTCGCGCTTTGTCAACAAGTATTTCAAGTTATCCTCGTTGACCTCAACTGGCACCGGTACCCGGCGGCTCATCTCCAGTCCATAACCACCTAGGCCGGCACGCTTGGTCGGATTGTTCGTCAGCAGCGCCATAGTGGTGACTCCAAGATCCTGCAGGATCTGTGCACCAGTGCCGTACTCACGGGCATCCGACGGCAAACCGAGCGCGAGATTGGCATCAACGGTGTCAGCGCCTTCATCTTGCAGATGGTAGGCCTGCAGCTTCGGCATCAAACCAATGCCTCGGCCTTCGTGCCCGCGCATGTACAGGATGACGCCGCGCCCCGCTTCGTGAACCATGCGCATGGAGTTGTGCAGCTGCTGACCGCAGTCGCAGCGGCGAGATCCCAATGCGTCGCCGGTGAGGCATTCGGAGTGCACACGCACGAGGACGTCCTGACCATCGTTGGAAGAAACATCCCCCACAACGAGAGCAACATGCTCGACACCGTCGATAAGGCTCCGGTACCCAATGGCACGGAACTCGCCGTAGTCGGTCGGCAGCTTGGTTTCGACAACGCGTTCAATCAAGTGCTCGTTGTGGCGACGGTATTCGATCAGCTGCTCAATGGAGATCAGCGCTAAATCGTGCTTGTCGCAGAAGCGACGCAGTTCCTCCGCGCGCGCCATACCGGTCGGGTCTTCCTCGGAGACAACCTCACACAGCACGCCGGCAGGACGAAGCCCTGCCAGGCGGGCGAGATCGACCGCAGCCTCGGTGTGGCCGGCACGGACGAGGACGCCACCATCGCGAGCTCGCAACGGGACCACGTGTCCTGGTCGGGTGAAATCGTGCGGGCTCGACGTGGGGTCAGCGAGAGTACGAATGGTGTTCGCACGATCTGTGGCGGAAATACCGGTCGTACCGGTGTTGGCATCCACGGTCACTGTGTATGCGGTACCGCGGGCATCCTCATTCTCTGACACCATCGGTGGCAAATTCAGACGCTCGCAGTCCTCGGCGGTCAGCGGCGCGCAGATGTAACCAGAGGAATAGCGAACCATAAAGGCAACAAGTTCAGGCGTTGCCTTCTCGGCGGCGAAGATGATGTCGCCCTCGTTCTCACGATCTTCATCGTCGACGACGACCACGGCCTTACCGGCTGCGATGTCCGCAATGGCCCGCTCTACAGAATCGAACTTAATCACAGTCTTGTAGCTTATCTTTCCAACATTTTCTCGACGTACTTGGCTAGCACATCGACTTCCAAATTGACCTTGGCGCCTACCGCGGTCGAACCAATAACGGAGTCCGTCAGCGTCGTCGGTATCAGGCTGACCTCAAAGAACCCCTCGCCTACTGCAGAGACGGTCAACGAAGTACCATCCACGGCAATTGAGCCCTTTTCCACGACATACTTGGAGAGATGCTCCGGCAGCGAAATCCGCACTACTTCCCAGCGCTCCCCTGGCGTGCGCGAAATAACCTCGCCGGTGCCATCGACATGTCCCTGCACGATATGGCCGCCGAGGCGTTGACCGACTGCGGTTGCACGTTCGAGGTTGACCTTGGAGTCGACCTCAACCTGGCCGAGGCTCGACCTAACCAGAGTCTCTTGCATGAGATCAGCGGTAAAGAAATCATCGCCAAACTCCACGACGGTCAAACAAACGCCATTGACAGCAATGGAATCACCGTGGTGCACGTCGTCAAGCACGGTGGTCGCGCGAATGGTCAGAGTAATGGAATCGGCTTCGCGGTGGATTTCGCGAATTTCGCCGAGTTCCTCAACAATTCCCGTAAACATAGTGGTCAGGAAAATCCTTTACCGTTTGTTATAAATTGAAAGATTTTTACAAAATTAACTCTAGCCGGTCTACCCGCGATCTTTGCCACTGCGGAGAGCCGTAATCAAAATGTCATCCCCCAGAGTCTCGACCGCGACGGTACGAAAGCGCGAGATGTCAGTGATGGTGGTCTCATGGTTGGCCGATGTCACCGGCAGACCAGCTCTGAGAAACGCCGGGGCAATGTAAGACTCAATCGCGTCGACAGCATCGGCTTCTAAGAAAGCGCTGGCGAGCCGTGGGCCGCCTTCTACCAGCACGTCAATAAGTCCCATATCCGCCATTGTCTCCAGCGCCACTTCCACATCGTGAGTGCGAATGTGGCGGAAGTTATCGCCGCGGATATTCGCATCGGCGGCGACCTCCGAGGTGCCGATCACGATGCGCAGGGGTTGCGTTGACAGCTCCTCGCCGTCTGGTGTGCGCGCGGTCAATCGCGGATTGTCAGCGAGCACTGTTCCCGTTCCGACGACAATCGCTTGCCGACGTGCACGATCGATATGTACCCGTGCCCGCGCCTGCTCCCCCGTAATCCACTGCGAGGTGCGGTCGGTAGCGGCGGCGAAACCATCCAGCGTGCCCGCCGTCTTCAGCGTGATGTGTGGGCGCCGAGTGCGCTGCCAGTGTAACCATGGACGCAGATAGCCATCCGCCACACGATTGCGTTGGAACTCCTCGACCACGTCGATTCCCTTGTATCGCAACCACTCGCTGCCGCCAGCGGCCACGGGATTAGGATCGGCGACCGCAAATATGACGCGGGAAACTCCGGCTGCCGCAAGTGCCTCGGTGCACGGTGGTGTACGGCCGATATGATTGCACGGCTCTAGTGTGACCACTGCAGTACCGCCCTGAGCTCGTGCCCCCGCCATTTCCAATGCTTGTGGCTCTGCGTGTCGGCCACCTACCGGCTCAGTTCCGGCCACTCCTACCGCAATCCCTGCGGTATCGAGGATGACGCAACCAATCGGTGGATTGGGATAGGTGGTGCCCCGAACTCGCTGGCCGGCTTCTATGGCCAATGCCATAGCTTGAGCGTCAGTCAGCGGCTGTGCGGAGACGAGATCCGGAAACTGTGCCACCGTGCTTCACCGCCGTCTACTTAGTTGCAGCAGTAGTGGCCAATGCGCGCAGCTCATCGACAGCCGCCGCACGATCCTCAGCGCCGAATACGGCCGACCCTGCAACGAAGGCGTCGCAACCGGCGGCGGCAGCGGATTCGATGGTCTTGGCGGAGATACCACCGTCAATCTCGATCAGAGTATCCAGACCTTCGGCATCAATGCGCTGACGCAGCTTCTCGACCTTGGTTAGCTGATCCGGCATAAAGGACTGGCCCCCGAAACCGGGTTCGACACTCATGACCAGCACCTCGTCGAATTCGGCGAGGTGATCCAGCCACGGCTCAATTGGGGTACCCGGGCGCAGCGAGAACCCGGCCTTCACGCCCTGGGAACGAATGTGGCGTGCCAGTGCGATGGCATCGTCGACGGCTTCCACATGGAAAATAACGGAGCTCGCCCCCGCCTTAATGTAGGTGTCGACCCACTTCTCCGGGTTCTCAATCATGAGATGGACATCCAAGTACTTGTCCGTCACCGCAGCTACGGCCTCCAGCACCGGAGCGCCGAAGGACAGGTTGGGAACGAAGTGGCCATCCATGACGTCGATATGCAGCCAATCTGCATTGGCTACAGCCTCAACCTCGCGGTCGAGGCGAGCGAAGTCAGCAGCGAGAATGGACGGGGCAATAATTGGTGCGCTCATAACCTCTGAGCCTAGTCGTTCTTGCGCAAAACTGAGAAGAACATCGCATCGGTACCGTGGCGGTGTGGCCACATCTGCACAGATGGATACGGTCCGACATCGGTCATCGGCGCTACCAACTCGTGTGCATTCAGCTCAGTCACCGGCAATTCCGTCACTGCCCTATCGACAATTCCCCTGGTTTCACGCAGATGCGGAGAACACGTGGAATAGACGATGATGCCACCCAGCCGTGCCAGACGCACAGCTTCACTGAGCAGTTCAAACTGCAGCGCAGTCAAGGAGTTCAGATCGGACGGCGACTTCCGCCAGCGCGCTTCCGGGCGACGGCGAAGCGAGCCCAAACCAGAGCACGGCGCGTCTACCAAAATGCGGTCAAAGCCTGCCTCCAGCCCGGTATCGCGACCATCCGCAACGGTTACAGTCACTGGCAGCCCGGCCGTGGCCTTCTTCACCAGTTCTGCGCGAGTCGCAGATACCTCAACAGCGTCGAGCTTCGCGCCCTCAATAGCTGCGATGCCGCCGATGAAAGCTGACTTACCACCGGGGCCGGAACACAGATCTAACCAGCGGCCGCTGTCTTCACCGGCAACGGGTGCCATGGTGACGGCACGCGCAATGAGCTGAGAACCCTCGTCCTGCACCGCAGCCAAGCCCTGTCGGACCGGATCCAATTCTCCTGGGGCACCGGAATCCAAGCGCACGCAGTACGGCGACCACGGCCCCTCTTCACCGCCGGTAATCAGTGCCAATTCCTCAGCCGTAATCTCGCCCGGACGAGCGACCAAGTGCACCACCGGGCGCGCATCGTCGGCAGCGAGTGCCTGCTGCAGCTCACCGGCTTGTGCACCGAGTGCACGGGCAAACTCCATCGCAATCCAGCGCGGGTGGGCATGCTTCATCGCTACGTAGCCAATCGGATCGGTCGCAGGATCCGGCGCAATCTCAGCCACCCATTCGTTTTCGGTCTTCGAGGAAACCTTCCTCAAAATGGCATTGACAAAGCCGCGCGCACCAGGTCCCGCCACCTTCGCCACTGCCCGCACCGAGGTATCGACCGCAGCGTAGGCGTCGACGCGCGTACGCAGCAGCTGGTACGTGCCCAGGCGCAACACATCCATCACCGGTCCAGCAATATCGCTTAACGGGCGTGACGACGATGCCTCAATCACGGCATCCAACAGGCCTTCCGCCCGCAGTGTGCCGTACGTCAGCTCCGTTGCAAAAGCAGCATCCCGACCCTTGAGCTTGTGTGCCTTCAGCAACTTGGGCAGCAGCAGGTTCGCGTAAGCATCATTCTCGCGAACGTCGGCTAGTACCTTCAGTGCGACCTTGCGCGGCTGGTCAATGCCACCGCGATTGTCCCCACCTCGGTTGTCACGGTTACGGTTGCGGTCATTGCGGTTCTGTCCGCTGCGGTTGCCGCGCTGCCGTCCGCCACCGGTGTGGCGGGGTTTGTCGTTGCCCATTTACTCGCAGACCTTTCCGCCGGGTTGGCTACCTCGCGCCCAGTCGGACGCATCCATCATCTTCTTACCCTGTGGCTGCACCTTCACCAGCTGCACATAGCCATCGGCACAACGCACGGATACCCGGTGCTTCTCCACTACCAACTCACCCGGCGTGGCGGCTGCCGCCTCCGGAGCAGCTGCCTTTCGCACCTCGTCGACCGCGGCGCTGTCCTCGTCGGAAAGCGGGGTGAGCTCTCCGACCTTCAAACGTGCGCCGTCGAGAGTTGTCCACGCACCTGGGGCAGGCGTGAATGCACGAGCGCGGCGGTCAAGAAGATGTCGCGGCTGAGTCCAAACGATTCGGGCATCCTCCGGCCCGAACTTAGCGGCGTAACTGACATCCTGTTCTGGCTGAGCGGTCGGACGCAACGCACCGGCTTCGATGCCGTCCATGGTGGCGGCTAGAAGATCCGCGCCGGAGTATGCCAGGCGGGTCAAAAGGTCGTCGGCATTATCGGTCGGGCGAATCGCTTCGGTGACGGTACCGAAAACTGGTCCGGTATCCAGACCCTTTTCAATCCGGAAAGTACTGGCACCCGTGACTTCATCGCCGGCAGCGATAGCTGCCTGCACCGGCGCGGCACCTCGCCAAGCAGGAAGCAGTGAGAAATGCAGATTGACCCAGCCGTGCGTCGGTACATCGAGCAATTCCTCCGGCACGAGATTGCCGTAGGCGACCACCGGGATGCAGTCGGCGTTTAATTCGCGGATCTGCTGCTGGATCTCTTCATCGCGCAGGGTCGTCGGGGTGAGCACGGGAATGTCGTGTTCCAAGGCCAGAGCCTTCACCGGCGAGGGCGAAAGCGACTTACCGCGGCCACGGCGGGCATCGGGGCGAGTGAGAACAGCGACGATTTCATGACGGGAGTCTTCGAGCAACTTCTTCAGTGCAACGACAGCAGGTTCCGGGGTTCCGGCAAAAATCAGGCGCACAGTAAGTGGATTCCTTCCTGGTGGACCTAGTTGTTCTAGTTAATCTAGTGATGAAACTCGGGGCGCCACACCCAGGGGTCTAGGCGCAGGTGAGTTAACCGCGGTTGAGGAACCAGTCCTGCTCACGCAGAGAACGCATCGCGGTCTTGCGCTCGTCGCCCTCGAGACGCTTCAAAAACAGCACACCATCCAGGTGGTCGCTTTCATGCTGCACACAGCGAGCCAGCAAATCATCAGCTTCGAAGCTCACCGGTGTGCCGTGGCGATCCTGGCCAGTAACGCGCACACGTGCGTGTCGAGTCACGGGTCCATTAATACCCGGGATAGATAGGCATCCTTCGATTTCGTGGACAGTCTCGTCGCCGATGGCTTCCCATTCCGGATTGACGATGTGCCCGCGGGTGCCGTTGCAGTCGTAGACGAAAACGCGCTGCAGCACGCCGACCTGGTTTGCCGCGAGCCCGACGCCCTGTTGCTCGTCCATCGTGTCGAACATGTCATCAATCAGGTGCGACAGCGTCGCGTCGAAATCAGTGACGGTATCCGCCTTGGACAGCAACACCGGATCGCCGAAAAGACGTACCTCACGAACTGCCATGAACTTAGAGCCTCCAAGAAAACTGGTGTGAATCAAGCGATAACGCGCTCATTTTAGCAGCTAGCCGAAATTAATCGGATCGACGACAACGCGCACCGGCGTCGGGTCCTTCCTGGTCGCTCGAACGACCTGTGCTGCCTTCAACGCCGCTCCCACCGCCCGTGCTTGCCGACGGTCACAGCGCACCAACATCCGCTGAATAGGTGTACCCGGTTCCACGCCTGCTGGTGGTCTGGCGTTGCGGGGAAGGTCTACCGGCCCCAGGATTTCCGCGCCCGATGGAACCTCCAGGGACTCCATGAAGTTACGCAGGCCCTCTTCAGTCCCGTCCACCGCTGCCACGTGAAAGGCCGGAGGCAGAGCGGCGGCTGTACGGTCGGCCAATTCCCTGTTCGCAGCGCCTACCGCGTCCCATGCCAGAAGATCGGCCACAGTCGGGACTGCAGCATCCGCATCGATAACCACTGCCCCTCCTCGCTCCCGCGGGCGCGCAAGCGTGACAGCTCGAGACCAATGCGCATAGGCCTCTTCATGAGCGCGCAAGTCCTGCCGGCCGAGCATCGCCCAAGTGTCCAGCAGCATCACTGCTCCGTAGCCCTCCGGCGCATAAGGCTCGGCTCCCGGCGTGGCCACCACGACCCTCGGGCCTTCGGGAATGTCGTCAACAATCCGTTCGCCAGAGGAAGCGACGACTGGGAATGGACTGAAAATACGACCAAACTCTTCCGCCGTACGTTCACTGCCGACCACGACTGGCCGAATCTTGGTGGAACCGCAGCTATGGCAACGGTGGTGGATGTCGATGCGGCCACACCACCGACAGGTCGGCGGCGCCGGATCGTCCGGGTTATCGGACGGTGGAATTCCCAGTGGACCGTTACACCAGCGACAGCGCGCAGGCGCGCCACAGGAGCGACACGACAATGTCGGTACATATCCCTTGCGGGGTACCTGGACCAGAATCGGAAGCTCTTCGCGCAGCGCGGCTTTTGCCCGTCGAAAAGCGATGGCAGGAAGGCGTCCCCTACTCACGTCATCCGGGTCTTCGGAAGTGTCCGTGGAGGCAATCATCTCCGGCATGGATTCAGCGAGGGCGTCGGCGCCTGCAACCAGATTGTGCGCCCAACCTGAGGAGACCAGCAGCTGCACCTCTGCTGTACGGCTATACGATGCAAAAATAAGAGCGCATCCCTCCTGCGCACTTCGCGTGACCAGCACCTCGCGAGAGTGGACGTAGGGTGCGCGGGGGTCTACGAGGTTGTCATCGCCATCATCGACAATCACTGCTAAACGCAGATTCTGCACTGGGGCGTACGCTGCCGAGCGCGTTCCGACGACTATGCGCCCCTGGCCGTGCAGGATATCCAGGTAGCGGCGATAGCGGGACTCGGGACCGAGACCAGCCCCGAGAAGAGTGAGCTGACGGGCAGAAATGAGCTCGCGAAAAGCGCTCTCGAAGCGTGCCTGCGTGCGTGCGTCCGGCACAATGATGAGAACACCGCCACCATCGCGGGCGACCAAAACGCTGAGCGCGGCGAGCATGGCTGCCACCTGTTCCCCTGGAACTGGCTGCCACGCTGCGCGTGCCGGGGCGCCCTTGCGGACGGAATCGACAAAGGATTCGCCGAAGACATAGTTGCCCCACGCGGAAAGGTCCGGATCCTCGGTGGCAAGCTTTCCCAATTCCTCCCACGTTGGGGGCATCTTCTCCTTGCGGGCACGTTCGGCCCGTGCATGACGGGTTGGGATGGCGGATCGAATGATGTTTGAGCGTGTTGCGCCGTAATACTCCGCCAGAGAATCCACCAACCGTCGAAGCTGTGGCGGATAGACAACCTCAGTGCTGATGACATCCTTGAGATAGGACAGTTTGCCGTCGTGAGTGGGCGTGGCACAGCGCTCCAGCACCAGCGCATTGACCAATTGGCCGTGGAATCGAATCCGCACCCGGCAACCGACAACCGCTTCCTCCGCTAGCGCGCGCGGAACCAGGTAATCGAAGGGGCGATCCAACTGCGGCAGCCCCAAAAGTGGAAGCACCCGCGCGACAGGCAGCTTCTCAGCTGCGGCGGCGGGTGCGAAAGGGGCGTCGGTCATAGAGTCTTACTCTACTTCCCCACCCCAGGGTCATGCTGGCGGGTGGTGTTTATCCCAGGCCAGCGGCTGCGCGGAGCTCTTCAACACGGTTGAGTTGCTCCCACGGCAGGTCCAAGTCAGTTCGGCCGAAGTGACCGTAGGTGGAGGTCTGCGCATAAATCGGGCGCAGCAAGTCCAGGTCACGAATAATAGCGGCCGGACGAAGGTCGAAGACCTTGTTGATAGCCTCGCGGATGGCGTCGTCCGAAACGTGACCGGTGCCGAAAGAGTCGACGTAAAGGCCTACCGGGCGAGCGCGGCCGATAGCGTAGGCGACCTGAATCTCCAGGCGGTCAGCCAGACCCGCAGCCACGGCATTCTTCGCAACCCAACGGGTGGCATAAGCGCCGGAGCGGTCCACCTTTGACGGGTCCTTACCCGAGAATGCGCCGCCACCGTGACGAGCCATACCGCCATAAGTGTCGACGATAATCTTGCGGCCGGTCAGGCCGGCATCGCCCATCGGCCCACCGATAATAAATTGGCCAGACGGGTTGACCAGCAGCTTCAATTCATCGGTAACAAAGCGCTCGCGCAAGTTAGCGTCGTCGAGCACCCAATCGACTACGTGAGTCTTAATCTGCTCGGTAATCCACTCCTGGGTCACATCCGGGTCGTGCTGCGTGGACACCACAACAGTGTCCAAGTACACCGGGTTATTGTCTTCGTCGTAAGCGAAGGTGACCTGAGTCTTACCATCCGGTCGAAGCGATGGGACGATGCCTTCCTTGCGTACCTGCGTCAAGCGGCGAGCCAGGCGGTGTGCCAGCGCAATCGGTAGCGGCATGTACTCCGGAGTTTCGTTGGTAGCGTAGCCGAACATCAGCCCCTGGTCGCCAGCGCCCTTGAGATCTTCTGCTTCGACTTCGCCATCAGAGCTGCGTGCTTCCAGAGAAGTGTGCACACCGTCGTGAATATCTGAGGACTGCTCACCGATCGAAACGGAGACGCCGCAGGTCTTGCCGTCAAAGCCCTTTTCAGAAGAATCGAAACCGATCTCCTTCAGTCGACTCCGGACAATACCGGGGATGTCAACGTAGCTCTTCGTGCGAACTTCGCCAACAACATGGACTAAACCGGTAGTCACCACAGTCTCAACGGCGACCATCGATGCAGAATCCTGCGCGAGCATAGCGTCAAGGATGGAGTCCGAAATCGAGTCGCAAATCTTATCTGGGTGCCCCTCGGTAACAGATTCACTGGAAAACAGCCGAAGATTAGAGGCCACGAGCAGTACAACTTTCTTCTAGATCATTTCCCCACGCCTGCGGTGTCGCTGCGGCGTGGGTTTTCGTTTGATTCGATAATTATAGACCAAGCGGTTCAGTCGCCGTAGTAGGCCTCCGCTACTCCGCTGGCTGAGGTTCCTGTCGCAGCTCGGAAACTGCATCCAAAATCGAACCGGCCACCGAGAATTTTGAGCCCCGCGGCACGTCCCACTGCTCGCCATCGAGAGACAACAACCATCCGACATTGTCCGTCGCACCGAAAGTTTGCCCACCTGAGACGTCGTTACACATGAGCAAATCGCAGCCCTTGCGCACAATTTTCTGCTTCGCAAGCTCGAGTGGCGTCGTCGTCTCGTCGCCGGTCTCAGCCGCAAAGCCCACCATCGTCGTGGTTGCCGGAATCTCGCCCGCTTTACGCCGCTCCACAGTGGTAGCCAGAATGTCAGGGTTTTCTACGAGCTGGATGTTGCTCAAAGCGTCGTCTGCGACGCCCTTCTTCATCTTGGCCCCAGCGGTCGATGCCGGACGGAAGTCGGCGACGGCAGCGGCAAAAATGCAGACATCGGCCAACTTGGAGTGTTCGTGGGCGGCCTTGGCCATCTCCAAAGTGGAATCAACCTTTACAACATTCGCGCCCAGCGGTGTCGGCAACTGATCTGTATGTCCTGCCACCACAGTGACCTGAGCGCCACGCTGTGCTGCCATCTCAGCTAGCGCGAAGCCCTGACGCCCTGAGGAGTGGTTGCCGATAAAACGTACCGGGTCGATAGCCTCACGGGTGCCACCGGCAGTAATCATGAAGCGCACGCCCTCGAAGTCGCGGCGGAAGTGGCGCGGATTCTCGACTGCCGCTAATGCCAGCGAAACTATCTGCTCTGGCTCCGGCAGACGACCTGGACCAGTGTCCTTACCAGTCAAACGGCCATGGGCCGGATCGAGGACAATAGTGCCATGGCGACGAAGAATCGCGACATTATCGCGCGTAGCTGGATGGTTCCACATCTCAGTGTGCATGGCAGGAGCCAGAACCACCGGGCAGGTCGCCACAAGCAAAGTTGCGGTGAGAAGGTCGTCGGCACGCCCGTGTGCGGCACGCGCCATAAAGTCGGCAGTCGCGGGAACCACGACGACGAGGTCGGCCTCCTGCCCCACGCGGACATGCTGAACTTCATCGACTGCGTCAAAAACCGTAGTCGACACCGGGTTCCCCGACAGCGCCTCGAAAGTAGCCGCACCTACAAAATTCAATGCGGACTCGGTGGGAACGACGCGAACATCGTGACCGAGTTCCTTGAAGCCACGAACAACGTGTGCGGCCTTATATGCAGCGATGCCGCCGGCAACCCCGACGACAACCTTTAAACATTCGGATACGTCAGCATTACCGGCGGCATGCATACAGATATCTCCCCTTAAGGAAATGCTCTAGCCCTCAGTGTGGTCCAGCAGACCAGCGTTGATTTCACGAAGAGCGATGGACAGAGGCTTCTCAGCGACCCCCGGAGTAACCAGCGGGCCAACGTACTCCAGCATGCCTTCGTCAATCTGCTGGTAGTAGTCATTAATCTGGCGTGCACGCTTGGCAGCGAAGATAGCCAGAGCGTACTTCGAAGAAGCCTTACCAAGCAGCTCATCGATCGGCGGATTGGTAATACCAATTGGCGGGGCGAACACTGCCTCGGTGGCGGTATTTTCCTGGGTCACGAGAAATCTTTCCTCAATAGAACGTGAGTTACTGGGGTGACAATAGAAACCGTCGGAGCAATAGAAACACCATTGCTTGGAAACGATTTCTACTATCGATGATGTGGAGTCGCCCTGTTACTTGCCAGTAGTCAGCGCCTGAGCGATGGCCGCCACAGCATCATCGACATTGTCGTTGACAACAACCTCATCGAATTCGTGCTGAGCATCCATTTCCACTCGCGCGGTTTCCAGGCGACGCTTGACTTGCGCCTCGGTTTCCGTGCCACGACCAGTGAGCCTGCTGACGAGAATCTCCCAGCTTGGCGGAGCCAAGAACAGCAGGTGAGCATTCGGCGCTACCTTACGGATGGAGCGGGCTCCCGCCAGATCCACCTCAACGAGTACCGGACGTCCCTCGGCGAGAGCTTTATCCACCGGGCCACGCGGCGTTCCAGAACGCTGCAGACCACCGTGGATTTCAGCCCACTCGAGCATCTCTCCTGCATCAATATGCTGTTGGAACTTCTCCGGGGTCACGAAGAAATAGTCGCGGCCATCGACCTCACCCGGCCGTGCGGCGCGGGTGGTCATGGAAACGCTGAAGTACAGTCCGGGAACCTCGGCACGGAGCCGACTGACAACAGTGGATTTTCCCACACCGGCAGGGCCGGCAAGGACTACCAGCTGACCGTTTTCATTCCCGGCCACTGCGACTAGTCCTCCACTGCGTAGCCGAAGCGCTCCAGCAGAGCGCGACGCTGACGGTCACCCAGGCCACGCAGGCGGCGGGTCTGAGCAATCTCCAGGTCATTCATGATGTCCTGTGCCTTGACCTTGCCGACCTTCGGCAGAGCCTCGAGCAGAGCGGAGACCTTCATCTTGCCGATGATCTCGTTCTCGTCAGCCTGCTTGAGAACCTCTGGCAGGTCGATAGCGCCACGCTTCAGCTTGTCCTTGAGCTCTGCGCGTACCTTGCGGGCCTGAGCTGCCTTCTCGAGTGCTGCTGCACGCTGCTCCGGGGTCAACTGCGGAAGGGCCACGTGTTCCTCCGTAAAAATAGATTGGTTAGTTTCTTATTTACTTGCACGAGCCTCGCGTCCACCAAGGGCAGGCAACGACACCGTGCTTAACGATTGGAGACCGTACCGCACTTACCGGTTGTTGAGGCAAATGCTGACGGGGTGTCGATAAAAATGACACCAGGGCTTTATCCGCCCCACCTTTCGGTCGTGGTCAACCAACTCCGGCGATTGTAGCACCGTTTGCCCAGGAGAATGGAAATTGACCACGGTTTTTGTACGAAATCTCCCAGGAATCGTCACAGTAACTTGCCTATACCTACTCCGCCGCCACCTGAGGCTCATTAGGAAAATCTCGGCAGCTAGGTACGGAAGAAGCCCGCAGGGGCACCTGTTCTATGAGGTGCGCCCTGCGGGCCTCTGCCAAATTGTCGATTCGCTGCTAACTCTCGGATAGGAACGGAGCCGCAGCTTCAATAGTTGCGCGCCGCAGCGCAGCAGGATCAGGCCCAGCGGAGAGAATTGCACGCGAAATATTTGGCAGTGCAAGCCCCTTGGATTCCCCTGCCAGACGATCTACATCGGCCGGGGTTCCACCCTGAGCTCCCACACCGGGCATGAGAATGGGACCACGCAGGTCACTGAGCACCGGGGCGTCGTCAAGCGTTGCGCCAACAACAACGCCGATGCTGCCCGCCTTTGCACCAGCGTCAATCTGGCGGGCATTAATAGCGGCTGCCTGGTTGACCATGGTCTGAGCCAGACTCTCACCCGAAACCGTCGCCTTCTGTACGGACGCACCTTCCGGATTGGACGTTGCGGCCAGCACGAACAGGCCGCGTCCGTTCTCCAACGCCAACGAAAACGCCGGATCAAGAGCACCGAACCCAAGGTACGGAGATACCGTCAGTGCGTCGGCGGCTAGCGGCGAGCTATCCGACAGCCAGGCATCAGCGTATGCAGCCATCGTCGAACCGATATCGCCCCGCTTGGCATCTGCAATCGACAGCGCACCGGCGTCCTTCAGATCCGCCAACGTCCGCTCCAGGACGGCAAAGCCCTTGGAACCGTAGGCTTCGAAGAACGCCACCTGGGGCTTGACGACGGCAACGATGTCACCGAACGCCTCGACGCATGTGGCGGCAAAACGCTCTAGACCGTCAGCCGAATGCGGCAACTGCCAGGCATCCAGCAGCCCCGGGTGCGGGTCGATGCCCACGCAGAGCCGACCGCGCTCGGCGACAACCTCGCTGAGGCGATCGCCGAAACCTTTGACTGTCCGCACTGCGGAACCTTCAGCCTTCGCGGTCATGTTAGGCCTGCTCCTGAGCAGCCAACTCTGCCGGGTGGAGTTCCTGCAGAGCCTTAACGCTCATCTCACCGTTGCGCAGTGCCAGAATGCCCTGCAGTGCGGCGACGGCCCCCTGAGCGGTGGTCACACAAGTTACGCCCTGGCTCACAGCAGCAGCGCGAATCTCATATCCGTCAGAGCGTGCGCCAGCAGAACCGGACGGGGTGTTGATAATGATGTCAACCTCACCGTCGCGAATCATGTCGACGATGTCGCGCTCGTCCGTCGGCGCATCGGAATCAGTCGTACGCTTTGCGACGACCTCACACTCAACACCGTTGCGGCGCAGCATACCGGCCGTACCCTCCGTTGCCAGGATGCGGAAGCCCATATCCGCCAGCGTGAGGATCGGGAAGACCAGAGTGCGCTTATCGCGGTTGGCCAGCGAGACGAAGATCGTGCCCTCGGTCGGCAGCTCACCGAAACCGGCCAGCTCGCCCTTGGCGAAAGCGGCACCAAAGTTGTCTGCCAAGCCCATGACTTCACCGGTGGACTTCATCTCCGGGCTCAGCAGGCTGTCGAGAGCGCGGCCCTCGAAGTCGCGGAAGCGGTTGAACGGCAGGACGGCTTCCTTAACCGCAATCGGAGCGTCAGCAGGCAGAGAGCCACCGTCGAAGTTGGACGGAATCATGCCCTCTTCGCGCAGTTCCGCGATAGTAGCGCCCATCATGACGCGGGACGCGGCCTTAGCCAGCGGAACTGAGGTTGCCTTGGAGACAAACGGTACGGTACGAGATGCACGCGGGTTGGCCTCGATGACGTAGAGCGTCTCGTCCTTGAGTGCGTACTGAACGTTCATCAGGCCCTTGACACCGATGCCGTGTGCCAGTGCCTTGGTGGATTCACGCACCTTGTCGATGATGCCTGCAGACAGAGTCATCGGAGGCAGCGCACACGCGGAGTCGCCGGAGTGAATACCGGCTTCCTCAATGTGCTCCATAACGCCGCCGAGGTAGACCTCTTCCCCATCACACAGTGCATCAACATCAATCTCGATGGCGCTGTCCAGGAAGCGGTCAACCAGTACCGGGTGCTCATTGGACAGCTCGGTAGCGCGGTTGATGTAGTCCTCCAGAGTGGCCTCATCGTAGACGATTTCCATGCCACGGCCGCCGAGGACGTAGGACGGACGGACCAGCACCGGGTAACCGATACCAGCGGCAACCTGGCGAGCTTCTGCGAAGGAGGTGGCGGTACCGAACTCCGGCGCCGGCAGCTTCGCCTCAGCCAGCACCTTGCCGAACTCACCGCGGTCCTCAGCCAGGTCGATTGCCTCTGGGCTAGTGCCGACAATCGGAACGCCTGCGGCCTGCAGACGCTCCGCCAGGCCCAGCGGAGTCTGGCCACCGAGCTGAACAATGACGCCTGCGACCTTTCCGGACTGGCTCTCAGCGTGGTAGACCTCGAGGACATCCTCGAAGGTCAATGGCTCGAAGTAGAGGCGATCTGCGGTGTCGTAGTCGGTGGAAACCGTTTCCGGGTTGCAGTTGACCATGACGGTCTCGTACCCAACCCGGGAGAGCTCGAGCGCCGCGTGGACACAGGAGTAGTCGAACTCAATACCCTGGCCGATGCGGTTAGGACCGGAACCGAGGATGATGACCTTTTCCTTCTCGGTCTGCGGGGCGACCTCGGACTCAGCAGCCGGGTCCAGCTCGTATGCCGAGTAGTGGTACGGAGTCTGTGCTTCGAACTCGGCGGAGCAGGTATCGACAGTCTTGAATACGGGGTGGATGTTCAGGCGCCAGCGCAGCTCGCGCACGCCGTCTTCCCCGGCCAATTCCGGACGCAGCGCAGCAATCTGGGCGTCGGACAGTCCCCAGTACTTAGCCTCACGCAGCAGGTCGGAGGTCAGCACCGGAGCGTCGATAAGCTCCTTGCGGATATCCTGCAGGTTTTCCATCTCGGCGATAAACCACGGATCCAGGCCGGAAGCTTCGTGGATCTGCTCGATGGAAGCACCCAGACGCTGAGCCAGCTCAACGTCGTAGATGCGACCTTCAGTCGGACGCTTCAGATCCTCAAGGACAGCGTTGACATCGTTTGCGCGCTCACCTGCGAAGTCCTCATCCGGAACAGTCCAGAAACCAGCTGGCTTGTTCTCCAGCGAACGCATGACCTTACCGAGCGCGCCGATGTAGTTACGGCCGATAGCCATGGCCTCACCGACGGACTTCATGGTGGTGGTCAGCGTATCGTCAGCACCTGGGAACTTCTCGAAAGCAAAGCGTGGAGCCTTGACAATCACGTAGTCCTGCACCGGCTCAAACGCTGCCGGGGTTTCACCGGTGATGTCGTTGGTGATCTCATCGAGGGTGTAGCCGATAGCCAGCTTGGCAGCAATCTTTGCAATCGGGAAACCAGTTGCCTTGGAAGCAAGCGCCGACGAGCGGGAGACACGCGGGTTCATCTCAATGGTGATGATGCGGCCGTCATTCGGGTTGATGGCGAACTGGATGTTACAGCCACCGGTGTCAACGCCGACCTCACGCAGAATTGCGATGCCTTGGTCACGCATGGTCTGGAACTCGCGGTCGGTCAGAGTCATCGACGGGGCGACAGTCACCGAGTCACCAGTGTGGACACCGAGGGCATCAACGTTTTCAATGGAGCAGACCACGACGACGTTGTCGTCGCCATCGCGCATGAGCTCGAGCTCAAATTCCTTCCAGCCGAGGATGGACTCCTCGATCAGAACATTGGCCTCGGGCGATGCGGCCAGGCCGCCACCTGCAATACGGTCGAGGTCTTCCTGGTTGAAGGCCAGACCGGAACCCAGACCGCCCATGGTGAACGAAGGGCGAACAACGACCGGAAGACCGAGCTCTGCAACAGTCTCATGGACTTCTTCCATGTTGTGGCAGACGCGGGAACGAGCGGATTCGCCACCAATCTTGGCGACGATGTCCTTGAACATCTGGCGATCCTCACCGCGCTGAATGGCCGGAATATCAGCACCAATCAGCTCGACATTGTACTTCTCCAGAATGCCCTCGCGGTCCAGCTGAATAGCTGCGTTCAGTGCAGTCTGGCCACCGAGAGTTGCCAGGACAGCGTCAATCGGGTTGCCCTCTGCAGCTTCCTTGGCCAGAATCTTTTCGATGTACTTGGTTTCAATCGGCTCGATATAGGTGGAGTCTGCGAACTCCGGGTCAGTCATAATCGTTGCCGGGTTGGAGTTGACCAGCGTGACTCTCAGGCCCTCTTCGCGCAGCACGCGGCAAGCCTGGGTGCCGGAGTAGTCGAACTCGCAGGCCTGACCGATAACAATCGGGCCGGAGCCGATAACCAGTACGTGGTTGATGTCTGTACGACGTGGCATGGTGTTAGGTCCCTTAGCCCTTTCCTACTTGTTCGAGTTTCCGGTTGCGGACTTGTTGAAATCGACCTTCTGGATCAGCGCCAGGAAGTCATCAAAGAGAGAGTGCGCATCGTGCGGGCCGGCTGCGGACTCCGGGTGGTACTGCACAGAAAAGGCCATGCCGTTCTTCAGTGCGACACCTTCCACGACGTCGTCGTTAAGGCAGGTGTGCGTAACCTCTGCCTCGCCCCACGGGGTATCGAAACTCTCGCCGGCCTTGCCTTCAAGTGCGAAACCGTGGTTCTGAGCGGTGATAAAAATACGGCCAGTGCGGTGGTCTTTCACCGGAACATTGACGCCGCGGTGACCGAAGACCAGCTTGTAGGTATTCAGGCCGAGTGCGCGACCAAGAATCTGGTTACCGAAGCAGATACCGAATAGCGGCATGCCGTCATCGAGGGCAGCCTTGGCGACCGCAACCATTTCATCAGCAGTTGCCGGGTCACCCGGGCCGTTGGACAAGAAGACACCGTCCGGCTGGTATTCCTTCTTAATATCTTCGTACGGAGTGTTAGCCGGAACAACTACGACTTCCAGGCCACGCTTAGCCAGCTCACGCGGGGTGTTGGACTTGATGCCCAGGTCGTAGGCCACAACACGTGCCTTCTTCTCCCCCTGTGGTTCCACGACATAGGCCTCATCGGTGCTGACCTCGCGAGCCAGGTCCGCGCCCTTCATCGCAGGCTGAGCGCGAACGATTTCCACCAGCTTATCGACGGGCTGCTGTGCGTCCTCACCGGAGAAAATACCAGCGGCAATCGAGCCATTGTCGCGCAAATGGCGAACCAGCGCGCGGGTATCAATCTGGCGGATACCGATGATGCCCTGTGCCTTCAGTTCATCTTCCAAGCTGCGCTCCGAGCGCCAGTTGGAGGGAATGCGCGACAAATCGCGGATAATAAAGCCAGCTGCCCAAATCTTGTTTCCGCGGGACTCGTAGTCCTCATCGTTCCAACCGGTGTTGCCGATCTGTGGTGCGGTAGCCACAATCAGCTGGCGGTGGTAGGACGGGTCCGTCAGGGTTTCCTGGTAGCCCGTCATAGCGGTGGTAAAAACTGCCTCACCCAGGGTTGTACCGGTGGCGCCGAAACCGCGTCCGCGGAACACTCGGCCATCTGCCAATACCAGGACTGCCGCTGTAGCGGCCGCGGCCTGCGACTCGTTGCTCACGTTATTGCCTTTCAGTTGGGTAGCGTGCGAGGAATTTACATTAATCATACGGGACGCATGTGAATGTTTATGCGTTGACATGAATATTATCCAGCGACCTCTCCGTTAAGAGCGGTCACCTTACCGCGCAGCACGGTAGCTGCCACGGACACGGCCATCTCCATTTCCTCATATGGAGTGTTCTCAGACTTCGACGCCAGGTCTTCGCCGCGGACCGTCCACTTTTTGCCCGGGTCAACAACGGTCAGGTTGGCAGGCTCACCGACAGCAATCGGACGGCCGTGCCCCGGTAGCTTCACGATTTGAGCGGGACGCTCACTCATGACCTTGGCCAGCCAGCGCCAATCACAATCGCCCTTCAAAACGAACTCTTCGGCGATGATTGGCATCGAGGTCTCCAGACCAAGCATGCCGGGCTTAGCGTGCTCGAACTCGCAGCACTTTTCTTCAGAGCCGTGCGGAGCGTGGTCGGTAGCGACACAATCAATGATCCCGTCAATCAGAGCCTGACGCAGAGCCAGGGTGTCGCGCTGCTCACGCAGCGGCGGATTGACGCGGTAGACGCCGTCGTAGGTCTCCAACTTCTCATCGGTGAGAATCAGGTGATGCGGGGTAACCTCGGCGGTCAGCGGAATATCATGCTCCTTTGCCCACTTGACCAGCTCAACCGTGCCTTCGGTGGAAGCGTGGCAGATGTGCATGCGTCCGCCGTAGTCGCGAGCCATAATGGCATCTCGGGCCACGATGGACTCCTCAGCTACGCGCGGCCACCCGGTCAGGCCGAGTCGTGCGGCGGTCGGACCTTCGTGAGCCGATGCATCTGCGGTCAGACGCGGATCTTCGCAGTGCTGCGCCAGCAATACGTCTTCGCCGCGGGCGTATTCAATCGCGCGGCGCATAATCAGCGGATTGTCAACGCACTTACCGTCATCGGAGAACATGCGTACCTTCGCCTGCGAGTCTGCCATCATGCCGAACTCAGTCAGCGTCTCGCCCTTCAGCCCCTTAGTAATGGATCCGACCGGGTGAACGTCGCAGAGGTTCAGCGCCTGGCCCTTGAGCCACACCGACTCAGCAATCGAGGGGTCATCGGTTACCGGCGCGGTATTGGCCATAGTGAACACTGCGGTGAAACCACCGCGTGCTGCGGCAGCGGAACCAGTGGCCAGGGTTTCCGTATCTTCACGACCCGGCTCCCGCAGGTGCACATGGATGTCAACCAGGCCTGGCAAGAGAACGAGGGAGTCGAACTCCAGGACCTCTACCCCGTCCTCAACCGTGAGGTTTTCGCCAATCTCAGCGATGACGCCATCTTCAATCAAGACGTCGACGTCTTCGCCTTCACCGTAGGGACGCACACCCTTCAGCAGCAGCTGTCCCCGTGCGGGTGCTGCCAATGGTCCTACCTCGGGGTACGAGGCTTCGTCATACTCATTGCGATTCGACATTTATGCCTGCCCTTCCAAGTTGGCGGAAACACCTGAGGTCAGCAGTGTGAAAAGAACTGCCATGCGGACGTGGACACCGTTGGCTACCTGCTGCAGCACGGCGGTGCGCGGCAGATCAGCGACGGCGTCGTTAATTTCCATGCCACGAAGCATCGGACCTGGGTGCATCACGATGCAGTCGTCGCGAAGCATCTTCTCGCGAGCCTTCGACAGCCCGTAGCGAGTGGCGTATTCGCGATGGGATGGGAAGAAGCCTCCGTTCATGCGCTCCTGCTGAACGCGGAGCATCATCACGGCATCAGCATCGCGGATCTCGTCTTCCATGCGGTAGGCAACACGCACCGGCCAGGTCTCGATGCCAAACGGCAGCAGCGTCGGTGGCGCGACGAACACGACCTCGGCGCCGAGCTTGCTCAGCAGATCGGCGTTAGAGCGAGCGACGCGAGAATGCAAAATATCGCCAACGATGACGACCTTGCGCCCCTCAATTCCACCGAGGCGCTGACGCAACGTCACTGCGTCCAGGAGAGCCTGCGTCGGGTGCTGGTGCTTTCCGTCACCCGCGTTGATGATCGATGGGCCGTTGCCAAATTCCTCAGTCCACTTGACGATCAGCTGTGCCGCGCCCGACGATGGGTGCCTAACGACGATGGCATCGCCGCCGATAGCATCCAAAGTCAGCGCGGTGTCTTTCAGACTCTCGCCTTTCTTCACAGAGGAAGAGGAAGCCGAGATATTAATAACATCGGCGCTCATCCACTTACCCGCAGTCTCAAAAGAAGAGCGGGTACGCGTGGAATTCTCGTAAAAGAGGTTATAAATAGTGCGGCCGCGCAGGGTCGGCAGCTTCTTAATTTCCCGACCGCGGATGACCTCCTTGAAACGATCGGCCTCATCCATCAGGCCGACAATTTCATCCTTGGTCAAATCCGCAATGCTAATCAGGTGTTTCACTGTTCCTCCGCCCGGGTGAGAATAACCGCGTCACGGCCGTCAAGTGCCTCTACCAGCACATCGACGTCTTCGTCGCGGGAAGTTGGCAGATTCTTACCGACGTAATCGGCGCGAATTGGTAGTTGACGATGACCACGATCAACCAGCACTGCAAGCTGAATTACTCGCGGGCGACCGATGTCAGCAATAGCGTCGAGTGCGGCACGAATCGTGCGACCTGAGAAGAGGACATCGTCTACGAGAACAACGGTGGTGCCGTCGATTCCGGAGTTTGGAATGTTCGTGGGCTGCAGGGCGCGGTGCGGGCCCTTGCGCAAGTCATCCCTGTACAGGGTGATATCAAGCGATCCAGTTTCCGGGCGAATGCCGGAGAACTGTTCAATCAAATCGGCTAGCTTCTCCGCCAGCGGTACGCCACCAGATGGAATGCCGAGGAGAACTACGCGCCCAGCATTTGGGCTATCCAGCGCAGTTTTTTCAATAATTTGGTGCGCGATGCGCGCGATGGTACGTGCAACTTCGTCTGCATTGAGCAGCTCGGTTGTTTGCGGCGTTCCTTCGCTCATCGTGACCTCCTTCCCCGCCTCTCAGTGCGGTCCGTTAAAGGATGTCTTGATTGTGGATATTTGATTATCAGTTTGCGTGACCCGCAACTACGGTCGCGGTGCAAACTTCCGCTGACCAGAATAGCACTCACACTTAAATTGCCTCTAAATGCAACAAAACTCCAAGCCCCCAAAAAAGGGACTTGGAGTTTCAGACAATCCGCGAGAACCGACTGTGATCGGCTCGCAGTGAGCCCGGCCGCTTTGATTGGCTAGGACCCGTTCTCGCTCTTAGCCACGTCTTCAGCCACCAGCTTGGCAATATCGCTCATGTCCAGGCCGGTAATCTTAGCCATCTCATCGGAGTCAGCCAGTGCCTTGTCAGCTTCCTCATTTGCAGCAGCCTGTGCCTGAATAGCCTCGTCGAACTGGGACTCGCCCACCGAAGTGCTAACAGCTGCTGCTGCCAGGCGTGCCTGGTCGGCAATCTTGGCCTCGGCATCGAGAACTGCGTTGATGTACGGTGCCGCCACATCAGTGGAGTATTCCGATGCCAGCTCAACGCCTTCCACCACGGCCACACGCGGAGGCACGTCAGAGTTGTAGAACAGCTCCCAGGTGGAAAGACGCAAAATAGCACGGTCGACTGCCGGTAGACGGCGCAGCGGCCATTCCTCCGTCAGGTACGAAGAAATCGTCGAGTCGATACCGATAATTTCCGCAGCTACACCGCGCACGATCTGCTCGGTGTACTCCGCAATTGGGTTCACATCCAAATCGGGATTACGGACCATTTCCAGCCGCTCTTCAAGAAGCTTGACGACGTCGACGCCTCGCTGCTCGGCCTCAAATAGCAGATCTACCGCACGACGGCGCGCACGGTAGCGCGCGCCGTGGCGCTTGTAGTTAGGTTCGCGAACTTTCGCGGACTCCTGCGCATCCGGGGTCTCGACGGACTTGTGATCCTTTTCAGTCATGGATGTGTATGTATCGCTCTCAACAAAAGGGTGAACTAGATGAGGGAATTAGTGGTTGACGCGGGACAGGTAGGAGCCGTCACGGGTGTCGACCTTCAGTACGTCGCCGGTTTCGATGAACAACGGCACCTGAATCTCAGCGCCAGTCTCCAAAGTTGCCGGCTTGGTGCCACCGGTGGAGCGGTCGCCCTGCAGACCCGGGTCGGTCTGCTCAACCTTCAGTTCAACCGAAACAGGCATTTCAGCGAAAAGAACGTTGCCCTCATGGAAGGACACCTGGCAGGTGGTTTCCGGAAGCAGGAACTTAGCACCCTCCGGCATCTGAGCGTCCAGGATGGAAATCTGGTCGTAGGTCTTGTCGTCCATGAAGACGTATCCTTCACCGTCGTGGTACAGGTACGTCATGTCGCGGCGGTCGACGGTAGCAGTCTCAATTTTGACGCCAGCGTTGAAAGTCTTGTCAACAACTTTGCCGGTCAGAACGTCCTTCAGCTTGGTGCGGACGAATGCCGGACCCTTACCTGGCTTGACGTGCTGGAACTCCACGATCTGCTGAAGCTTATTGTCGTGCTTGATAACTAGACCGTTTTTAAAATCTGCGGTGGTAGCCAACTAAACTCTCCTGAAATTGTTAAAAAGCTCTCTGACGAAACCACGATACTCCGTATCTCATCGAGAGAAAAATAAAACGCCGTGATGTTAGGCCCGCGGTTTCGGCAGCTGCGTAATAATTTCCGGCTCGGTGTCGGTGATAATCAACGTATCTTCGATGCGCACACCGCCGAACCCCGGCACATAAATACCAGGCTCGATGGTCAACGTCATGCCAGCTGCCAACTTCCCCTTGCCGGTGCGAGCAGCAAATGGAGCCTCATGCACCTCAATACCGATTCCGTGGCCGGTGGAATGAACGAAGTGCTCCCCATAACCAGCCTTTTCAATAATGTCCCGGCATGCTGCGTCGACAGCCACAACATCAGCCCCTGGCACGGCCGCTTTTACGCCAGCCAGCTGGGCTTCCAGCACGACATTGTAAATCTCTCGGGCCTTCTCGTCTGCGAACTCCACCCCGGCAACAATCGCGCCGTCCAAATCTGACGACGTATTGTTCGGACCGTTTTCGCTTGACGACGTTCCCGCCTCACCGGCAAAGAGGGTACGTGTCATATCTGAGTTGTAGCCCCCGGCAAAGGCGCCAAAGTCAATAGTGACCAGGTCACCTGCCTCGATTACGCGATCTTCCGCCCCGTGGTGTGGCTTGGCGGAATTCGGGCCGCTCGCGACAATCGTGTCGAAGCTTGGCCGATCGGCGCCATGCATGCGCATGCGGTACTCCAACTCTGCGGCGACTTCGCGCTCCGTGCGGCCGGCGACCACGATGCCGTCGTGAAGCAAGTCCTCGAATGCGCGGACCGCGATGTCAGCGACGTGGCGCAGAGCGACGAGTTCTGTATCGGACTTGACCTCCCGCAGTTTAGAGACGACGCCCGTAGTCGATACCAGCTCGAGTGCCTGTGGCCGGGCATCCTCTAGCTCTTGATAAGCGGCCATAGTGAGGAACTCAGATTCAACACCAAGACGCGAGATATCCAGCTTTCGGCATTGACCGACGAGTGCCACGCCGGTGTTGCGGGCGGTGAGTAACTCCACGTCCGGTGCCTGTTTGCCAGCCTGAACCGTATAGCGGCCGTCGGTGGAAAGCAGCGCTTCCCCACTGGCCGCAACAATCAAACCAGCATTCGAGCCGTGGAAACCTGTAAGCCAACCAACATGCGTCGGATCGACTGTGAGGAAACCGTCGCAGTCGTTGTCGGACAATGCGTCGATAAGAGCGGCTCGGCGGGCGGCGTAGTTCGTGGAGATATCTGTCATAGTTTCGTACTCACCCTTCTCAGTGCCATGGAATACCCATCAGTTCCGCATCCGACGATAACGCCCGCGGCAAGCGCCGACAGGTACGAGTGGTGCCGAAACTCCTCCCGGGCGTGAATGTTTGAAATATGGACCTCGTGGAAGCCCGCGCCGTCGGCAATTTCGGCAAGCGCGTCACGTAGGGCGACGGAGGTGTGTGTCAACCCCCCTGGATTGATAATGACTGGCCAACCGTAGTCGGCAGCTTCGTGAACCCACTCGATGAGTTGACCTTCATAGTTGGATTGGCGGCAATCCACCACGACGCCAAGCTCCTTGGCTAGGGTGCGAAGTTCAGATTCGACATCGGCCAAAGTAGTGGCACCGTAAATTTCTGGCTGACGCTTGCCCAGACGATCGAGGTTCGGGCCGTTCAGAACAAGCACGGTCGGAATCGCCGCTGTGGCATCAGTTGCTGCGCGAAGAGAGGTCATGAGCGGGCTGACTCCTCCGATGCGGCGTGCCCATTGTTGCAGAGCAGTTCGTATGCACGCTCGAGGTCATCCATTCCCGGGCCTTCAAGACGGGCTGTTTCACCGGGGTTTTCTAGAATAACGAATCGGATCGCACCGTCGCGGTTCTTCTTATCCCTGGTCATCGCATCGTAGAGCTCGGTAAAACGACCTGTCTGGTAGGTCGTTGGCAGACCAATGGACTCTAGGATGCGACGGTGGCGGTCTACGAGTTCCTGATCAATATGTCCGGTGATCTTGGCCAGCTCGGCAACATAAACCATGCCTACAGCTACGGCATGGCCATGGCGCCAGCGGTAGTTTTCAAAGTGCTCAACGGCATGACCGAAAGTGTGGCCATAGTTCAGGATCTCACGGAGGCCAGATTCCTTCAGATCCTCAGCGACAACGCGTGCCTTGACAGCAATCGCGCGCTCGACCAGTTCTGGCAGGTCACCGTCAACATCGAGGCAGGCCTGCGGGTTTGCCTCGTAAAGATCGAGAATCTTCGTGTCCGCGATAAATCCGGCCTTGATAATCTCTGCCGAGCCCGCGATCAGCTCGGCCTTCGGCAAGGTGCGCAGGACATCAAGGTCACAGAACACCGCGGCAGGCTCGTGGAAAGCGCCGACCAGGTTCTTGCCGGCTGCAGTGTTGATACCGGTCTTACCGCCGACAGCTGCGTCGACCATGCCGAGCAGCGTCGTCGGGACCTGGATAACCTTCACTCCACGCATCCACGCGGCGGCGACGAATCCACCGAAGTCTGTAGCTGCACCGCCGCCAATCGCGATTACCGCGTCACGCCGGCCCAGACCGCGTTCACCAAAAGTGTCCCAAACTGTTTCAGCAACTGCGAGCGTCTTGCCCTCCTCCGCATCCGGAACCTGGATGCTAAAGGCGTCGACTCCTTTGTCCGCCAGAGCCTTGATGACGCCGAAGCTCAGCTCTTGAACGCTCTCCTGGTGAATCACCGCAACCTGGGAGGCAAACGTAGCGGCCTCCGCAATCTGCTCGGTGAGTCCATGCCCCATGGCTACCGTGTACGGGGATGGGCCTTCAACACGGATTGTGCGGGTTGAGTTCATTGTCAGTCCCTAGTCGTTAGCGTAAGAAATGTATGGAGTTGCTGGTTATACGGCAGTGATTAGCTGCCGCCTTTTAAGAGTCGCCAGTTAAGCCTCGTCGCAGGTTTCATCGAGGTAGCTGAGGATCTCGGCCACAACGCGCTGCGGGGAACGTTCGTCGGAACGCACCTTGAAAGTGGCTGCATCTTCGTAAAAAGCTCGGCGAGCCTCATAGAGCGCGCGGTAATGAGCCTCAGGGTCATCCGCCTGGAGCACCGGGCGCGAATTGTTACCCGCTGTACGACGGACCCCCTCTGCAATGCTGATCTCGAGGTAGACGACGTTATGGTCTGCCAGCAGGTCACGGGTCGCCTGCGAAATCACGGCACCACCGCCAAGTGAGACGATTCCGTCGTGGGTCAGAGCCTCCGCCACGATTTGTTCCTCGATACGGCGGAATTCCGGCTCTCCCAGCTCGGAAAAGACTTCCCCACAAGTCTTGCCCATGCGCTGTTCAATCATCTCATCGGTATCGGTGAGTCTTGTGCTCAATGCACGAGACAGTCGACGACCGATGGTGGACTTTCCCGATCCGGGCGGTCCGACAAGGACAATAGTAGGAACGGACATTCCCCTCGTTTTACCCTTCTTCGTGTGCGCGACTGTGGCGCTATTTCCAATCAAGGCGACGTCGAGTCTGCTCCAAGTAGCCCTCAACGTTACGCTTGGTTTCCTCCAGGCTATCGCCGCCGAACTTTTCCATCACTGCACGCGCCAGTACCAGCGCGACCATTGCCTCTGCGACAACACCGCCGGCCGGGACCGCGCAGACATCAGAGCGCTGGTGGATTGCGGTAGCTGCATCGCCGCTGGCCATATCGACGGTCTTCAGCGCACGCGGAACGGTCGAAATTGGTTTCATCGCAGCACGCACAACGAGAGGTTGAGCATTAGTCATGCCACCCTCCAGGCCACCGGCGCGGTTAGTTTCCCGATCTACGCCGTCGTCGGTACGCACCATTTCATCGTGAGCCTCGGTGCCACGGCGACGGGCTTCCTCAAAACCGTCGCCGATCTCCACGCCCTTGACGGACTGAATTCCCATCAAGGCAGCCGCAAGCTGCGAATCCAGACGGGCATCACCGGAAATGTGCGATCCCAGACCCACCGGCAGACCGTGGACAACGACCTCGACGATGCCACCGAGGGTGTCGCCCTGCTTCTTGGCGGCCTTGATTTCGTCAATCATCGACTCCTCCGCAGCTGCGGAGAATGCACGCACTGGCGACTCGTCAATCTTGTCCTGATCAGCGAAGGTCGGCAGTGGCCCCTCGTAGGGCTCCGAACGACCGATGGAAATAACGTGGCTGACAACTTCCACACCGAGAGTCTCACGCAGAATTAAGCGTGCCACAACCGATGCCGCCACACGTGCTGCAGTCTCGCGAGCCGATGAACGCTCCAGGATGTTTCGAGCATCGGTGTGGTTGTACTTCAGCATGCCGTTGAAATCGGCATGCCCCGGGCGCGGGCGGGTTAAGGTGGCGCCACGAGCTGTATCCAAAACAACTGGGTCAACTGGATCCGGGCTCATGACCTCAGTCCACTTGGGCCATTCGGAGTTGCCGACCATAATGCCAATCGGCGATCCCAGCGTCTCACCATGTCGAATGCCAGTCAGCAGGGTGACCTCATCAGCCTCAAACTTCATTCGCGCCCCGCGACCATAGCCGAGGCGGCGGCGTGCGAGGTGGCGTGATACGTCATCTGTAGTCAGGGGAAGTCCGGCTGGCGCGCCTTCTACGAGAGCGATAAGCGCTTTGCCGTGAGATTCACCCGCGGTAGTCCAACGAAGCATAGGTATCATAATGTCACGTTTGCCGTACTTCTTGTGCATTTGGGGGCATACAAGTTTCAAATATGCCCCATTTCATCGCCCCTGGTCTACCGCTTCAGGGGACTTGTAGGTACCCTCCGCTTATCCCCCACACAATGGCGGTTGCTGCAAGCATCGCAGGCCCATGAGGCACGCTCGCCGGTACAGGCGCTGTTTTTGCTTTACGACGGTCACCCCAGCCCCGCTTTCCCGCGGTGACTCCTGCCATGAGGAGAGTGAGTCCGGCAGCCAACAGAATTGCCACTGCAATCCAAATTGCTGTCGCCACTGGCTCGCCCGATACCAGACCGACACCGCCCCCGAGAATTGCTGCGAGCTTCACATCTCCAGCCCCCATAGAGCGTGGGTTGAAGATGAAGACTGCTACATAGAGGCCAAACCAGAGGCCTATTCCTGTTCCTATGGCTGCGACTGCACTGGCGAGATTGTCAGCCAAGGTGCTCTTTTGCTGGAGCACCATTCCAGTGGTTGCTATCAGACCCACTGCCCCTAGCACTAACCACCAGTTCGGTAGTCTTCGCCGAGTCACATCCAACCAGCAGCCAATACCGCCCCAGCCGAGTACAAGCATCACGACTAGGAAATAGAAAACCCGGTCAAGGTAGACCGGGGCAATCCTGTGCTGTCCAATCGGAGACAGCCCTATCTCAGTTATTCCCCACCCCATAACTTTGGGATTGTAACGGTTGTGAGCTAGTTCGGCAGCGCTGCACGCATCGCCTCGACATCGGGAGTGCGTCCAGTAAACTGCTCAAACTGTCCCACCGCTTGATGTAGCAACATGGACAATCCACCGACCGCCTGTGTCCCTCCGCGTTCCGCTGCTTTCACAAGTGGGGTTGGCCAGGGATTGTAAATGACGTCGAGAATCTTCGGTGCTCGAGCGAGGTAGCCAGCAACCGACTCAATTGCGGCTGACGGCACCGTAGAGACCAGCACGTCGGCATTACCAGCAATATCTGCCAGGTTTGGAACATCAAAAGTCACCCAAACAAATTCCATCCCCAGCGCGGCAGCTAATGGTTCAATGTCATATGCGCGCTCGGAGCGCGCTACCACGGTCACATGATTGACCCCCAGCTGCGACAGCGCCCAAAGTGCCGGCCGTGCTGTGCCACCGGCACCAACAACAACGGCGCGGCCACGTGGTGCGTTCGTGCAGTCTATCTCGCGCAGTGCTCCCAGTACGCCGTCGCCATCGGTGTTGTCGGCAAACCAATCCGAATCGCGACGGACCAGAGTGTTCGCTGAACCAATGAGCCTCGCGCGCTCACTGCCTTCATCGGCGAAGTCCAGCGCGGCAAACTTGCCGGGCATCGTGACGGAAAACCCCTGGAAACTGGGGTCTGCGCCACCAACGACGTCGGCAAGCTCTTCGGCGTTGCATCGGATGCGGTCATAGTGCCAGTCATTCATTCCCGCAGCGCGGTAACCGGCGTTGTGAATAGCCGGCGAGTACGAGTGATCAATCGGATCTCCCAGCACGGCTGCGCGATGAGTTATAGGCATAGGAGTTCTACCTCTTAGCGGTTGGAATCCAGCACGCCATTGTTGCGTGACTCGTCGATAGCGGCCTCGTGCTCTTCGAAGGTCGTGCTAAAGACAGTATTTCCTTCCTTGTCCACCGTGACAAAGTACAGCCAGGTGCCGTCAGCCGGATTTTCCATGGCACGAATCGCCTCGATGGAGGGCGAAGCAATGGGGGTTTCCGGCAGCCCCTCCTTGGCGTAGGTGTTCCACGCGGTCTTTCGCGCGCGGTCCTCATCCGTGGTTGCGATTTCCTGATCTGGCAGGTCGTAGTTGACTGTCGAGTCGAACTGCAGCTGCATCGGTTCGTCGAGACGGTTGAGAATAACGCGAGCGACCTTATCGAAGTCGCCATCTGGCGCCTCCATCTGGATCAAAGAAGCTGCGGTAATCAGCTCGTATGGAGTAAGACCAACCATGTCCGCTGAAGCCATGAGACCCGTGTCCTCATAATTCTTCACCGATTCCTTGACCAATTTTGCAAGCATCTGTTCGGGCGTCTGCTGCGGGTCAAGGTGATGAATACCCGGCGTAATGAGTCCCTCAAGACGACGAGGGTCGTTGCCACGCGCAGCTACCGCGTCCCGTGCCCATTCTGGAACACCCAGCGCGGCCAAATCGGCCTCGCCAGCAGCACGTTCGAGATCGGCCTTGGATACGCAGTCATTGTCCTCAACACAAGTGGCCTCAGAAATAAGCGAGAAAATTCCCTTACGTACATCCGATGAGGACACAATGCGGGTATCGGCGAAACGGGCGCCAGTCGGAATGTCAACGGTACCGACCTGATTTTCGACATCCAGAAGAGCCTCGACGGTCTCGTCGGCCTTCATCCGCTGATGGAGTCGGTAGAAACCAGGCTGCAATTCACTTGAATGAGAGTTCTCATTCGCGGCCTGGATGAACGCACGGGAAGACTTGACGACGCCGCTTTCCACCAACTGGTTGGACAAATCAGTAAGTGGCGTGCCTTCACTGACCTCAACAATCGTCAATGGACCCTCAGCTTTGCCATCGTAATCGTCAACAATGCCGCCACGGTTCCAGACGAGGCCAATCACTCCGAGGACCAACACGCATAACAGGACAGAAGTCACATTGATTGCCACTGCCGTTTGGCGGTGACGAACTCGAGACTTTGTCCCACCGCTGCGAGCACCAGCGCGGTCCCGGTCGGCACCGCCGCTATCAGTGCGGCGCGCAGTCTGCGCGTCTTTACTCATCAATAATCTCCTCGAATGCAGCTCACTCTCCCATCGGTATCAGCAAGGAGTCTTCCCGTTCGGGTACGACACGCGACTGATAACGACTGGTGCGACATAGCTTTACGACGAAGTCGTAGCACTAGGTTGCATTGTAGGTGTGAATCGCCACTTCAACTTTTCAAATCCTATGCACGCGACAAACGTGCTTAGGTATTACACACTTAATAATTGCGCAAAGGTGGGTGAATTGTCACCTTTCGGTAACTTTTGTGTGCCCCCTTAGTCGGTATTTCCGTCCAAAGCTTTTGCCCGTCTGTCCAACCAGGACTGCAGAATTTCTACTGCCGCAACCTGGTCAATAATCTTCCGCCCGGACTTAACATCAATACCTGCTGCGTGCAGCCGTGATTGGGCCATTACCGTCGTCATCCGCTCGTCGGCGTAATGCACTACGACTCGGTCACCGAGTCGGCGCTGCAGCCGGAATCCAACGTCAGTAGCTTTCCGCGCAGAAGTCCCGAACGAGCCGTCGAGCATGAGGGGCATGCCGAGAACAATCTCGACGACCTCAAGTTCAGTGGCAAGTTCCACGAGCCGGTCAATATCCGGCCCGTCAGGATCTTTTCGCCCCGTTGCTCGAGTGACTGTTTCAACCGGGGTCGCCAGGATACAGTCGGGGTCAGAGACCGCGACGCCAACGCGGACATCGCCGACGTCGATTCCGAGCCGTCGACCCCGACCGGGATCATCCTGACCGGGGGTATCAATACGGGGCTTAGCCATTGTTTACTGCTCTTCCGATAGCACAGCCGTTAATTGGCTACTTGGACAGTTCGGCCTCAACCGCGGCCAATGCTGCGTCGATTCCGGAAGCATCAGAGCCGGAGCCCTGTGCCATTGCCGGTTTACCGCCGCCCTTGCCGCCGACCTCAGCGCCCATCAGCTTCACCAAATCGCCGGCCTTAATACCGCGATTGACGGCTTCATCCGAAACCGAGGCCACAAACGGAACCTTGCCGCCAGCGTTGGAAATCAACGCAATGACGCTTGGGCGATCCGCAAGGCGCTTCGCCAAGTCATTAGCCAGCGAACGGATGTCCTTCATCTCCGTACCGTCGGGAAGCTTAAGGCCGAGGTAGGTGACATCGCCGATGGTGCGAGCGGACTCCAGGTGAGACGCGGCATTGGCCAGCAGCTGTCCGGCCTTGAAATCAGCGAGCTGCTTCTCTGCAGCCTTGAGCTTTTCAGCCAGTGCTGCAATGCGGTCTGGCAGCTCAGCAGAAGGAGCCTTGAATTCAGTGGCCAGTCGTTCAGCCAGGAGACGCTCGGTGGACAGGTAGCGGAAGGAATCCATACCCGAGTAAGCCTCAATACGGCGCACGCCCGATCCGACCGAGGACTCGCCCAGCACAGCTACCGGACCAATCTGCGAAGAATGCGAAACGTGGGTACCGCCACACAGCTCAATTGAGAACGGGCCACCGACCTCGACAACGCGGACGATGTCGCCGTAGTTCTCGTTGAACAATGCCATGGCACCAGCTGCCTTGGCCTCTTCCAAAGGCATCTCGGCAGTATTGACAGCCCAGTCGTTGTCGACAGCCTCATTGGTGATCTGCTCAATCTCACGGAGCTGTTCCGGTGTGAGCTGCTCACCGTACTTGAAGTCGAAACGGAGGTAGCCCGGCTTATTCATGGAACCAGCCTGAGTTGCAGTATCCCCCAGTACCTGACGCAGAGCACCGTGAATCAAGTGAGTTGCAGTGTGCGCCTGACGAGCACCGTGACGCCACTGCTCGTCGACCAAAGCTTCAGCGGAGACACCCGGAGTGAATTCACCAGCGGTGACAATGCCTTTGTGCAGCCACAGCTTCTTGCCCACCTTTTGAACATCGTTGATGTGGACCACAGCGCCGGAATCAGTCACGATACGACCACGGTCAGCCAGCTGACCGCCGGCCTCGGCGTAGAGCGGAGTGCGATCGAGGATAACCTCAATCTCATCGCCCTCTGCGGCAAACGACTGCTTCTGGCCATCGGCAATGATGCCAAGAATCGTGGATTCGTCGGCAAGCCGATCGTAACCAGTGAAGGACGTCGGGTGTTCATCGATGAACTCGCGGTAGACATGCAGGTCGGTGTGAGACTGCTTCTTTGCCTGGCTGTCGGCCTTTGCGCGCGCACGCTGCTCAGCCATCTCGCGATCGAATTCCTCGCGGTCGATGGTCAGGCCGGCCTCTTCGGCCATCTCGATGGTCAGGTCGATTGGGAAGCCGTGGGTGTCATGCAGGGTGAAGGCGTCGTGACCGGATAGAACGGTTTTACCCTCTGCCTTGGCCTTGGTGGCAGCACGTTCGAACAGCTCCTCACCGGCGGACAGAGTCTTGGTGAAGGTCTTTTCCTCGGCGACGGCGACGCGGCGAATACGGTTCCAGTTCTCCGCGATCTCTGGGTACGACGGGGTCATGGTCTCGGCCGCAATACCAATCAGCTTCTCCAGCACTGGACCGTTAGCGCCGAGCAGACGCGCAGAGCGGATGATGCGGCGCAGCAGGCGACGCAGGATATAGCCACGATCGGAGTTCGAGGGGGTGACACCGTCGAGCATCAGCATCAAGCCGGTGCGGCTGTGGTCGGCGATGACGCGGAAACGGATGTTGTCCTGGTGGTTGGAGCTGTACTTCGAACCGGTGAGCCGCTCAGCTTCGTCGATAACCGGACGCAGCAGATCGGTTTCGTAGACGTTGTCGACACCCTGTAGCAGGAAAGCAACGCGCTCGATGCCCATACCGGTATCGATGTTCTTCTTCGGCAGTGGGCCAAGAATCTCGAAAGAGTCCTTGCCTGTTCCTTCGCCACGCTCGTTTTCCATGAAGACGAGGTTCCAAATCTCGATGTAGCGATCCTCGTCCGCCTCTGGGCCACCGTCAGCACCGTACTCCGGGCCGCGGTCGTAGAAAATCTCTGAACACGGGCCACACGGGCCAGGCACACCCATGGACCAGTAGTTGTCCGCCATGCCTCGGCGCTGAATGCGCTCTTCCGGCACACCAACCTTCTCGTGCCAGATGTCATGGGCCTCATCGTCATCGAGGAAAACCGTCACCCACAGCTTCTCAGCCGGGATGCCAAAGCCGCCGTCCTCAACAGCACCAGTCAGAAGGCTCCATGCATGAGTGATGGCACCTTCCTTGAAGTAATTTCCGAATGAGAAGTTACCCGCCATCTGGAAGAAGGTGTTGTGGCGGGTGGTGATACCCACCTCTTCAATGTCCAGTGTGCGCACGCACTTCTGAATTGAGGTCGCGGTGGAGAAGTCCGGAGTCTCATTGCCGAGGAAGTAGGGCTTGAACGGCACCATGCCGGCATTAACGAACAGCAGGTTCGGGTCATCCAAAACCAGGGAGGCACTGGGGACCTCGGTGTGTCCCGCCTTTACGAAATGCTGGATGAAGCGATTTCGAATTTCATGAGTCTGCACGGTGTTCTACTTCCTCGTTTCACGTCGAGCGTCCGAGATGTTTAATACAAAACTAGCAGTCTACCCGCTCGGTTCGAGCAACTTTAAAACCACCCCACCGGCACCCCGTAGATCCCGACCGATCTCGCCTACTTCGATTTCCGGCGGCTCCCCCGGATAATTCGGCGAATGCGTCCGAGGTACTCAGCCATGCCGTTTTCACGACCGTGATTGGATGGAACGAAATAACCAGTGCCCACCAACTGATCTGGTGGATACTGTTGGGCGACGACACCCATGGGGTCATTGTGCGGGTAGATATAGTCCACCGCGTGACCAAGGTCCTTAGCCCCGCTGTAATGTCCGTCGCGCAAATGTGGTGGCACCGGTCCGGTCTTCCCGGAACGAACATCCTTCAATGCCCCGTCGATTGCGCTTATGACCGAATTCGACTTCGGTGCTGTTGCCAAGTGAATCGTGGCCTGCGCCAGCGTCAGCCGGGCTTCCGGCATCCCTATCAAGGCAACTGCCTGCGCCGCGGCGACGGCGGTTTGCAGAGCTGTCGGGTCGGCCATACCGATGTCTTCGCTGGCCAGAATTACGATTCGTCGGGCAATAAACCGAGGGTCTTCCCCACCCTCAATCATCCGCGCCAGGTAATGCAGGGCAGCATCGACATCAGATCCGCGGACGGACTTAATAAACGCGCTGGTGACGTCGTAATGCTGGTCGCCGTCGCGGTCATAGCGAACCACGGCTCTGTTGATCGAATTGGCAAGCGACTCAGCGGTAATCTGCTCACCATCGGCGACGGCTTCTGCGGCTGCCTCGAGGTACGTGAGGGAACGACGAGCATCACCAGCTGCCAGCGCAATGAGCTGTTTACGTGCATCGTCTGTCATACTGACGCGACCATTCAGGCCGCGCTCATCGGTAAGTGCTCGATCAATGAGCGTGCCGACGGCTTCGTCGTCCAGTGACTGCAACTGCAACAGCAGTGACCGACTGAGCAGCGGGGACACCACTGAGAAGGATGGGTTTTCCGTCGTTGCCGCGACGAGAAGGACAATCCGGTTTTCCACGGCACCCAACAGGGCATCCTGCTGGGTCTTGGAAAAACGGTGCACCTCGTCGATGAAGAGCACCGTTTGAATGCCCTGGTTAACGAGTGTGCGACGAGCAGTATCGATAACCGCACGCACTTCCTTCACTCCTGCATTAAGCGCGGAAAGCGCTTCAAAGTGTCGTCCGGTCGCCGCGGAAATCAAACTGGCGAGAGTGGTTTTGCCAGTTCCAGGAGGGCCGAACAGAATAACGGAAGTGTCGCCGCCACCTTCGACCAGACGGCGCAACGGTGCTCTGGGGGCTAACAGGTGGTCTTGACCAACGACTTCATCGAGGTTTCGCGGTCGCATCCGAACCGCCAACGGCGCGTGTGCACCTGGGTGAAAATAGGCGCTCGCATCGGAGTTCAGGCCAGTGCTTGCTGGCCCCGCACTCCGACCTTGGCTCTTGGCCGCTGTAGGTCCGGCGACCGAAGGCTCGTCGAAAAGCCCTGGAGCGTCATCGGCGGAGCCGTTTGCACCGCCTGACGGCAGCTTATTCGGATCCGCCACGTGTGCCCTAGCCTTCCTCTTGCTCTAAGAAATCGATGACTGCATGCGCGAACTGTTCCAGCTCGTCGGCACGATCGTCCTCACACTTATGGGCGAACTGTGCAATCGCGCGAGCCGTGTTAGCCATGTCGCGCCGCTCCAGTGCTGAGCCGCCAACTTCCGGCTTCAGGTCCGTGCGTCCTTCATGCCCCACCCACAGCGCTTGTTTTGGAGAACCGAAGAAGGAAACCGTTGCGGAGATGAAAAACCAACCGAGCAACGCCGCAGCGATGAACGCCATCAAACGGCGGTCGCTCGTGCCGCGATACCAATGGTCACGAATCTCTTCCATCCAGGCACGGACAAACACGTCGACCTCTGCCTCCGATGGACGCTCCACGAAAACGTGCAGCGGGAAGCCTGCGACGACGCTGGCCACGTCGAAGATGACATCGCGGTAACCAGCCCACTCATAGTCGAGGAACTGGACCTTATCCGCCAGCAGAATGTTGTCCGGGGCGAGGTCAAACGGAGTAAACGCCCTATGCGTGCCCTTCTCAATTCGACGAGCAGCATCCTCACCGAAAGAGCGCACAGCGTCGGGAACAGGAATGCCGGACCCCTCGACAGCTCGCATACCAAAGCGAATCCCCGACACAATGCCGTGGTCACGCGCCTCGAGAGCCTCGCGATCGACCTTGTTCTTCACCCACATACGACGACGCAGGGTCTCAAATCCCTCTTCACGAGTATGCGTGTGAATATGCATCCGACCCAGCGAAGCGCCGAGGCTGCGGAATGCGCGCAATCGTCGCTCTTCATCGCCACGAAAGAGTACGTCCGCAAGAGTGTCCACGACACCGACGTCGCTGAGAACCAATAGCTGCTTTGAAACATCGTAAGCAAGAAGCTGAGGCCCCGGGCGGACGTCGTCAGGCAGTGTATTGATGAACTGGTACGCCACGACTTCCCGTAAAACGGCGGGATCGACGCCTTCAGTCGTCGTAGGAATTTGCTTTACGACGACCGTGCGTTCCTGCATAAAGGGATTTGTGGCGACCCGTACGCGGACAACAAGAGCGTTTGACTGACCTGTAAGTACTTCTGGATCCGACAACACTGGAGTGCCGCCGAATCGTGCGGAAAGCAGTGTCTCTGCATCTTTAACTACGCTGTCAACTTCTGCTGCAGCGTCGTCCGAGTACTCCATTGAATGCCCTTTCAATGAGCCAGTTTCAGTCAGGCGATACGGATGTTGCGTTGTGGCCAGTAACGCCTTGGTTAGGAGGAATTGGCGCCACTCGCGCTGTTCACGCTGGAGTGACAGATCACATTCCTCGCAATGTGATTTCTTTGTTTACTTGCTGTCGCCTGCGTCGGCTGCTGCCTTAACGCCGTCTGCCTTCTGCTTTGGCTTCGGCTTGAAGTCGATACCGGTCTCCTTGCGCTGCTGAGCGGTAATCGGAGTCGGGGCGTCAGTCAACGGATCAACGCCGCCACCGGACTTCGGGAAGGCGATAACTTCGCGAATCGAGTCAACGCCGGCCAGCAGGGAAACGATACGGTCCCAACCGAATGCGATACCACCGTGCGGCGGAGCGCCGTACTGGAAGGCATCCAGCAGGAAGCCGAACTGCTCCTGTGCCTCTTCCTCGCCGATGCCCATAACATCGAAGACGCGCTTCTGGACATCTGGGCGGTGAATACGAATGGAGCCGCCACCAATTTCGTTACCGTTGCAGACGATGTCGTAGGCGTAAGCCAGTGCGTTGCCAGGATCCTTGTCGAAGGTATCCATGTGCTCTGGCTTCGGCGAGGTGAAGGCGTGGTGCACAGCAGTCCACTGCGAGTGGCCCAGGGCAACGTCACCGGAAGCGGTAGCGTCGGCAGCCGGCTCGAACAACGGTGCGTCGACGACCCAGGTGAATGCCCAGTCGCCTTCCTTGATAAGGCCGAGCTTCTTGGCAATCTCTCCACGAGCAGCACCCAGCAGTGCACGGGAGCTCTTAGCGTCACCTGCAGCGAAGAAGATGCAGTCACCCGGCTTCGCGCCTACGTGCGCCGCGATGCCTTCACGCTCTGCGTCAGTAATGTTCTTGGCAACCGGGCCGCCCAGAGTGCCGTCCTCCCCAACAAGGATGTAGGCCAAGCCCTTTGCGCCGCGCTGGCGGGCCCAATCCTGCCAAGCGTCGAGCTGACGACGAGGCTGCGATGCGCCACCGTCCATAACAACTGCACCGACGTAATCGTTCTGGAAGACACGGAAAGTGGTGTCCTTGAAGAACTCGGTGCACTCCACCAGCGGAATGTCGAAGCGCAGGTCCGGCTTGTCAGAACCGTACTTCTCCATGGCCTCCTTGAAGGTCATGCGTGGAATCGGGGTCTGAACAGTGACACCGGCCTCGGCGAAGATAGCAACCAGAATCTCTTCTGCCAGCGCAATGACATCGTCCTGCTCGGCGAAGCTCATCTCAACGTCGAGCTGAGTGAACTCCGGCTGGCGGTCAGCGCGGAAGTCCTCATCTCGGTAGCAGCGGGCGATCTGGTAGTAGCGCTCCATGCCAGCGACCATAAGCAGCTGCTTGAACAACTGAGGGGACTGCGGCAGTGCGTAGAAAGTGCCCGGCTTCAAACGAGCCGGCACCACGAAGTCACGAGCACCTTCCGGCGTAGAGCGAGTCAACGTCGGGGTCTCGATTTCGGTGAAGTCGTGGCTGTCCAGCACCTTACGGGCTGCGCGGTTGACAGCCGCACGGAGACGCATAATCTTGGCCGGGCCTTCACGGCGTAGGTCTAGGTAGCGGTACTTCAGGCGGGCTTCCTCGCCGACAGTGCCAGAAGTTCCAACATCCTCGAGCTGGAACGGCAATGCCGCCGACTCGTTGAGGATGGTCAGCTCCGTAACATTGACCTCAATTTCACCCGATGCCAGGTTCGGGTTTTCGGAGCCCTCCGGGCGCTTCTCAACGACACCGGTGACCTGAATGCAGTATTCGCTGCGCAGGTGGTGTGCACGCTCAGCAACTTCGCTGTTGCGGAACACAACCTGGGCGTAACCGGAGCGGTCACGCATGTCGATGAAGATCACGCCACCATGGTCACGGCGGCGTCCTACCCAACCGGTCAGGGTTACTGTGCTGCCGGCGAGGTCAGCGCGGAGGTCTCCGGCAAGATGCGTACGAAGCACTGCGAATTGGTCCTTCCAAAATTGGTGCTATAGGGATTAACGCTGTGGATAGCGGTTTCGTCCGTGTAGTCTACCTTGAAGCCAGAAAGGTGAGAAGAAGACCCCGGCTATTTTGCTTATTACCGGTCATCGCCTTGGGCCTACCTCGGGCTTCATGTACTCACTTAGACAAAGTTCTCCGTAGATCCTGACGTTGATTTACATGCGGATACTATGACGCAGCGCTATTCAATGGCCCGTTTTCCGCACCTTATGCAATAGTCTTACTCCTATGACCTTCCGGAATGACTTCCAAAAGAGCTCGGCTCGTGCCGAGCGACGCTCGGGTGGTGGCCGCGCTATCGCCGTAGGCGGTGGCGGTATCGGCGGCCTTGTCCTCATCGGCCTGTACTTACTTCTCGGCGGCGACCCGGGACAATTGGGACAGCTGACAGGTGCCCAGAACAACCAGTCCTCGCAGACTGCACAGCAGTCCCCTGGCGAGGATCCATGCAAGACCGGCGAAGATGCCAACAGCCGCATCGATTGCCGGATGGAATTCACCGGTATTTCGGTCGACCGAGTCTGGGAAGAACAACTCCCCGCACAGGCCGGCATCGAGTACACGAACCCAGGCTTAGTCCTCTTTGAAGGCTCCACTCAGTCGGGCTGCGGCGCAGCGTCCTCGTCCACCGGCCCGTTCTACTGCCCCGCCGATCAAACGGCCTACTTCGACACGGAGTTCTTTAGCACCCTGGAGCGCATGGGCGGAGGCAACGGACCGCTCGCACAGGAATACGTCGTGGCCCACGAATTCGCCCACCATATCCAAAGGTTGGAGGGCACACTCGGCCGCAGTAACTACAACGAACCGGGCCCCGATTCCGACGCTGTAAAGATCGAGCTGCAGGCCGACTGCTACGCGGGTATCTGGGCTCATTACGCGGACAAGGGGCCGGACGCAATCCTCGAACCGCTTTCCGACGAGCAAGTTGCCGATGCCCTCAAAACTACGAAGGCCATTGGCGATGACACCATCCAGCAGCATTCCGGCGGTGGTGTTCAACCGGACTCCTGGACCCACGGCTCGGCCGAGCAGCGTACGAAGGCATTCCTCACCGGCTACAAGTCAGGAAAGATGTCTCAGTGCGACACTCTCGAGCGCGGCGTCTACAGCTAGACTCCGCACTCAACAAATGCGCGTTTCCTAGATGCGCGACTGCAACTCCTGAACCAGTGCATCTAGGGCGACTGCGTGCTGCTCGTGGGACTCAAGGTTCTTCAGCTGAACCTCGCCCGCGGCCAATTCAGACTCGCCGAGGACCAACGCAAATCGGGCTCCAGCGCGATCGGCACCCTTCATCGCGCCCTTCAGACCGCGGCCGCCGTAGGACATATCTGCGCGGATACCCGCTTGGCGCAGCTTATTGATCTGCACCGCCATAGCGTGAGCGGCTTCTTCACCGAGCGCAACACCATACACATCGACGCGTCGACCATCGCTGGCCTGCTTGCCCTCTGCTTCCAGTGCGAGCAGCGCGCGATCCACACCCAAACCAAAGCCAATTCCAGACAGCTCTTGGCCGCCGAGCTGCGCCATCAGCCCGTCGTAGCGACCACCGCCACCGATACCCGACTGCGCACCAAGGCCGTCGTGAACAAACTCGAAGCACGTCTTGGTGTAGTAGTCCAATCCGCGCACCATTCGCGGATTGATGACATAGGGCACCTTCATGTCATCCAGCAGCCCAGTCACCGATTCAAAGTGGCTGCGAGCGGTATCAGAAAGGTGGTCCAACATCAGTGGCGCGTCGGCGAGCATTTCCTGCATTTCCGGTCGCTTATCGTCGAGGACGCGCAGCGGATTGATGTTTGCACGGTGGCGCGTTTCCTCATCCAAAGGCAGGTCAAACAAGAATTCCTGCAGCTTAGCGCGGTATTCGGGGCGACAGGTGTTGTCACCGAGGCTTGTCAGCTCAAGCCGGAATCCTTCCAGGCCAATGCCGCGGAAGCATGCGTCGGCAAGCGCGATAACCTCAGCGTCCAGCGCGGGATCATCGACACCGATTGCCTCTACGCCCACCTGCTGCAACTGACGGTAACGGCCGGCCTGCGGGCGTTCATAGCGGAAGAACGGCCCCGCGTAGGAAAGCTTGACCGGCAGCTGACCGCGGTCGAGATTGTGCTCAATGACCGCGCGCATTACGCCTGCAGTCCCCTCCGGGCGCAGGGTGACCGAGCGGTCGCCGCGGTCGGCGAACGTGTACATCTCCTTGGTGACGACGTCCGTCGATTCACCTACGCCGCGTGCAAAAAGGCCGGTTTCCTCGAAAATTGGCAGCTCAATGTGCTCATAGCCCGCGAGTCGTGCGCGGTGCTGGAATGAGTTCCGCACCGCCTCGAATTCGCGGGAGACCGGCGGGACGTAATCCGGCACGCCCTTGGGCGCGGAGAACGGCTTCAACTTCTTTGGCTTCTGGCTAGAGTTCACTCCGCTAACTCTACCTGCCAACTCTCACGACGTGTCAGCCAGGCTAGGTGAGGTTTTGCAGGAAGGGGTTGGTCTCGCGCTCCTCGCCTATCGACGATGCGGAGCCATGGCCCGGAAGAATCATGAGGTCATTCGCCAGCGGGAGGACCTTATCCTTCAACGACTGCTGCATGTGCTCCGGACTACTGCCCGGTAAATCTACGCGACCGATAGCCCCCTTAAAGAGGACATCCCCGCTGAAGATAATCTCATCTTCCCCATCGGAAGCGCGCAGCATTACGCACCCCGGAGAGTGACCCGGTGCGTGAATGACTTCGAAATTTAACCCTGCCCACTTAACTTCGTCGCCATCTTCGAAGAAACCAGCTTTTGTATAAGCCTGCATGGATTCGATGTCAAAGAGGTGTCCGAAAGAAGAACCGCCGAGTTTCGGATTGGCCAGCAACACATTGTCGCTTTCGTGGATGAAGACAGGGATATCCCAGAAGTCGGCGGCCTCCGCGACATCGCGGACGTGGTCGATATGACCATGGGTCAGCAGAATTGCTTCCGGCTTCCAATCTCGCTTTTCAACCTCGCCGCGTATTACCTCGAACGCTCCCATGCCCGGGTCAATAATCACGCACGGGGTAGCCAAATCGTCCATCCCCGGAGCGCCTGTTGCCACGTAGCAGTTGGTCTGAAAAGGGCCGGCTGCAAATCCAAATATCTCCATAGCGCACATTCTATCGAGTGTCTGCTTGGCTCGAGCTGGGTTCATTTATCACGCTGTTAAGTTCCCGCTAAAACGACGGCTGATAGGTGGCGAAACTCGTAGAACTGTTCTTGGCAATTGGAACTGACGATTGGAAGCTTTTATGCAGATTACGTACTCAGCCACTATCACCTTTTTCATCCTGACAGCTGTGGGAACGGCTCTAGCAGGTTATCCGCGACTGGCCTTCATCCTTTTCATGTCAGCCGCAATAAGCCTGGGTGCAAGGAGTCTAACTCGCCGTTGTCGTAGTCGTGTTGTCGAAGGCACAGGCAGAAGTAAGAGCTGCATCACGCCGGAGAAGGTGAAGAAGTACCGTCGCCAACACCCCGGTGTCGGCATCAAAGAAGCTGTCGAAGCTCTACGTGCTAAAGCGGAACGCCCTTTCCCATGCCGACTTGGCCTGTCATCTCGCAAATGAGAACCGACTCCGGGCATAATGGTCGATTGTGTACGCGACGGTGACCGACTGAGCTTTCACCTCAAACTCGGTCACTATCTATGGGCAAAACCGTCCGCTGGTGTGCCGTCACCGGCAATCGATGACTAAGAGATACGGAGAGAGACTAGTGGCCAATAATGAGCAAAGGCGCAAAGATGCGATGCGGACGCTCGAGCGCGAACTTAAGCGCCGTGCACGTGCCGAGAAGCTGAAGCCACTGGGCGTTGTCGTAACTACCTTGGCTATCCTGCTCTTTATCGGTGGCAGCATCTACTTGCTGACCACGGCTGGCGGCGCTGACGACAATGAGGCCGCTGATGAATCCACGACTCCAGTCGAACCTGCAGCTCTGACAGCTACTCCCGTCAGCGGTGAAAAGGTTCCAATGAAGCGCTCTTCCCCACTTCCGGAAACCGTGACCTGTGACTACCCGGATGATGGCGAGGCATCGAAGGACATAGATAAGCCAGCTACCGACAACGTTCCCGCCACTGGCACTGTAACCATCACCCTGAAGACTAACCAGGGCGACATTCCGATGGAGCTGGACCGCGCTATTTCACCTTGCGGCGTCAATGCAATTGAGCACATGGCCAAGTCCAACTACTTCAACGACACCGTGTGCCACCGTATTACCGGTGGTGGCCTGAACGTTCTGCAGTGTGGCGATCCGACTGGTACCGGTACCGGCGGACCGGGCTTCAAGTTCGCTGGCGAGTGGCCGGTCAAGGATTCCGGCCTGGATCAGAACACCCCGTTGGTGTACCCGAAGGGCTCTATCGCCATGGCAAACCCGAGTGACCCGGATGCCAACGGCAGCCAGTTCTTCCTCAACTGGGCAGATTCTCAGCTGCCTCCGCAGTACACCGTGCTTGGCTCCATGACTGACGAGGGCACCAAGACGGTTGCGGACATTGCGAAGAACGGTATCGAGGGTGGCGGTACCTCTGACGGTAAGCCAGCTAAGGAAGTCCGTATTGAGAAGGCGGAAGTCAAGTAGTTGACTCAACTAACTGATTGAGAAATTAATCAAAAACAGGGTCAAGGTGAATCACCTTGGTCCTGTTTTAGTATCTACGCGGTCTCATCCTTTTTCACATATCGATGGCTACTAAACCGCCTACTGACCAGAAGTAATGCGGTAGACATCGAACACTCCCTCGACACCGCGCAGAATGTTGAAGATATAGCCCATCTGCTTAGTGTCCGAAACCTCGAAGCTAAAACGCATTACGGCAACGCGGTCATCGGAGGTATGAGAGGACGTCGACAGGATTGAGACCTTCTGATCGGAGAAAACGCGAGTGATCTCCGAGAGCAGTCCGTGACGGTCAAGTGCTTCGATTTGCACCGTAACCATGAAGACCGCACCGGAGGAATCCGTTGCCCAGGAAACCTCGATAATGCGCTCGGGCTCCTGGTGCAGTTTCTCCGCATTAGTGCAGTCCGTACGGTGCACACTGACCCCACCGCCGCGGGTGACGAAGCCAAAGATGGCATCGCCCGGCACAGGCGTACAGCATTTGGCGAGCTTAGCGGCCATATCCGCGCTGCCTTCTACCAACACACCCGTGCTGTCAGCGCGGCGCGGAGTGTTGTGCACGTTCATCTTTGAAATTGGCGTGCGGGAGACCAACTGCTCTTCGGCATCGTCCGCGCTCGAGAACTGCGCCATCAGCCGGTGAGTCACATGCTGCGCTGAGACCTGCCCCTTACCGATAGCGGTATAGAGCGCATCGACATCCGCATAGTGCAGCTCGGAGGCAATCTGCTTGATGGACGCCGGAGTGAACAGGCGGTGCATCGGCAGACCGCCGCGCTGTACCTCTGCAGCCAGCGCGTCACGGCCGGCATCGAGTGCCTCTTCGCGGCGCTCCTTGGCAAACCACTGACGGATCTTTGCCCGCGCACGTGGAGTTTTAACAAACTTCTCCCAGTCCTTAGACGGACCGGAATCGGCATCCTTGGACGTGAAAATCTCGACGCGGTCGCCAGTTTTTAGCGGTGATTCCAACGCCACTAGCTTGCCGTTGACTTTGGCACCAATACAGCGGTGACCTACTTCAGTATGGACCGCGTAGGCAAAGTCGACCGGCGTGGAGTCCGCAGGCAATGTGATGACATCGCCCTTAGGCGTGAACGCAAAAATTTCAGTGACTGAGAGGTCATAGCGCAGGGAGTCCAGGAACTCGTTAGGATCTGCGGCCTCGCGCTGCCAATCCAGCAGCTGACGCATCCACGCCATCTGATCGACTTCGGCGGAATCTCCCTTGTGAGAGCCCTTGGTTTCCTTGTAGCGCCAGTGTGCGGCAATGCCGTACTCAGCGTTGTAGTGCATCTCATGGGTGCGAATCTGCACTTCTAGCGGGGAGCCACCTGGACCGATGACCGTTGTGTGCAACGACTGGTAAACCCCGAAACGCGGCGCGGAAATATAGTCCTTGAATCGCCCCGGCATGGGTTTGAACAGCGAGTGGACGGCACCCATGGCGGCATAGCAGTCCTTGGTCGTGTCCACCAGAACTCGAAGTCCGACCAGGTCAAAAATCTCGTCGAACTCATGGCCGCGGACAATCATCTTCTGATAAATCGACCAGTAGTGCTTCGGCCTGCCCTGTACCTCAGCAGCAATGTGAGACTCCTTCAGATCCTTCTGAATCATCTCGGAGACTTCCTGGATGTACCGGTCCCGCTGCGGCGCTCGATCTGCGACCAAACGCACAATCTCGTCGTACTTCTTCGGGTACAAAATGGCGAAGGAGAGATCTTCCAACTCCCACTTCACGCTGGCCATTCCCAAACGATGCGCCAGGGGTGCAATCACCTCGAGGGTCTCGCGGGCCTTCTTAGCCTGCTTTTCCGGCGGCAGGAAGCGCATTGTGCGCATGTTATGCAGTCGGTCGGCCACCTTGATAACCAGCACGCGCGGGTCCTGGCTCATGGCGATAATCATCTTTCGCACGGTCTCTGCCTCGGCGGCGGAGCCCAACGCAACCTTGTCCAATTTGGTCACGCCGTCGACCAGTCGTGCGACTTCTGGGCCGAAGTCCCGTTCCAGGTCCTCCAGCGTGTAATCGGTATCTTCGACCGTGTCATGTAGCAGCGCTGCCACCAGCGTGGTGGTATCCATGCCGATCTCGGCGGCAATAGTGGCGACTGCAAGCGGGTGAGTGATGTATGGCTCGCCGGATTTCCGGTACACGCCGTCGTGAAGGCGCTCGGCGGTATCGTAGGCACGCTGAAGCACAGCTAAATCCGCGCGCGGATGCACCTGTCGATGCACCGCGACAAGGGGATCTAGCACCGGGCGGGTCTTCGTTCTGTTTCCGGTAAGGCTTCGCGCTAGGCGGGCACCATAACGGCGTGCGGGCCCTTCAGCCATGGCTCATTCACCCCTTATTAACCACGTACAGAGGCAGATCAGCAAGCTTCTCCCGAGCTCCCAGGCCTTCAACCTCCAGCACGGTGCACAGCCCGGTTACCTCGACACCAGCTGTCTCCAGCAGGGCGCGAGCTGCACACAGGGTGCCACCAGTTGCCAACACATCGTCGACAAGTACGGCCTTCTTGCCCTTCAGCTCAAACCCACTAGCCGGAATCTCAAGCGCGGCCGTACCATATTCCAGTTCATAGGTCTCGGTCAGCACAGGCGGTGGTAGCTTACCCTTCTTACGAATAGCGAGCACTCCCAGTCCAAGCTTGTACGCCACCGCAGAACCCAGCAGGAATCCACGCGCATCTAGGCTGCCTATAACATCAGCCCCGAACTCTTCCACCTTGGCGGAAATCTCGTCCACAATCAGGGCGAACGTCGTGGCGTCGGCAAGCGCCGGCGTCAGGTCCTCGAAGAGTACGCCCTCAACTGGAAAATCGGGCACGAACCGAATCTGATCGGCTAATGCCTCACGCGCGTGTGCATACGACACAGGTTTAAGCTCCTTTTCGGCGAAAAGAAAAAGTGCGGGTACCTGTCAACGATACCCGCACAATGCGCTTTTAAAGTAGTTTCACCCGAACCACTGGGAGGCGCTACCTCCTACTGCCCCGGACGCCAGGACAGCGGCTTGTCTTCATCGCCCTCAAGCTTCGGAGTCGTCACCGTTCGTTTCGGCGTCGACTGCTCCATCTCGCTTGCCGACGGCTCCTTCGAGCCCGAGTCCTCCGCAACATCAGTGGTGGCGGAATCGGTGCCCGAACCGGCTCCCTCAGATGCCTTTGCGCGGGCAGACAGTACCGCCTCTTCATGCTTGCGGTATTCACGCTGCCGCGACTTAAGAGACACCAACAGCGACGAAGCCAGGAAGATCGAAGAGAACGTACCTTGAATAATGCCGATGAGCTGAACGAGTGCAAGGTCCTTCAGCGTTCCGACCCCTAGCATGCCCACGGCGATGACCATCAGTGCCAGGATTGGCAGGAGCGTCGACACCGTGGTGTTGATAGAACGCATGATGGTTTGGTTGACCGCCAGGTTCACCAACTCGGCGTAACTTCTACGGGTCGATGAACGATAGCCTGCCGTGTTCTCGTCGACCTTGTCGAAAACCACGACGGTGTCGTACAGGGAGAACGACAGCACTGTCAGCAAGCCGATAATGGTTGCCGGGGTGACGTCAAGACCAATGAGCGCGTAGATGCCCATAATCACGATTGCATCCACAACCAGGGCGAGAATTGCGGCAATGGCCATGTCGCGCTCGAAGTGAATGGTGATGTAGATGAACACCAGACCCAGGAACACCACTGCAGCCAGCAGCATTCGGTTGGTAATCGAAGAGCCCCACGACTCCGACACGGTCGAGTCACCAATGGCATCCGGGGTCTGCTGCCCCTGTACATCGACGGGCTTGAATGCATCATTCAACGCGATACGAGCACTATTAATCTCGTCCTGAGTCAGCTTCTCAGAGGTGATCTCCAGGATTCGGCCCTCACCAGAACCGATAATTTGCACCAGCTCCGGCTTCACGCCGGTCGCCTCAGTGAAAACCTCCTCGGCCTGCTCAGTTGTCACTGAGGCCGGCGGCATAGTCATCTTGGTACCGCCCTCGAAGTCGATACCGAAGCTGAACCCGCGAATCAGCATCGCTGCGAAAGCAACAACGATGATGGCGACGGCAATCTGGTACCAGCGCTTCCGCTTGCCGACGATGTTGATTCCACCCTCGCCGGTGTAGAGGCGGCGGAAGAAGGAGTCGTCTTTCACGCTTTCTGGCTCAGTGATTAGCGCCGGATTCGTCTGAGTAGTATTCATGGATTCCTACTTCCCCTCATTCGCGCTGGAGTGAGCTGCACCGGTGTCGGCAGCCGTACTGGCGGAGGCATCGGAGGCTCCGGCCTTCTTACCGGCAGCTACAGTCTTATTCCTCTGTGCAATCTCCATGACCGAGCCGAAGCCGTTCATCGACGGCTTGGACAAAGCTGGCCACTTACGAGTAGCCAGGATGACCAACGGCGCAGTCACGAGGAAAGCCGTCACAATGTCGAATGCTGTGGAGAGACCAAGTGTGAATGCGAAACCGCGGACATCGCCAACGGCCAGGATGTAAAGAACCACAGCCGCAATGATGGACACAAAGTTACCCGATAGGATGGTGCGCCGTGCTCGTCGCCAAGCGTGCGGAACCGCGGAGCGGAAAGTTCTACCCGCGCGGATTTCGTCCTTAATGCGTTCGAAGAAGACGATGAAGGAGTCAGCCGTTACGCCGATAGAGATGATGATGCCGGCGATGCCAGCGAGATCGAGCGAGTAGCCAATCCAACGACCAAGAAGGACAAGGACGCCGTAGACCATCGCTCCAGCTGCTGCCAGCGAAACCAGCGAAATCACGCCCAGGCCGCGGTAGAGAGCAATCGCGTAGACGACAATCAGGGCGATACCGATAATGCCGGCAAGCAGACCGGCTTCCAAGGAAGCCGAACCAAGCATGGCCGGGATAGTCGTGGTGGTGCCGCCCGGCTCGCCGTCCTCACCTGCGAACGACAGCGGCAGTGCACCATAACGCAGGTTATTGGCCAGCCCCTGTGCCTCGTCGATTGAGAAGTCGCCCGTGATGCGGGTGGCAGAACCAACTGGGGTTGCCTCCTGAATCACCGGGGCGGAAATGACCTTCGAGTCCAACACGATAGCGACCTGCCGCTGCAGGTAGTCATTGGTCAACTTGGTCCATGTGCGAGCGCCGGTGTCATTCTTCCCGGACTTGAAGCTAAAGGAGACCTGAATCTGACCAGACTGCTGATCGTAACCACCGTTAATCGGCGCATTGGTATCAATAGCGTCGCCGGACAGACGCTGGCCCTTGGCCTCGTCCTCCTGCCCAATCAACAGCGGAGCCTTGCCCAGGAAGATGGCTTTACCGCCTTCGGGCGCACAGGTCACCAGCGGCTTGGCCGGGTCATCGGCACCCTGTAGCGGATCAACTGCATCGCGGTTATCGCAGGTCATCAGCGCAGCGGCTGCAAACTGTGTCGTTGGGTCTTCGGACTGGCGAGTCGCCAACAGCACGTCACGAACCTTCGTACGCAGCTCGGCCGCTTCAATTGAGTTCGCCGGCTTTGCCGGAGCTGTTGCGTCCAACTTCGGGGCCTCGCCCAGCGACTTGGACAGCTCCTCGGGAACCGGCTGATCTGGGTTCTGTTCCTTGAAGGCATCAATTGCACGCTTCTGCGTTTCGTTCATGTCCTTGTAGAGGTCATCAACACGCTTGGCGGCGTCCTCCTTCGACAGGACACCGACTGACACCCAATCTTCAGCAGTCTTCTTAACTACCTCGCCAAAGGCAGCTTCATCAGGGCCCTGGGTGGGCTGTTCTACCGGACGGAAGAAGAGCTGCGAAGTCTGGCCGAGCGTACGCGCCTCCTGTGAGTCTTCACCCGGCACGGTAATGACCAGCGTGTCACCGTCGGTGACAACTTGAGCGCCGCTGACGCCCATGCCGTTTACGCGGTTCTCCAGAATCTTGCGAGCCTGGTCCAGCTGATCGCGCGTCGGCTTTTCGCCCTGCGGCACCAAGGTTACTCGGGTACCACCCTGCAAGTCGATGCCCAACTTTGGCTTGGCTGATCCGCCGCCGGTGAAAAAGACGAGTGCGTACGTAAGGATGAGGAAGCCAACAAACAGTGCCAACAGCCACTGCGGCCAGTTCCTCTTGAATGTATTCGCACCGGATCTGGATTTGCTGTTCAAAGCAAAGTCTCCTGAATCGTGACGTTTAGGTACTTAAGCGCTTCGGGTAGAAACGCAGGTCTATAACCGCACCGCGAAATCGCGCGATACCAGGAAGAGGCATTGCGGGCGTCGCTAAGCAAAGCTATAAACACCAACCGCTAGAGAATAACCGATTTAGCGTAGTGCGCCGGTTTTGACTTGTACCTATTTAGTGAAAATCTTGCCCACGCTTGCCGACGGCGAAACCTGGGACGCGCCCGCTAACCCCACGGCGCACGCTACAGCTTGGATGCATGCAAACCAGCAGGGCGTGGGCGTGCAAAAAACTGCTACTGCTTTTCGGTGGAAGTGGAACCGTCTGTACCCGTGTTATCCGAGTTACTCGGAGTATTCGGGTTCTCGACCTGCTCATTGATGTCCGAAGCGGCATTGTCATCCGGACCGTGGCCGGTGATTTCTTGGACATCGCCGACGTGGTCATCTGGCGCATCGGAAACACGGCCACGTCGATCACGGTGAGCGTAGCTAGCTCCGGTACCGGTGGTGAGGTTGCGGGCAATGGCGCCCTTTTCCCACCGGGTCACGATGCCGTCAGCGATAATCAGGTCGACGGTTGTTTCGGTCGTATCAACGACCACACCATGCATACCGGAACCGGTGATGACCTCTGCGCCCGGGGCCAACTTATCCTGCATGTCCCGAATGGTGCGCACCTGCTTGTTCTGCTTGATGATCTGCCAAATTGGCAGCGCCAGGAACAAGAAAATAAGTAGGAGGAGAATAGTTTGATCCATGTCTGCCGAGTTTAACGAATTGCCAGCTAGCAATTCCACACTGCCCCGGCCAGGTCGATGAGAAAGCTATTCTCCGATAGTTCCCTCCGGAGGCTGCAACCCCAAGTGCCGCCATGCTCGGGCAGTTGCAACACGTCCGCGCGATGTACGCGCAATCATCCCGGCACGGACCAAGTAGGGCTCGCACACTTCTTCCACAGTCGAGGGCTCCTCACCGACTGCCAGCGCCAGGGAATTCACGCCCACCGGGCCGCCACCGTGCCCCTTGACCAGGGCAGTCAGCACTGCGCGGTCCAAGCGGTCCAGCCCAAGCTCATCGACATCGAAGACAATCAACGCCGCCTTGGCCGCACCAAGATCAATAACGCCACCGGAGTGAACATCTGCGAAATCGCGAACGCGACGCAGTAGGCGGTTGGCAATTCGCGGGGTACCTCGCGAACGCGAGGCAATCTCCACTGCAGCCTCTGGGCTGATATCCACCCCGAGGATCCCAGCGGCACGGGTAACCACCTTTGTCAGATCCTCGACCTCGTAGAACTCCATCTGCGCAGTAAAACCGAAACGGTCACGCAGTGGGCCAGTCAGCATACCCGAGCGCGTCGTTGCGCCTACCAGCGTAAAAGGTGGAATCTCGAGTGGAATTGACGTAGCTCCAGGCCCCTTGCCCACGATGACATCAATACGGAAATCTTCCATTGCCATGTAGAGCATTTCCTCCACGGGCCTGGCAATGCGGTGGATCTCGTCAATGAAGAGTACATCGCCCTCGAGCAGGTTCGATAGCATTGCTGCCAAATCGCCAGCGCGAATAAGCGCCGGACCGGACGTCATTCGCAGGGACGACCCCATCTCCTGCGCAATAATCATGGCCATGGTGGTCTTACCCAGGCCGGGAGGTCCCGACAGCAGAATGTGGTCCGGAGTCACATTTCGTCCCCGTGCCCCGGAGAGCACCAAATCCAGCTGCTCGCGGACCTTGGGTTGGCCGATAAACTCCCCTAACGACTTTGGTCGCAGGTTCGATTCCGCATCGACTTCCTCGACCTGAGCGCGGGCATCGACATCACGTTGTGCACCATTTCCCCCACCGCCAAAATGGTCGTTGGCTGCTCCATCTAAAGAGTCCCTGAAGGGATTGCCCGACACGTTAAACTCCGTGCGCTCGATATCGCTCATAGTCCCCTCATCCTAGTGCACTGCCATTTTTCATCATCAATGTAGCTGCAGGTCCTCGACCTGGATTTACTTTTCGCCCAATGTCTTTAGCGCCGCCTTCAGCGCCATTGATGTATCCAAGGTCGGATCAATCCGAACAACAGTCTCCGCTGCCTCATTCGCATCAGCTTCCGGGAACCCAAGCCCGACCAAAGCACCAACGACCTGATCCAGATCTGCCTTCAAAACAATGCCAGGCGCTGCTCCGCTTGCAGCTTCCTCCGGCTGGGATACCGCCCTATCCGCGAAAACCTCGACCTTATCCTTCAACTCAACCAACAGGCGCTCCGCCAATCGCTTGCCGACGCCGTTAGCCGCCTGGAGGGCCTTGGCATTCTTTGAGGCAACCGCATTGGCAATCTCGGCCGGCGACAGTACCGATAGAACAGACATCGCTACTTTTGGCCCCACTGTCGAGACAGTGCGCAAGAGCGCAAACATCTCACGTTCCTGCGAGTTGGCAAAACCAAAAAGCGTAATCGCATCTTCACGAACCGCCATTGTGGTCAACATGAAAGTCTGCTCATGCCTCACCAACTGAGAAGCTAACCTGCCCGTAATGGTGACCAAATGCCCGACACCACCGCACTCGATAACGCAATAGTCCGCACCGAGATCGATAACCTCACCGCGAAGAGATGCAATCACTTCTTACAATTCCTTTCACTACGGCTTCCCTAAAGACACCGCGATAAACGCCGAACTCACAAGTGTTCTCTAGCAAGATCCCCCTACCGCGAGGGATTCTCACGGCGAGAAAGCTCCAGCTCCCGCTCCTCGTGCTGCTTAGCAAGCGCAGCCAAGGTGTCGCGCTGGCGTTGCAGAACCGGACCACGCCAACAGTGGCAGATAGCGATGGCCAACGCATCCGCTGCGTCCGCAGGTTTTGGCGGAGTTTCCAACCCGAGGATTCTCGTCACCATCATGGTCATCTGCTTCTTATCGGCCCGGCCGTTGCCGGTAAGCGCCTTCTTTACCTCCGACGGCGTGTACATATGCACTTCCAAACCGCGTCTAGCCGCAGCGAGGACAAGGACACCAACCGCGTGCGCAGTCTGCATTACGGTGGACACGTTGCCGCGCTCGAATACCCGTTCCATCGCAACCACGTCCGGCTCGTACTCATCCATCCACTGCTCCACGGCATTGGAAAGCCGTAGAAGACGATCCTCCAACGATGCCGTGGTTGGTGTGCGGGCGACCCCCACCGCAATGGGAATGACTTTCCTGCCCTGAGCACCTTCCGCAATGGAGAGACCACAACGAGTAAGGCCAGGGTCGATACCCATCACCCGCAGAGATCCAGCTCGATAATTCACCTCTCCACTAATACCACATTTCGAACAGCTGTTTGTATCGTAGCTACACGGGGTACCAACCGTTGGCTCTGATAGGTTTAACACCATGAATTCACCGAAGAAGCTCTACGGCGTTCTCGCTGCAGCTGAAATGGTCACGTGGGCTCTGCTGCTCTTGGGGCTGGCACTGAAGTACCTGTTCAAAGTCACTGACATCGCCACCACCATCTTCGGCGGCATCCACGGTTTTACGTTCCTGTGCTACGTAGTCACCACCATCATGGTGTGGATCAACCAGCAGTGGAGCTTTGGCCGCGGTGTCATCGGCCTCGCCTCTTCTATCATTCCATTCGCAACCTATCCGTTTGAACGAAACACCCTGAAGGCAGGCCTCTTGGATCGGCCCTGGCGCTTTACCGACGAATCCGAGGAGCCACAGGGCATTTTCGAGTGGGCACTCGCGATGATTATTCGCCGCCCGTTTATCTCGGCATTCGTCATCCTGATTGTTCTCGCCGTGGTCTTCACACTGTTGCTGATGGCGGGACCTCCGACTCAGTGGTTCTCTTAAAACGGTTCTACTAAAACTTTCAGAAACCAAAATCGGGTTTATTGGCAAAAGTGTGTCCGTCTGGCGTGTCGACCGGTGCGTCGGCGGGCGGGCACCCTTCGCTACTTACCCCAATGCGAGTTACTGACTGCGTTTATGACAAAAATGACCTGAAAAATCGTCTGATAGTGACATAAACTCGCACAGTTTCACATTTGCAGCCGTATTCACACGCGCAGCCCGTAATTTTTTGAGGTTGCCAGTGTGTCGGGTTGTCGGTTTTTCTCCTTACCCCCCCCAGGGTGTGGAGCTACCCGCAGGCGGGCTCTGACCAGTCGCTATCTTGAGGATCAGACACACTCTTTGACTCTGCCTGTCTCCCCCCCCCCAAAAAAAAAGATCCCCATCGGACGACTCTCCGATGGGGATCTTCCATTCACACCAGCTCACCGCGCAATTCAGCGCTGCGGACTACCCTGCGCGGGCACCCCTTTAACGCCGGGAAGCCGGTCAGCGGAACCGTCGCCAAGCAAACGCCTAGTCTTCGAGTTCGGCGATAACCTCGTCGCTGATGTCGGCGTTCGAGTAGACGTTCTGCACGTCGTCGGACTCTTCGAGAGCGTCAATCAGACGGAAGAGCTTGCGTGCACCGTCAGCATCGAGAGCCACCGTGGTAGAAGCGCGGTAGTCCTGATCTGCGGAGTCGTACTCCATTTCGGCATCGACAAGAGCGGTGCGGACATTCATCAGATCGGTAAAGGCGGAGACAACCTCGAACTTTTCGCCCAGGTCGTTGACCTCCTCTGCACCAGCATCGAGAACCGCCATAAGCAGGTCATCCTCGGTCAGCTCGCCCTTCGGCAGCTCGACGACACCCTTCTTTTCGAAGAGGTACGCCACGGCGCCGTTGTCTGCCATGTTGCCGTTGTTCTTGTTGAACGCCGAGCGCACATCGGAAGCAGCACGGTTACGGTTATCGGTCAGGCACTCCACAATCAAAGCGACACCGCCAGGTGCGTAACCTTCGTAGACAATGGTCTCCCAGTCAGCACCGCCGGACTCCTCGCCGGAACCACGCTTGCGGGCACGCTCAATGTTGTCGTTGGGAACCGAGGCCTTCTTGGCCTTCTTAATCATGTCATCGAGGGTGGGGTTACCAGCAGGATCACCGCCGCCGGTACGAGCCGCGACCTCGATGTTCTTGATCATCTTTGCCCACTCTTTGGCGCGCTTGGCGTCATTAGCAGCCTTCTTGTGCTTTGTGGTTGCCCATTTTGAATGACCCGCCATGTGCTAGTTCCTACCATTCCTCTCGTCAATACCCATGTAGATGGGAATTCGTCAGGTGTTCATTATACAAACCGGGGATTTAAATGCCGACAAGCTCTCGCAAAAAGAACTCGTGGAGCCGCGTCTCCCCCGTCGACTCCGGGTGAAAGCTGGTGGCCATCGCAGCCCCCTGCCGTACTCCGACCACTGTACCTGCGGTCTCTCCAGCCGATTCTGGCACCCGCGCTAGCACCTCAACATCATCACCGACACGCTCGACCCACGGTGCGCGAATAAAGGCGGCGTGTACAGGCGGCTGGTCACCACTGATCGCCAGCTGCGGAATATCCAAGTCAGTTTCGAAGGAATCCACTTGCCGGCCAAATGCGTTACGACGGACGGTGATGTCAATCGCCCCCAGGCTAACGGCATCCGGACGGGTATCGAGCACTTCGTCGGCAAGCAAAATCATGCCGGCGCAGGTGCCATATGCCGGAAGGCCATCGCGGAGGGCTTCCCGCAGCGGGTCTTCAAGCTCATTGAAGACCATCAGCTTGCTCATGGTTGTGGACTCGCCGCCGGGCAAAATTAGGCCGCTAAGCCCTTCCAGATCACGGGGCAAGCGCACCTTTCGGTGCGGGACGCCGAGCTGGTCAAGCACATATCCGTGTTCGGCAACGTTGCCCTGAAGAGCGAGGATACCGATTGTTTCCTGTGTCATTAATCTAGGTTCTCACTGCGAGCATCGAAGTTCGTCGCCACTGGCACGGGCTCGACACCCGGGGCCAGGCTTCGGGTCAGCCCTTCCTGCGTGACGACGGCCACGAGCTCGCCCTTTTGGTTAAAGATGCGACCGTGAGTCAATGCGCGACCCGCGTGCGCCGATGGCGAAATCTGGTCGTAGAGCAGCCATTCATCCGCACGGAACGGACGCATAAACCACATCGCGTGGTCGAGGCTGGCTTCCTGGACCTCAACGCCTGGATGCGGAACGAGTGCCGATGACAGCAAAGTCATATCCGACATGTACGCCAGCGTGCAGACGTGGAAGGTCTCGTTATCCGGCAGGCGATCCTTGCACCGGAACCATACCAGCTGCTGGGACGGGGTGTACTTGTTGTGTTCGAACTGATCATCCGGCACTACCCGGATATCCCAGTCCGCCCACTCGCGCATTAGTAGACGACGTGTGTTCGTCATCTCAGAGGTGTCGGTGACCACATCTTCAGGATCTGGCACCTTGCGCATCACGTCAGAGTGCTCGAGTCCCTCATCCCCCTTACGGTGGAAGCTGACCTGCATTACGAAAATCGTACGGCCATCTTGCACAGCTTCGACGGAGCGGTGGCAGAAAGACCGTCCATCGCGAATACGCTTGACCATGTACACCGTCGGGATATGGGGGCGGCCCGGGCCTACAAAGTAGGCGTGGAGGGAGTTCACCGCGAAGGTATTACCCACCGTGCGCGTCGCCGCGACGAGGGACTGGCCGGCAACTTGGCCACCGAAAGTGCGCTGCAGGATTGACTTAATGACTGGGCCACGGAAAATGTCCCGGTCAATCTGCTCCAGATCTAATACCTCGCGGATGTTAGCCATTTTTACCAGCCACGCTCAGCGAGTCGGTGCGGCTGCGGAATCTCGTCGACGTTGATGCCGACCATTGCCTCGCCGAGACCGCGGGAGACATCAGCGATGACCTTCGGATCATCGTAGTGCTGGGTTGCCTGGACGATAGCCTTGGCGCGCTTCTCCGGATCACCGGACTTGAAGATACCGGAACCAACAAAGACACCCTCAGCACCGAGCTGCATCATCATTGCAGCGTCAGCCGGAGTTGCAATGCCACCTGCGGTGAACAGCACGACTGGCAACTTACCGGTCTCAGCGACCTCGCGTACCAGCTCGTACGGTGCCTGCAGCTCCTTGGCGGCAACGTAGAGCTCGTCCGGAGCCATAGAACGCAGACGGTTAATCTCAGCGCGGATGGTGCGCATGTGAGTCACAGCGTTGGAGACATCACCGGTACCGGCCTCGCCCTTCGAGCGAATCATGGCAGCGCCCTCGTTGATGCGGCGCAGAGCTTCACCCAGGTTGGTCGCGCCACAGACGAACGGCACGGTGAAGTCAAACTTGTCGATGTGGTTCGAGTAGTCGGCCGGGGTCAGAACCTCGGACTCGTCAATGAAGTCAACACCGAGGGACTGCAGAACCTGTGCCTCAACAAAGTGGCCGATACGGGCCTTGGCCATAACCGGAATGGAGACGGCATTGATAATGCCCTCAATCATGTCCGGGTCAGACATACGTGACACGCCACCCTCTGCGCGAATATCGGCGGGGACGCGCTCCAGCGCCATCACGGCAGTTGCGCCGGCATCCTCAGCGATCTTGGCCTGCTCCGGAGTAACGACGTCCATAATGACGCCGCCCTTCATCATCTCAGCGAAACCGCGCTTGACGCGTGCGGTGCCCTGCCCGGAGTTGTTCTCAACCGTGCTCAACGAACCCTACTTCCCTAATAAAACTGGTGAATGTGACTGTTTGTAGTCGTTTAACACTATAACGCCTGAACTAGACAGTGCTGTTCATTGAGTCAGAAAACACCGCGAACTTCCAGCACAACAGCGGGTTTTCCCACAATTAAGCCGTTGTCAGTCCATCTGCAACATCGAAATATTCCGGTTCAGGTGCAGTGCCCGCCAGCCGCAGCGCGCGCACTAGCGGCCTGGCTCGCAGTGCTTTCGTATCCGTCACCGCATCATTGTAGAAACGGCGGGCGAGCTCGAGCCGCGTATGGGCGTCAGAAAGCTCAATTGCCATCGTCCGGTCCACGGGCTGTTCCTCATAGAGCGCCACAATTTTCCTAGTCAGTTCGTTTTCCACGTCTGCACGCTGCCCAGTGTTGTTGGCTCTAAGTGGTGTGGCTTCCACCTTCGCCACTACCCCGGCGAGTTCCGGGTAGGCGGCACGAGCGACTGCGGCCCTTCGCCCCAACGCCGCTTCCAGTGAAGAACGCGCCAAGTCCGTGCGAATGTGCATACGGTTCAAACGCGTCGCTGTCGATGAAGCCACCAAACCGCCAACGAGTACGACAATCAGCGCAATGACTAGGACAACGACCCAGATTGGAACGGTTACGTCCACCGAAAACCCACTTTCACTCCGCTGCGTTTAATCAGCTGCCACGACGGAAATCTCTATGGCGCAATGACGACCTTTTCGCCATCCATGCGCACCGTATCGTACACACGCAGAACGCCGTCGGCGACCTGCGACCAGTCATACTCCCAAGCCCGCTTATGCCCGAGTGCGCGAAGCTCCTCCCCCAACTTTGGCTGCGTCAAAAGGCGTACGACTGCATCCGCAAGGTCTGCGGAGTTACCGTTTTCAAAGTGAAGCCCGTAATGGCCGTCGTCAAGCACGAGTTTGAACGCATCGATGTCGCTGGAGATCACCGGCGCACCCGCCGCCATCGCCTCTACCAGTACGATGCCGAAACTCTCCCCACCACGCTGCGGGGCAATGTACGCATCCGCATCGGCGAGTATTGACGCCTTAGCATCCTCCGACAGTCTGCCGACGAAATGCAGGACATCTGCGTTTCTGCCCGCTTTACGACGAGCTGCCGCGATATCACCATCACCAACGACACAGACCTCAAGCTGTGGAATCTCCGCACGTATTGTTGGCAACGCGTCGAGCAAGACGTCAAAGCCCTTACGAGATTCGTCGAAGCGTCCGAGGAAGACAAGCCGATAGACCCCTTCACGCCGTGGCGGAATCTCAGGCAACGATGAGGCGGCCGGGCAGGACTCGAAATCTCCAACACGGACACCATTGGGAATGAGAACCGGGTCGCCGCCGAGTTGCTCAACCTGCCAGCGACGAGCCACTTCCGAGACAGCGATGCCTCCCCGAATGCGTTCAAGGTACTTCCGCAAAAATGGCGTGGCCAACTTCAATGCTAGGGAGTCCGTCGCCGCAGAGTGATAGGTCGCGACAATCGGCCCGACCGAGTTTACTAACGACAGCATTGAAAAACTGGGCGAATTCGGCTCATGGATATGAAGAATGTCGAAGCTACCCTCCTCAATCCATGTGCGGACTCGACGGCTGGTGCGGGGACCAAAAGATAGCCGAGCGACCGAGCCGTTATACGGAATCGGGATGGCGGCACCACCTCGAACAACGAAATCCGGCACGTCCGCCTGCGCGCTAGCTGGGCCGATAAGACTGACCTCGTGGCCGCGACGGATAAACTCCTCACACAAGTCAATCGCGTGAGCTTGAACCCCTCCTGGGACATCGAACGAGTACGGGCACACCATTCCGATTCGCACGGCTACTTTGACCTCTTCTTATCCGCTGGCCACAGTGGCTGCATCATGTGCCAATCCGCTGGATGCTGAGCAATATCAGATTCAAAAACAGTAGCGATGTCTTGGACAATGTCAGCTAGATTGCGCCCCTCAGTCGGCACGAATGGATGCGCTACAAAGCGCCAACCATCGCGCGTGTAGGACAGGCCCGCGGGCATAAGCCGAGCGCCCGTGTCCTGTGCCAGCTTTGCCGCGCCGACCGGCATTGTCGTCTGCTCGCCGAAAAAAGTGACCGGGACCCCGTGGCCGCCGAAGTCACGATCAGACAGCAGGCACACAACGCCACCGTCTTCCAATCGCTTCTGCAGTTCCGGCATCGCGGGTTTGCCACCGGTAAGCGGGAGAATGTGGAATCCGAGGGATTCGCGGTACTCCACGAAAGCGTCGTAAAGCACCTCTGGCTTCAGCCGTTCCGCCACGGTACTGAACCGGCCATGGCGGGAAACGAGCCACATACCTGCCATATCCCAGTTACCAGAATGCGGCAGTGGGATGACGATGGAATCTCCGGCCTCGAGGGCCTCAGCAACTCGTTCGAGCCCATCGCTGGTGGATTCGACCGTGTCTGCCAGCTCTGGAGAGGCGATGGAGGGCAACCGGAATGCCTCCACCCAATAGCGTAGATAGGAACGCATGGAAGCCCGAATAAGCCCTTGCGGCACTTCCTCAGGCGGACAGCCCATAACGCGAGCCAGGTTCTTGCGAAGCTGGCGGGTCGTCGTGGGATTTGCTGCTACCCGATCGGCGGCTATGTTGCCGATGCGGTAGGCCACGCGTTCCGGCAGCAGACCAAAAATCTTCCACCCGGCCATATAGCCGAGCGCAACGAAATCATCTTTCGAGCGAGGCAGGAAGAAACTAGTCATCGTATCCTCCTTTAGTTGTTGGAATCAGCCGAACCCGTGGACTTCGTAGCAGAGTCAGGGTTGATAGATGAACTATCAGCTGCGCCTTCTGGCGGGGCGATGGGATCCAACGCTCCTGGCTGCTTAGCCACCATGTACAAGCGCTGAATGACGGTGAATACCGACCCAATCGCCAGGAGCCACATTGCGACGTAGAGGGCATAGTCCACGCCAAGCCCCTGGAGCCCAATGCCGATTAGACCGATAATCAGGCGCTCCGCACGTTCGACGAGACCGCCGTTGACCTTGAGGCCGCTAGCTTCTGCCCGAGCCTTAACGTAGGAAATGACCTGGGAAGATCCCATAGTGATCAGTGTCAGAATAAGCAGCACTGAATCCGCGTCATGGTGATACACCACCCAATACGCTATCGCCCCGAACAGTGCAGCATCCGTAATGCGGTCACAGGAAGCATCCAGCGTCGCTCCGTATTTCGTTCCCTGCCCTCGAAGTCTGGCCATCGTGCCATCGAGCAGGTCAAAAGCAGTGAAAATAGCGATTGACACCGCAGCTGCGAAAAGATGGTTGGTAGGAATCAGGATTACCGCAAGCAGAACGGAAACTACCGTTCCCACCAGGGTGACCGTGTTCGGGCTAATGCCGACCCGCAAAAGTGCAGCGGCAATCGGTTCAACTACTGGGCGGATTGGAGCCCTGCCACGGACACTCAGCATGCTGCCCCATCCTCTTGATTAAGGGCACGCCAGCCGTCGGCAAGCAACTCGCGAGTCTGACGAAGAGCCTGCGGTAACACTTTGGTGCCATCGATCACGGTCATAAAATTGCTGTCACCCGACCAGCGCGGTACGACGTGCATATGCAGGTGATCGGCGACCGAACCGCCGGAGGCCTTGCCTAAGTTGAAACCTACATTGACGGCGTGCGGGCGCGAAACCGATTTGAGAGTACGAACCGCATGCTTGGCAAATCGCATCATCTCGGCTGTTTCTTCGTCGGTCAAGTCCTCAAGGTTGGCGACTTCGCGATATGGAACCACCATGAGGTGCCCTGGGTTGTACGGGAACAGATTCAAAACGGCGTACACCCACTCGCCGCGAGCGATAATGAGTGCTTCCTCATCACTTTGCTTCGGCAAATCAACGAAGGGGTTACGAGATGGCTTGGAGTTATGCACACCACGCTTGACGATGTAGTCCAGCCGGTAGGGTGCCCATAAGCGCGTGAGCCGATCCGGTTCGCCGTAACCGCTGTCGACGTATACGCCATCAGACGATTCCTGCTGGCCGGCATTGCCCTGCTGCTGCGGAGGCAACTCTTCACTTCCCGACTGATTCACTGCCATCCCCTTCGTTGCGTGGCCGGGACCCCATTCGAGCCCCGACCACATATATTTCTCTGCTGTAGTTTACGACCTCGCGGTCAACTTCTTTGGATTACCACGCGTGGTTCACCAGTTAAAACAACGCGGTCGAATTAGAGAGCGTTAACGACCTCTAGAGAGCAGAGACATTCTCCTTGTTCGGCTGTTCGTTATTCCGCGAAGCAACCCAATCACAGATGATGTCCACAGCCTTCTCAACTGCCACCCCGTTAATCTGGGTACCATCGAGGAACCGGAAGCTGACGGCGCCTGCCTCAATGTCGCGGGCACCAGCCAGAATCATGAACGGAACCTTGGCCTGGGTGTGGTTGCGAATCTTCTTCTGCATGCGGTCATCGGACGTATCCACGTGGACGCGGATGCCACGAGACTTCAGCTGTGCAGCAAAGTCCTCCAGGTGTGGGATACAGTCATCCGCAACCGGAATACCAACAACCTGTTCCGGAGCCAGCCAAGCCGGGAAAGCACCTGCGTAGTGCTCCAATAGGACGCCAAAGAAACGTTCGATGGAGCCGAAAAGCGCACGGTGAATCATAATCGGGCGCTTCTTGGTTCCGTCAGGTGCGGTGTACTCGAGCTCGAAGCGCTCCGGCAGGTTGAAGTCGAGCTGTACCGTCGACATCTGCCAAGTACGGCCGATGGCATCGCGGGCTTGGACGGAAATCTTCGGACCATAGAAAGCGGCTCCGCCCGGATCAGGAACGAGCTCGAGGCCAGAAGCATCTGCAACGCGCTGAAGAATAGCTGTGGACTTCTCCCAAATTTCATCCGAGCCGACGAACTTCTTTTCGTCCTTCGTAGACAGCTCCAGGTAGAAGTCATCCAGGCCGTAGTCACGCAGAAGCGAAATGATGAAGTCGAGGACATTAGTGAGCTCTTCTTCCAGCTGATCCTCGGTGCAGTAGATGTGGGCATCGTCCTGCGTAAAGCCACGGGCTCGGGTAAGACCGTGGATAACGCCTGATTTCTCGTAGCGGTAGACGGTGCCGAACTCGAACATACGAATCGGAAGTTCACGGTAGCTGCGACCACGCGATGCGAAAATGAGGTTGTGCATCGGGCAGTTCATCGGCTTGACGTAGTAGTCCTGCGGAGCCTTGGTGCAGTTGCCGTGTTCGTCATATTCGCCGTCGAGCTGCATCGGCGGGAACATGCCATCCGCGTAGAAGTCAAGGTGACCAGACTTCTTGAACAAGTCACCCTTAGTTACGTGCGGCGTGTTCACAAAGTCATAGCCCGCTTCGATATGACGGCGACGGGAGTGCTGCTCCATCTCGTTGCGGATGATGCCACCCTTGACATGGAATACCGGGAAACCAGAACCAATCTCATCCGGGAAGCTGAACAAATCCAGCTCGGAGCCCAAACGGCGGTGATCGCGCTTCTCAGCCTCGAGCATGCGGTCAAGGTACTCGTCTAACGCTTCCTTGGACTCCCACGCAGTGCCGTAAACACGCTGCAGGTTATCTCGAGATTGGTCACCCCGCCAGTACGCAGCGGAAGAACGCGTGATCTTAAAAGCAGGGATGTAACGAGTGGTCGGCACGTGCGGGCCGCGGCAAAGATCAAACCACTCGGTCTCGCCAGTACGCGGATTGACGTTGCGGTAGCCGGTCAAGGTCGTACCTGCACCACCGACGTCGACATTGGCCTCATCATCTTCGGACACCTTGCCGGCCGACTTTTCAACAATCAGCTCGAGCTTATACGGCTCGTCGGCAAGCGCTTCCTGCGCCTCATCAGCAGACTCGAACGCAAAGCGCTCGAACCGCTGACCAGACTTGATGATCTTCTTCATACGCTTTTCGATGCGCTTGAGATCCTCCGGCGAGAAAGGTTCATCGACACGGAAGTCGTAGTAGAAACCATTGTCGATGGCAGGGCCAATGCCCAGCTTCGTCCCAGGGAACTCCAACTGCACGGCCTGAGCCATCACGTGAGTCGCAGAGTGGCGGATGACATCGCGACCGTCCGGAGTATTCGCCGGAACGGGCTCGAAGACGGTTTCCACTTCTGGCTTAAAGGACAAATCCTTCAAATTGCCTTCAGGGTCGCGGACACAAACGATGGCGTCAACGCCCTTGTTCGGGAAACCCAGGTCTCTCATCGCCTCGCCCGCAGAAACTCCTGCGGGCACGGAAAACGGTGCTGGGGTTGCAAATTCTTCTGACACGGCGTGCGTGTACTCCTTTTCAAAGTGTCTTCGAAAATCACATACCTGGTGACCTTCGTCAGTCGTTCACACACTTTACCGCACGGCCAAAACTCAGGCCTCGAAAAGGTCCTGCGCCCAGTACTCCTCCTCAGAAGTTCCTCGCGGCATGACAAACACAGCGGATCCAATGTGGAAAATCCACTGATTGAGACGGTCGTTCTTGGACAGCCGCTCCTGAATCGGATCGAACTGCTCCAACGGGTCCTTCTGGAAACAAATGAATACCAGGCCGGTGTTGGTCTCGAATCGACCATTCGGTTCCGGTGGCAGGTCATAGTTGTAGACCCGTCGCAGAATCCTTTGATTAGGTTTCTCCTTCGGAGGCATTGACAGTGCAACATGGCTGTTCAGATCCGTCAGAGGCAGACCATATTCATCAGTCTTCGCCAGGTCGACGGTCTCAAACTCGTCCTTACCGCCAATTGGCGCACCGGTGCCGATATCTCGGCCGGTAATAACAGTGCGGCTTTCGCGGTCCAAGACATCCCAGCCTGGAATATCCATTTCAATACGGCGGACAACCATCGCTGTACCGCCCCGCAACCAGTCCGGGCCACTATCAATCCACACCTGCTTGTCGAATTCTTCACGAGTGCGCGGGTTGACCGTACCGTCCTTCTGACCGAAGAGATTGCGCGGGGTCTCGCCTTCCTGCGTAGAACCATTGGCGTGCTGGAAACCAGCTTGTACCCAGTGAACATCCAAAGAAGAACCTGCATTTCGGATCATCATTCGGGCCGCATGGGAGACCATTACTGGGTCGTCCGCACAAATCTGCAGGCACAGGTCTCCGCCGTTCCACTCCGGGCGGAGCTCATCGTTAACGTACTTTGGCAGATCTCCCAGCCACTCAGGCTTCTGGTCTTCCCTATCGATGATTGTGAAGAAATTCTCCCCATATCCAACTGTGATAGTCAGATTGGCCGGACTCCCCATGAGCTCAGGTTCCAAGTCCGTTCGAGTAGCCTTGCCGGCTGTCATTCGGCGGGCATCATCCGTCCAGGCACGCATGAGGTTTTGGAGGCGATTGCGATCGACCCCCTTCCTCACGTTGAAGGCAATTAGCCATAGATTCGCCTGTGCGGGCGTCGCAATCCCCGCCTGGTGGGCGCCATCAAAAGGTACGGTTGCTGTCTGCAAAGGCGGTTTCGGCGGCTCTTCCTGTGGACGTTCCAACCCAATCGCCTGGGCTTCCGGCGCCCCCAGGGCGAGCGCTGAAGCTCCTGCGGCGGTGCCGAGCCCGCCAAGAAAACGCCTTCTGGAAAAGCCTTCGGACATTTTGTGCACTCTTACCTTTCTGATTACTTCGAACTGGAGCACATAAGGTGGCTGGGGATTCGCCAATTTTTTAATAGCTTCAACGCAACCACTGGCCTATCCAATTCGACCGTATCGAAAACCTTTTTCGGAAAAAGAAAAGCGCCGGAGTTCGTTGCATATGCTGCAATAACCTGCCAACTCCAGCGCTTCTGCCACCATTAGATTCAGCTAGTCAATTCCTCGACGTACCTGAGCTCACGCCCGCTTTACGACGAACGATTGCTTGATCAACTTGTCACAAAAGTTAGTGGCCCGAGTGATCCATCTCACCGCCACCCATGTGCTCTGGGTTGTTCAGGTCACCGTCATTACCGTAGTCCTCTTCACCTGCTGGCTGGACACGAACCTCAACGTCCTGGGTAATGCTAGAGCTGTCGGAAAGCTCAATGACGAGCTTGTACTCAGCTCCCACATCCATAGCTTCATCATTGTTCATGATCATGAAGTGAGTGCTACCCGGTTCGAGAACGAGTTCGCCATAAGCAGGAATCGTCAAACCTTCCGGCACCTCGAACATCTTGCCGTCCTTGGTATCGTGCTGCTCGAACTTCGTGCCTTCCTTCAGCCCCTCAAGCTTGAAGGAGGAAACCTTGATGTCCTTATCGGTGTTGTTGGTCAGCGTACCGAAGATGGCGGTCATGCCCTTGTCAGCCGGCTTTTCCTTGATGTAGGCATCGGCCAGCTGCACAGCAGCATCACTCTTCTCCATCTCAGAAGTAGCCTCGGTCGCAGCGGAGGTTGCGGACTCAGTCACCTCAGCAGCAGTGTTATCGTCGGACGAGCAACCTGCCAGAGCAAGGGTCAGGGCTGCGGAACCAGCGATCAGTGCAGTTGCAGTGCGATTGAGCTTCATGTGTCTATTTTGCCTTTCGATTAATAACGATGACGACAGCGGCGATGATGACGATGAGTCCACCACCGAGGCCATAAGCCCATAGCGGTATTGACTTCGTTTCCTCGGCGTGCGCACCGGTCTGACGAGATTCTGCCCCGGCTTCGGCTGCGCCAGCAGCATCCGGATCAGCCACTGAGAAAGAGGTCTTTCCTCGGGTGGAGTGACCATCAGAGGAGGTGATTTGGAAACCAATGATGTAGTTACCAGGGCCTGGATTAATATCCTCAGGGATATCCAAAGAGACCTCATTACCCACTACCTCTGGCTCGTGGGAGTACAGGACTTCCTTGGCATCTGCATCACTAATTGCAACGGTGTTGAAATTGTTCTTGGGGTTGCCGGAGAACTTGAGAGAAACGTGGTGCGGAAATTCATCGAGAACCTGCTTGTCGCCTGGGTTAGACGACAGCACGGAATCGTGAGCATGCGCGGGGCCAGCATTAATAACTGACGCGCCTGCAAAGACTACAAGCGTCGCAGCGGCGGCTACTGCACGCCGGAAACCCGACTTTGAGAACCGAAACGTTTCGCCTGAAGCGACCCGGGGACTCACTAGAACAGTTCAACTCCTTTAAGCGGGACAGTTCGAGAAGAACAGCAGTAGTCTGACCGCTGCCCTTATACCTATTGTCGGATGGTAGTCCAGAAAAGTTCCCGAGAGGGACGAATATAGTTCAGGTCACACAGCAAAACCGGGTTAAGTAGCAAAAAGTGTGTCTGACT
>NZ_KV810590.1:0-6947 GCF_001812845.1 Corynebacterium sp. HMSC065H09
TTGTGTGGGGTGGGGTGCTGCGGCCCACTTTTGTTTTACCCACAAGTAAACGGAATTAACTAGGCAACGATTAGATCCTTGGTTTCCTCTTTCGGTGAATCCTCGTTGGCTCTCTGTGGCAGACTGTCTCTATGACTAATCAGACACCTAACTCCGATGTGGTTAACCTCGCTTCTTCTGAGGACGAGGCTCAAGACAACTTCACTCCCGTAACGACCGAAGAAGGTAAGCTACAACAGCTTATTGAATGGCTCGAAGAACACGTCTCGGCCTATTCCTACTTGAGCGAGGTTGTCCCCTTGGGAGCCTCTGAGGAAGACATTAAGAAGGCTCGTGCGTCAGTCAATGACCGCGGCGCTCGTATGCCAGACGCCATCATTCACGGTTCGATGATGGTCCTGGGGGCGGCCGTCAACCACTCTTCGCCATACCTTGCGTATGCCGATGGCAAGGTTGAGGTGACGGATACGACGGTGGGGGATAGTCCTAGCGTTCCGGTTCGGGTTTTTGTCCCGCAGGATCCAACCGGGTCTGTGGTAGTTGCTGCACACGGCGGCGCTTTCTGGATGGGTGACGGCAGTCTGCGTGAGAATTCCTTCGGCCCAAATATGGCTGCCCTGGCAGCCCGATCGGGCGCAATTGTTGTGGATGTGGATTACCGTCTCGCGCCAGAGCATAAAGTATCTGAGGCCGTCAATGACATCGCGCGGGTAGTCGCATCTGTTGCAGATGATTCGTTGCAGCTTCAAAAATTGGGTGCAATGCCCATCAGTGATCAGAACCCGATAGTTCTCTATGGTGTCTCTTCAGGCGGCCACAACGTTGTTTCCGCGGTGGACCAGATTAGTCAAGACACTCCGGTTGCTCTGTTGCTCGTTGCCCCGGCTCTAGACCTGCGTGGTGCTCCTGCGGTGTGGTTGCAGGCATTCTTCGGCACCTCTGATGATTCGGCAAAGGAAGTGTCACCGGGATTGCATGAGCCGTCGCGAAGCATGCGTGTCCACGTTCAGGCGGCCTCCCGCGATACTGTTGTTCGGCCAGCTACCGAGTACCTGAAGAAGGTCGAGGAGGCAGGTGGAGACGCCACTCAGGCGGAATTCTTGGCAACTCACCAGATTGCGGTTCCAAAGGTTCAGCGAGAACAGATTACGGACGCGGCGCGGTTCATTCTAGAGGCCACTCACACGGAACGTGAGCTGCCAGAGGACCCGGCAGGTGAATACGATAAGGAAGCGATTGACCGGCAGAACGAAGAGTCCTGGGGCAAGAGCTAGTCAACTCGTTTCAGTTCCCAATGGCGCTCTCGCTGTGCCTGTGAGCACCGCGGAGGGGAGCGCTGCTAAGGGAAATCGGGGGCGGGGCTAGAACAGCTCAGTGCCAAAAGGTCGGGGCTAACAGAATCCGACTAGTTCAGCGGCAGGAGGTTGCGCTTCGTTGCGTGTACCTCTTCCACCCGGTCGATGTTGCGTTCGAGCACATTCCAATCGTTGACCGGAATATTGCGCTGGGCTTGGGCAATGACTGACTTGTCTGGAGTGGACCACGCAAGCGGCACTGGGGTGATCTCATCGTAGAACTCGGTGCGGCTCTTGTGTGTACCGGCCACAGCAACAGCTGGCACCTTCGCGCCCACGCGGCGGGGAACACCGGAAATCGTGGTGACCGTACGTGTAGCCAGGGCCGGGACGGGCTCGCCATCGGAGGGGGGTTTACGCATGTCCACCAGGGTCATCAGCACCATGGTCCGCTCATCCACACGCGCAATCATGGCCGGAACCAGCGGGGATTCGTCGTAAAGCTCTTGCGGATCCTTAATTGCGCGTCGCACCTGGAAGGTAACGCCGACGTAGAGAGCCGCGAGGGCGAAAAGCACAACCGCGCTGCCGATAACAAACGGCGTGCGGTCGAAAACTATTAGAACCAGCACAGCGCCGACGAGCAGCAGAGCAGAGAAAATGCCGGAGGAGATGAGCAGTCGGCGGGCATCGCGGTAGTACTCGTTGTTGGCGTTGGTGTGCTCGCGGTTGACGGGGAAGTGAAAGTTCATGGCAGTCCTTTAGTTATCCAGTTTTCTAGGATTCCGAGCTAGCGGTGGAATCACCGGGTAGGGAGGGCCCGAGGTACTCGTCTGCGTCGACGATTCGGTAGGCGTAGCCCTGTTCCGCCAGGAAACGCTGGCGGTGAGCTGCGTATTCGGTATCGAGCGTATCGCGAGTCACCACCGAGTAAAAGACGGCGCCACCACCATCGGACTTCGGGCGCAGGAGACGCCCCAGGCGCTGTGCCTCCTCCTGTCGGGAACCGAAGGTGCCGGAGATTTGCACGGCGACAGAGGCTTCGGGAAGGTCGATGGAAAAGTTCGCAACCTTGGAGACCACCAGCGTGTTGATCTCGCCGCGCCGGAACTTCCCAAAGAGCTCCTCGCGTTTGGCGTTGGACGTCTTTCCTTCGATGACGTCGACGCCGAGCTCTTCGCCGATCTCTTCGAGCTGATCCAGGTAGGCACCAATCACCAGAGCGGGTTCGCCCTCGTGTCGGGCAAGGATTTGCTTGACGACGGGAATCTTCGTCGGCGTCGTTGCGGCCAGACGATACCTGTCGGAGGCCTCAGCCGTGGCGTAGAGCATGCGCTCGGACTCGGTCGGGGTCACGCGGACCTCAACGCAGTCAGCCGGTGCGATCCAGCCCTGGGCTTCGATGTCCTTCCACGGGGCATCGTAGCGCTTCGGGCCAATCAGGCTGAAGACATCGCCCTCGCGGCCATCTTCGCGCACCAGGGTAGCGGTGAGCCCCAGTCGACGGCGCGACTGCAGATCCGCACTCATTCGGAACACAGGAGCGGGCAGGAGGTGGACCTCGTCATAGATGATGAGGCCCCAGTCGCGGGAATCGAATAGCTCGAGTGCGCGGTATTCTCCCTTAGTCTTGCGCGTGACCACTTGGTAGGTCGCAATGGTGACGGGGCGAATTTCCTTCTTTTCGCCGGAGTACTCGCCGATTTCGTCCTCGGTCAGCGAGGTGCGTCGCAGCAGCTCGTCGCGCCACTGCCTGCCGGCGACGGTGTTGGTGACCAGAATCAAAGTGGTGCGCTGCGCGTCTACCATGGCCGCTGCACCGACGATTGTTTTGCCTGCGCCACAGGGCAGCACCACGACGCCGGAGCCGCCTTCGCGGAAGGAATCAGCCGCCATGCGTTGGTAGTCGCGCAGTTCCCAGGTGTCGTGGCCGCCGGTGCCCTGATCCTGCCAAGCGATGGCGTGTGCCTCACCATCGATGTAGCCGGCGGTGTCATTGGCCGGCCAACCGACCTTCAGCAGCTCCTGTTTGATTCGGCCTCGCTCGGAGGGGTGCACGGTCCAGGTGTCGGCGTCGATTTGCTCGCCGAGCATCGGACGAATCTTTTTGTGCTTGGTCACCTCGGCCAGTACCGCAGGGTCGTGTGAAACCAGAATAAGGCCGTGAGCTGGATGCTTGGTCAGGCTCAGGCGACCATAGCGGTCCATGGTCTCCGCGACGTCGATAAGCAGCGGCTGTGGGACGGGGAACTTGGAGAAGCGCTCGAGGACATCGACCACCTGCTCCGCGTCGTGACCGGCGGCGCGAGCATTCCACAGCGCCAGCGGGGTGATGCGGTAGGTGTGCACATGTTCAGGAGCACGTTCGAGCTCCGCGAACGGTGCCAGCGCCGCGCGTGCCGCATCCGCCTCCGGATTATCGACCTCCAGCAGCACCGTCTTATCCGATTGGACGATCAGCGGCCCCGTACCGAAACCCATTATTTCCTCGCCTCGCAGACATTCGACCAAAAATAAGCTAAAGGTCAATTCTGCCACGATTACGCAGAAGATGCGTCACGGGCTCGAATCATCCCGAACCGCCACATTCGCTTCTGCATCGCTTTACGACGGTCCGCGCGCCCGCCGCCTAGTCGACAGGATGTACTTCGGTAATGCGATGCAGCAGGAAGCGCAGCACTTGACTGGTGGCCGGGTCGATAGCATCGACCTGCCCACCGGAGACGGTGACTGGGCGCACGCGCTTGCGGCCGGGTTTGCCGTTGCGGTCAACGTAGCTCAAATACAGGTCGTCGCCATGGCGAGCCGCGCGCTGCAGAAGCTTGAACGCTTCGGTGCCGGAGGCGTAGTCGCTCGTGCCACCGGTGCTAGCGCTGGCACCGGCAGCCGTGCCCGTACCTGTCGCCGAATCCGCAGCCGAGCCAGAGACCCCAGCAGTGTTGCCACTGGCTGCAGTGCCACTGGAACTACCAGCGTGCTCAGCAGCACGGTTGCCATCGGCAATAGCCGTCAACGCCTGGCTGATGCGTTCCGGTTCGGGCATCGTTGTACGCGCAGTAGGCACCGGAGCTGGCGCCTCAATGCGGCAGGGAGCGCGACCGAGATCCAGCACCAAACCCTCTGCATCTTCGGCGATGATGGAAAAGCCCGCATTTCTAGCGGTCTCAATCACCTGGGCAAGCGGGGCCTGGCTAATTAGCACCGTTTCGGCAATCTTCCGCAACGCCAGGCTTTGCCCAGCCTGGTGACTCTGGAATGAGGCCAGCAGGGCCGGATCGTCACAGCGGATAAACGAAGCTGCGGGGCCACCGCGGAGACGACCGTGGCGGCGGGCGACGTCGTCAAGCAAATAGGTAATGGACTGCGGCACCTCGCCGACGGCGTAGCGCGAAAGAAACTCCGAGATATCGGCGGCATTGATGCCGGCGTCGAGGGCATCGCGAAGGCTGTCTTCGGTCACGCGGTAGACGCTGGCGAGGCCGGGAGATTCCAGCTGCGCAATCGAACTGAGCATGCGTTCCATCTCCGGGGATGCGGGGCCCGGTACGACGATGGTGTTGTCCGCCTGAACCATCAGGTACGAGGCGTTCGGCGGCAAGAGGTTGTTACAGGCGGCACGCAGATCGTCGAAGGCCTCGGCGGTACCGGATTCGATGAGCGCGACCATGGCTTTGCCGACCTCGCTAAGGCCGACGGAAATCGTTTCCACGCCCGGGTCCCGCACGACGATGCCGAGGGCGACCAGCTCGTCGACCACGCCACTGAGCGCCTCGTCCGTGCACCTCGCGTTGGTAATCGGGTAGTAGTAGGCGGCGCATTCACGCAGGTCGGTCAGAGCAACGATGTCGTTGTCGCTTGCCGACGACGCCACCTGCGCACAGCAGGCCAGCACCATTTCCCGGATTGACGGTACCCCGGAGAGCCGAGCTTGTGGGGAGAGTAGAGCAATGCGCTTGCCTTCCTCATTGAGCTGGTCGACCCGCCAGGGAGCTGCGTCGCTAGTGCGAGTGCCGACCGTCAAACTCACCCACCGGTCAACCAGATCGGCGTCGAGGAAGCCGTCGGCTGCCAGCGTGGGGGCGAAATAGTCACCACCGCTGTCGTGCAGTGGCAGCGGATGTGGAGTACCGACATGAACCAGGCCCGCTGCACTGAGATTAGCCACGCCGCGAGCCAGCTCCGAGATGTCGACGCCGAGCTCCTCGATGAGACTGCGGGTTTCCCGTACTCCAATGACACCGTTTTTCAAGGTCGGCGCGGGGTCGGTTCCCAGCAAGTCCAGCAGGTCAGTCGCCTGTCGCAAAGTTTCCCAGGCAGTGGCGGCAGCACGGTCGTTACCGCTGGCGACCACGTGGGTAGCGGGGGTTTCGGGGCGCAGGGGGACGTCGTCGTCGGCAAGCCCGACTCCACGCATAAGCGCGCGAACGGTGGCGGGCAGGCGAACGGTGCCCTCGTCGATGCGTTCGAGCAGGCCGGCGTTGATGAGCGCTGGGACCGGCAGCGAAGGGTCGGCATCCGGATGAGCGTCCTTTGTGACGCCGAGCCCTCCGGAGTTGGCGAGGGTATCCAGGAGACGCTGCTGCCTGTCTGTGACCTCGGTGAGTGCCGTGCGTAGCTGGCTGCGGCTGGGGCCATCGGGATTGGGCAGAAGATACCAGCCAGGTGGCAACGAGGTGGCGACCTCATCGCTGAGGCAGAAGTAGTCCTGCCAGGGCAGAGGCTTCTTGCGGGTGGACTTGCCGGTGAAGGTGCCGCGGGGGCCGGGACCGTTGCCCCAGATGAGTCCGTATTCGCGCAGGGTATCGAGGCTTGTCCGAATATGCGTGGCCGTGGGCCGTTGATTGGCGGGAACCTCTGCTCGAGAGAGTAAGTCGAGAATGTAGTCGATGAGGGCGTCCGCAGTGACGGGTTCGGCGTCGGCACCGAGGTCAGCGGCAGCCTCAATGCAGGCGAGCTCCAGTGCGGGCAGTCTGGTCAGCGCGCGGGAGACAGAAGCGCGGAGCTGGAGCCTTGCCGCTAGCACCTGGGAAGACTTCGGCGGTGGCGACAGCGCATCGGGGCGATTGCTGAGGATAGTGCCCACAAATTGGTCTGGTTGACCTGCCAGCCAGTCGGAAAAGAGTGCAAAGGGGGTGGTGCTAGTCATGACAATCCCCACTTTAGTGAGATTTAAGGAGGGGAGAAGGTGACTGGGGAGAAAATTTTTGGGATAATCTCAGCATGGCTAACGTTGCAAAGAAATCCTATGTCGATCCCGGCTGGCCGAAGGACCTCGAGCCTGGTCAGCACGCTGTTACTGAACTGATTGCTCACCACGCTGGTGCAGATTCGCCTTTCGGCGACATTGAGTTCCCGGTTGATCCGGAGACTCTGGGTTACGTGCACCCGACCACGGTGATTAACAAGTAATCTTTTAGGTTCTTAGCAGAGCTACATCTGCTGGAGGCCCGCAGCCGTGACTGCTAGTTCAGTCATGGCTGCGGGTTTTCACATCAGTGGCCTCGGGGCGGGGGCTTGAGTAGGGGCGCTTGAAGTGGGGGGGGGCTTGAAGTGGGGGCTGGACCTTATTCAAGCCCAGTTTTTTTGGCCAATCCACCGGAATGGCCCCATGGATGCGAGCTGCAAATGTGAAACTGTGTAAGTTTATGACAC
>NZ_KV810590.1:7047-72182 GCF_001812845.1 Corynebacterium sp. HMSC065H09
CAAGCCATTTTTCGGGCCATTTTTGTCATAAACGCAGTCACTAACTCGCGTTGGCACGCCGTCGCCAGCCATAAACGCAGGCAGTAATTCACGCAGTCACTATCTCGCGTTGGGTCGGCACCGCCAACCTGCGGAAGGCAAAAAGTAGCCCCGAGGGGGATTACCCTCGGGGCTACTGTGATGAGCTGGCTAGCTCGAAAGTCTTAAATCAGACCCTGCAGCTTCGACAGGTCGAACGGAATGGCTGCGACCAGTTCCTGCGGGAGCTCAACCTCGCCGGTCAGTGCACGGAACTCAGCGATGAGTGCCTGAGCGTCGGACAGGCTGTTGACGTTGGACAGGCGGTCAGCGAACTGCTGAACCAGGTCAGTCTTGGAGTCGGAAGCAGCAGCTGCCGGAGCGGCCTGTGCGCGAACAGGAGCGGAGCCCTGGCTCGGGTGCGGACGATCGGTCGGGCCGGAGGAGAGACCCAGGCTTGCGGAGCAAGCCGGCCATGCGCCCCAACCCTGCTGAGCCAGAACCTTCTCAGCAACGTAAATCTGCTGCTCGCGGGAAGCCTGATCAGCGGTCGAAGCGAACTCGTTACCACCGAAAGCGTTCCAGGTGCTTGCGGAGAACTGCAGACCGCCGTAGTAGCCGTTTCCGGTGTTGATGTGCCAGTTGCCACCGGACTCACACTGTGCCAGGCGGTCCCAGTCGGAGTCCGGAGCTGCAGAAGCGGTCGGTGCGAAGATAGCGGCACCGGCACCGAGGATTGCGCCGGTCAGTGCAACCTTTGCCGAAGTGGAAGCGAAGGTGTTGGTCTTAGCTGCGTGGCGAGCCATATGAAAATTTCCTTTTCGTCGATTTTCTTTGTGGCGCCAGTGGGGCTAATGCAACCCCATCTCACTCTTATGGAAAGTTCTTCACGTTATTGATAACGGGCCGATGTCATCGCACTGGAGTGAGATGAAGGCGATCTATGCGACTTCGTCCGTTAAACGCGTCGATTGCACACCGTAGCGGTTGATAACGAAATAGTCACGCGAATCGCCGGATTCTTAATTTTGAGCGCAGGTGGGAAATATGCATAAAAGTAGGTGAAACTGCAGGTAAGAGACGTGACTGTTATTGGTGTTGTGTAAGTTAAAACTTCAAAATGTGATAAAGCTCACGTTATCGTCTTGTTATTTTTCCTGTTTTGGCGCGTCTCCGGTACTTGAAAAGAGGTCATAAGAGATAGCCATAAAGAACCAACGCTGGCAGTTAGTTGCCGTCTCGGTGTGTCAATCCGCGAGCGTGCTCGCTTCACTCAAATCCGTCTTCCCTTTATGTCCCCATCTATGGGTATAATTGAGTTCTTTAGGTAATCGGAGGTGACGTGCACATGCACGCCGCTACCGCTGCCGCCACTTCGCACTAGTAAGCAGTAATAAATAATGTGTTCCCCGTTGGAGTGCGTCCTGTTTTGGTCGCACCTTAATTAAAGGAACACCATTAAGACAGCGCCCGGCCCGGCATATCCTCGCGATCCTGTCTGGCCAGGCTCGCCGCGAGCGAGCCTCTAACTCTGGCCGTTTGTGCGTGCGAGGACGGTGGCAAATGCGGAAGAATTGCATCTCCGATCCGAAGACCCCGAAGGGCAGTCACCGCTGCACAAGGGGGAACGAGGTTGAGTGCCCCCAGTCACAGGGCACGGGAAGGTTAGGTGGAAAGTGCCCATCGGTAAGGTCAGGTGGTACGACAAGGATCGCGGTTTTGGCTTCGTTTCGAATCCGGACGGTGAAGATGTCTACATCGGCAAGAACGTGCTGCCGAAAGGTGTGGAAGAACTCGTAACTGGTCAGCGCCTGGAGTACGACTACGCTGACGGCCGCCCAGGCCCGCAGGCCCTCCGGATCAAGGTGCTCGACGAGGGACCGCGCGGTGCCCGTCACCGCCGTGGCGGGGCAGGTGGGGGCGCAGGAGCCCGTCGTCAAGCAAAGAAGCACAGCCCCAGCGATCTCAACGGCATGATTTCGGACATGATTTCCATGCTGGAGTCGACGGTGCAGCGTGACCTGCGCGCCGGGCGTTACCCGGAGCGTAAGGACGGCCACCAGATGGCTGAAGTCCTGCGTGCGGTCGCGCGCGAGCTGGACTCGTAAGTCGGTAGAAGATGTGAAAAACGCCCGCTCACGAAGGTGGATAACCTCAGTGAGCGGGCGTTTTGCTGTGCTTTACGACGGTTCGTTGACGATCGACCAAGTAATACCGTAGGTGGTCTCTTCACCCTCGGAGTTCTTTCCGATGAGCGCGGTGGAAACCTCCACGACCCCGAGTGGGGTGCGTTTGCCGGCAACAGCTGCGGAGCCGGCGATGGTCTCGGTCGTGGCTTCGCCCGGATCCTTGCGAGAGGTGGAGTTGACCGCATCGTCGGAGAAGAAACGCTGCAGAGTCCAAGAGTTAGAGCCAACAGTGGAGCCGACGTTAACCTCAGCTGTCTCCTGCTCGCCCAGGGAGATCTTGGCGGCGTTGGCCTCAGTCGTGGTGCAGGCATTCTTCTCAAAGAGGTCGCAGACACGGTAGGGAAGAACCTCTGTGGTTTCGCCGTCCTGAATGACCTCGATGGACAGCGCGTGCGGGTCGTCGATTGCCTGGTTGGTCCACTTATTGACAGCAAGGACAATGCCGGTGACGACAAGACCCACCACGACAATAGCGCCGACAACCATGAACGCCTTACTATTCTGTTGCCAGCGGCGCCTACTCGATCCCATCAACTCTCACTTCCCGACATTCGTAACGGAATTGAAGCTACGTTCAGTCACACTAGCCGTTTTCGGGCCAGATACTGCTATTCACTCACGGTAACACGGTAGGCCGTGGGCCATTTCTTGCCTGTGAGCAGGAACTGGCGGGGGCCATTGGGGGAGGTAGAGGAAGAATCCGGCATTAGAGCAATGCCGTTGAGCACATCAATACTGTTTTGCTCTGCTGGGGAGAGCTGCGCGTACAAGTCGCGGAAGAGTTCGGTGGCATCGACGATACCTGTGACCTTTCCGTCTTCCGGGTTGATGCGGTAGATGAATGGACTCTGCCAGACGTTGGCCCAAATCTCGCGGTGCGATTGCGGGGAGTTTGGTCCGTCCGCGTTGCTCTGGTTGTTTGAATCGCTCGTGTCCGCTGGTGCTTCGTCCGGCACTTCGTCCGGAGCTGCGTCGCCGTCGACAGTGACGCACTCGAGTTCGTTGAGCCACGTTGTCTCTGTACCTGCTGCAGTGACGGGCAGTTGACGCTGGGAAGAGAGGTCATCGGGGGCGCGGAAAGTGAGGGTGCCACTGCCGTCGGAGGTCACGATGGTGTCCTCGAAGGAGCACGCGCCCCAGCCCTCGGTGTCGAAGGGAACCTCGCGACGCTGCTTGAGAGTAGCCGCGTCGCGTTCAATGGCGCGTCCTTCCTTCCACGTCAGCTGCCACACGGTATCTCCATGACGGGTAATCCCCTCGCCGAAGAGTTCAGGCTGTAAATCTTCCACGTTGGTCGGCTCGGCTGCAGAGTTGTCGAGCCACTGCGGTAATCGGTAAATCTGGGACTCGCCGTAGAGGCCAGTACCCATCAACAAAGAGCCATCGGGTTCGAACTCAAGGCCCTGGACAAAAGGCGCAGCGACATTCTTCTCCGTGGGAAGTGGTGGAGCCAAGACAGGATAGGACTGCTCGATGGCCAGTTTCAGTGTCGGAACGTCACCGAGCCCCGGCACCTTATCGGCACCGACCAGCTCGGAGGGATTAACCGATGCCGAAGTCGACCTTGGGGCGGTGCCGGAGTTCGAGTCCGCACTAGCGCCACTAGAAGGGGCCTCGCCTGAGGGATCGCCACCTGAACCAGTTTCAGCCGCACAGCCGGCCAATAGGGCGGCAGTTGCCACGGAGAGGATGGCAGCTCGGACCGTCGTAAAGCGTGATGAGTGGAAAGGGCGGGCGAGTTTTGCATCGCCCGACGGGAATCTGTCCATAGCTTCACTCTAGGATAGGAAACGTGACTGAAAATCGACGACGTTCCCGAAACAGCCGCCGACGGGGGAAGGTGATGAATCACCAGGCGGTCGACACTGCCCGTACCGCGATTGAAGAGCTCGGGGAGGGGCCTGCCGGCGCGCACACCGGTGTAAGTGTCGTAGGCGAGGGCGTTGCGGTGCATCGTTTTGCGGCTGACCTGCCCGGATACAGGGGCTGGGAGTGGCATGTGGTGGTCGCGTGCGCGCCGGGCACTCAACAGGCGACGGTCAGTGAAGTGGCTCTTGTCCCTGGCGAAACCGCGCTGCAGGCGCCTGAATGGGTGCCCTACGAGGAGCGGCTGCGCCCCGGTGACCTCGGTCCGCGCGATTTGTTGCCGGCTGCAGTGGGAGATGAGCGACTCGACGGCGATGACTTGCAGACCCGCACCTTGTCGGCGCGTGGTGTGGAAGACACCGAGCAGCGTTGGGAAGAGGGCGATACCGGCCCCGAGAGTGACTTTGCTCGGGAAGCATTGCACCGCTGCCGAACCTGCGCCTTTATGGTCCCGCTGACCGGTCCGCTCGGTAAGAACTGGGGCGTGTGCGTTAACGAATGGACATTCGATGCCACGGCCGTAAGCTTTGACCACGGCTGCGGTGCTCACTCAGCTATCCCGGAAGTAACGGGGCAGGGTGCACCGGTGGCGGAACCCTACCAGGATTCCCACCTGTAGCTTTCCACCTAGGCAAACGCGATGACGAAGAAGGTGCAGTTTCGACGCCACTGTGGCCCCAGAGACTGCACCGTTACGGATTTCGGCACAAAAATTCCGCTCTGACACGGATAAACACGTGACACGGATAATAAAGAGACTCTAGAGAGGCATAAAAAATGGACAAAGGTACGTCCACCTCTGCAACATCCTCAGATGAGGCGAAGGACTCCAAGCCTGCACGGAAGGGGAGCCATCTTTCGGCAGTGGACCGCTATTTTCACATCACGGAGCGCGGTTCGACGACCGTGACCGAGATTCGCGGTGGCGTAGTGACCTTCTTCGCGATGGCCTACATCATTCTGCTCAACCCGCTGATCCTCGGCAATATCGAGGATGTCAACGGCAATAGCCTGGGGATACCACAGGTCGCTGCTGTCACCGCGCTCGCCGCGGGTGTCATGACCATTACTTTTGGTCTCTTTGCCAAGTACCCCTTCGGCATTGCGACGGGCCTGGGCATCAACACCCTGGTTGCCGTGACATTCGTTGCTAACGAGGGGCTGGCCTGGGAAGAAGCGATGGGCCTGGTCGTGCTGGACGGCGTGATTATCGTGCTGCTGGCGCTGACCGGATTCCGCACAGCTGTCTTCCACGCGATTCCGTCCGATATGAAGGCCGCGATGAGTGTGGGTATCGGCCTATTCATTGCCATGATTGGTCTGGTCGACGGTGGCCTGGTTCGCCGTATTCCCGATGCCGCTGACACGACTGTCCCGGTGCAGCTCGGCATCAATGGTCAGATTGCCTCGTGGCCGACCGCCGTGTTCGCCCTCGGGCTGATTATCTGCGGCATCATGGTTGTCCGCAATATTCCAGGTGGCCTGTTCATCGGCATCGTGCTGAATACCATCATTGCGCTCGCAGTCGAGGCCTTGACGGATGCGGGCCCCTCCTTCGCTGATGGCAAGCCAGTGCCGACCGGTTGGAATCTCGCGGTACCGACTCTGCCGGACCGCGTAGGCGGCATGCCGGACTTGTCCCTCGTTGGAGCTGTGGATCTTTTCGGATCCTTTGCCCGCGTCGGTGCCCTCAGCGCCACCATGCTGCTGTTTACCTTGGTCCTGGCGAACTTCTTCGATGCCATGGGCACGATGACTGGTCTGGGCAAGCAGGCCGCACTTGTCGATGAAGACGGTGTGCTGCCGGACATGAAGCGCGCACTGGTTGTCGAAGGCACCGGTGCCATTGTCGGTGGTGCAGTCAGCTCCTCGTCGAACACCGTCTTTGTGGACTCCGCAGCGGGCATCGCCGATGGTGCACGCACTGGCCTTGCCAACATTGTCACCGGCATCCTCTTTCTGGCAGCGATGTTTTTCACCCCGCTCTATGAAATCGTGCCCATCGAGGCTGCCGCGCCAGTGCTGGTCATCGTCGGTGCCATGATGATCGGGCAGATTACCGAGATTGATTTCACCCGTTTCGACATCGCACTGCCGGCATTTTTGACTATTGTCACCATGCCGTTTACCTACTCGATTGCAAATGGTATCGGCATCGGTTTCATCACCTTTGCTGCGATGGCTATCTTCTCGGGTCGTGCCAAGTCCGTACATCCGCTGATGTGGATTGTCTCCGGCCTGTTCATCATCTACTTCGCCGCCGATCCGTTCACCGCTCTGCTGGGCGGCTAAAGAGTTTCCATGAGTACCACCACATCCCTCGAACGCTTTGCGCCCATCGTCGTCGACGATCCCGCCGACAGCCGTCTCGATGACATCCGCAACCTCAACAAGTCCGATTCCCGCCCCGATTTGCCCGGTGGGAAGGGGCTGGTCATCGCCGAAGGCACGCTCATTGTGCCGCGGTTAGTGCGCTCACGCTTTCCGCTCCGCGCAGTCTTTGGTACTCGCCAGAAGCTCGCATCGCTTGCCGACGGACTGACCGCGAGCGAGGCCGCTATTGCGGAAACGGTGCCCTGGTTTGAACTCGACCGCGAGGTTCTGGCCGCAGCGGCCGGATTTGATCTTCACCGCGGCCTTCTGGCCACCGCTGACCGCGCGCCGGAGCTATCGGTGGACCAAGTTCTGAGCGGAGCCACCACCTTGGCCGTGATGGAGGGAGTCGGTGACCACGAGAACATCGGAGCCCTGTTCCGTAACGCGGCGGGCATGGGCGTGGATGGGGTCGTCTTCGGCGCGGCCTGCGCCGATCCGCTGTATCGCCGCAGCGTGCGCGTTTCCATGGGGCATGTGCTGACAGTCCCATTTGCGACTCTGCCCGGTACTACGACCACCTGGCAGCGAAGCCTGGACCAGCTCAAAGAGCAGGGCTTCCGCGTGGTGTCGATGACCCCTGCGGGCACGGTGGACCTGTGGGATGCCATGGACACGGACAAGGTCGCGATTCTCGTTGGCGCTGAGGGGCAGGGGCTTACCGAGCACGCGATGGCAGCCACCGATGTGCGTGCTCGCATTCCCATGTCACCGGGAACTGACAGCCTGAATGTGGCTACCTCCGCGGCGATCGCGTTCTACGAGCGACTGCGCGTTCAGTCGCAGCGCGCAGGGCGGTAGAAACTATTTCCCGAACTTGCCTCGCGCCCGCTGCCAGGTGCGGCCAGCGAAGTTCTTGGCCTTAGCCCCAAAGCGACTGAGCTCCTCCAGAAAGTCTCGGTTCGGCTCTGCGTTGTGAACTTCGTAGTCGTCGTAGGCGCGGTCAAGCTCTGCGCCAGACTCGGACGAACCCGGCTCACCCATTAGCCCGCGTGGACTACGAGACGTCGAATACGAAGCCCCGGGAGCCGCACGACGGCCATCCACCGCAAAACCACTAACAGGGATATCGGTAGCGGGCGAATGCGGGTCGAATCCGAGCCAGTCGGTGATGACGGCGTCGGCAAGCTCTGCCGGAACGAACGGCAAACCGACCCCCTCGCGTGGACGTGAACCCGTACCTTCGAAAGCATCGGGCAGCGGGCGGTGCTTGCCCGCCCAGAAGCTGCCCTCTGCGGGGCAGGGAAGACCGATGTCTTCCAGTGTGCGGTAGCGAGTAGCGGAGAAAGCACGCTTGAGCTCACCATCGTGCCAATGCGCAAAGGCACCGAAGCCCGTGGATTTATTCGACACACTCGCGTAGACGTCCGTGGCGGCAATCTCCTGGCGCAGACGAGGCGACAGCTTGGACAGCTGCGAGACATCATCGAGAACCGTCTGCAGTACGGCAACGCCCTCAAATCCACCGATGTAGTATTCACCGTCACCGGTTTCCGCCGAGCGGTTGAGCGGGAAATCACCAATCGGTGTTACCGGCAACGTCGAGTCATAGAGAGCTAGGAAACGACGCCCGAAACCGCGGTCATGCTGAACACCTGTCTCCAGGGTCGCAGCAGGGTCATTGGTGCTGATAAACCAAATCGTGACTACACCGCGGCGAATCGCGGAGAATTCGAAATCAGAAGCGTTGCCACTGTTCATGGAGCTCATTGTCGAGGGAAACTCCTACTTCTTCGGGCCGTTCGGACGTACGCCGAGTAGCACATCCTCCCACGACGGCATGACAGTCTTCTTCTTGCGCTTCGGCTGCTCCGCGTCCGGGTGCTGCAAGAACTCCGCCTCGTCAACATCGTCGTCGACGTCGCTTTGCGACGGAACATCCTGCTCCCCGTGGCCTCGCTGCGGCTCCGCCGAAGACTGCCATGCGGCTGGCATCTCAGAGGTATCCGCGGTATCAGCAGCTCGATTGGCCTGCGGAGCCAAGTCTCGGTTGCGGCGGGCAAAGTCGGGGTCAATCAGCTCTGCTGCCAGCTCATTGCGAGCAATGGTGAGTGCGGAAAGTCCCTCCGCCTGGTAACTCCACTCAGCTACGTTGGTGGTGTGGCCGACATTCCAAGTAACCGTCACAATCCACTGTCCACTCGGGTCGCGGTAGGCATCCCACGAGGCATCGGCGAGTTCCTGGCCACGAGCGGCAAAAGCGGTGGCGAGAATCTCCCACAGGGACAACTTGGCCGGGCCATCAATGCGACGTGGCTTCGACTGCTTGCCGAGCTCCGCAATACGTGCGCGCTCTGCAAGCACCGGGTAGGCGAAGGACTCAATCTTGCGCGGCTGCATGCCGCTGTACTCAATGAGCTCCTCCACCGTCTGACCGCTGCGAATGCGGTCCTGAATTTCGCGCGGCGACAAAACTACGCGAGGCTCTTCCAGAACAGGCTTCGGCGCCGTTGGAGTCTTCTTCGGTGCCCCGCCTGCCGTAGCGGAGTTGCCGGCCGCCTCGCTGCCTTCGGCCGCGTCGCCGCTTGCGGTGGTGGCTTCCGCTGTGCTGCCACTAGTGGAACTTCCGTCGGTGGAGCCCCTCTCTGCGGTAGCACTCTCCCCAGAGCTACCGCTGGCAGTGGCGGTGGCGGCGCTGGATCCGTCGGCAAGCGATGCGGAATCAGCTGCAGCAGGGGAACCGGCGGCATCGGCGAGCTCGAAGTGCTCGACCAGGAAAGTGCGCAGGTTCTCGTCGAGAGGCAGCGTGAAGCGAAGTCCCTCCTGCCGTTCCTGCTCGGTGATATCGGCGGGAACGAGAATCAGTGAATCGGTCACATCGCCGTCCAGAACGGGCTTCAGCTCCCTCATGCGAGAACCTCCTTGTTGGTCGACGTTATAAGTAATGCTCACTAATCATGGTAAACGACAAAACTCCCGCGTCACGGACAAATGGGGCAATGCCCTTGCGCGTGGCGCGGGAGTTATGCGGCTGAGGCCGGTATTTGGCTGTTACTTTGCAGCGTAGCCGTTGTCCAGAACCCAGTCGATAGCGCCAGTCAGACGACGGATGTCCTCCGGGTCGATGGCCGGGAACATACCGATGCGCAGCTGGTTGCGGCCCAGCTTGCGGTACGGCTCGATGTCGAGGATGCCGTTGGCGCGCAGAACCTTGGCAATCTGTGCGGCGTCGATGTTGTCCTCGAAGTCGATGGTGCCGACGACCAGCGAGCGCTTTGCAGCATCGGTGACGAACGGAGTTGCCTCCGCGCGGTTCTCAGCCCAGTTGTAGAGGTGGGAGGAGGACTCGGTGGTGCGGGCAACCATGCCGTCGAGGCCGCCGTTGGCGTTCATCCACTTGACCTGATCAGCCAGCATCAGCAAAGTGCCGACGGCCGGGGTGTTGTAGGTCTGGTTCTTGCGGGAGTTATCAACGGCAGTCTGCAGGTTCAGGTAAGCCGGGATGAAGCGGTCGGAAGAATTGATCTTCTCAATACGATCGATGGCAGCCGGGGACATTGCAGCCAACCAGATGCCGCCGTCAGAAGCGAAGCACTTCTGCGGGGAGAAGTAGTAGACGTCAGCCTGGGACATGTCGACCGGGAGGCCGCCGGCACCGGAGGTGGCATCGATAGCCACGAGCTGGCCCTCGGAGCCTGCCGGGCGGGTGACCGGAACCATGGTGCCGGTGGAGGTCTCGTTGTGAGCCCAACCAATAAGGTCAACGCCCTCTTCGCCAGCGACAACCTCAGGTGCGGAACCCGGCTCTGCTTCGATGATCTGCGGAGCGTCGAGCCACGGAGCCATCTTGGAGGCCTTGGCAAACTTGGAGGAGAACTCACCGTAAGTCAGGTGAGCGGACTTCTTCTCGATGAGCCCAAAGGTGGCAGCATCCCAGAAAGCGGTTGCGCCGCCGAGGGACAGGACAATCTCGTAGCCTTCCGGAAGCTGGAAGAGCTCAGCCAGACCCTCGCGAACCTCACCAACAACGTTCTTCACTGCCGGCTGACGGTGGGAGGTACCCATGATAGAGGTACCGCCGTCAACGATTGCCTGAATCTGTGCCGGGCGAACCTTCGACGGACCGCAACCAAAGCGGCCGTCGCCGGGCTGGAACTCTTCAGGGAGGACTGGGAATTGATCGCTCATATGAGGCGCAACCTTTCAAAGTGCATTCAAAGTGAAGCTTGATATACAGCCGTTGTCTTCAAACTCTAGCGGTAATCGGGGGTACTTATAGCAAAAGGGTGGGGTTCAATTGCCCCCGCTTCCGTACTTTGCATAACAAAACAGGGTGGATTGGCGTATTTGCAAAGTTTGCGAAGAATTTTTTCCAGTTTTGTTGGTGCTGAAAACTTGGCGGTGTGGGGCCTCGGGCGGGCGGCGAGGGGTGAATTATTGTGGATTTAGTCGATGTGTTTTCGGGCGTCGGCTCAATGACTTTTGAACTTTTAAAGACATTGGCTGTTGAATGGGCTCCTGACCTCCTGATTAGTAAATGAGCAGTGACAACGTAATAAACCCGTTTTTTCCATTTGCATTTCGGGGTGAAGAAGGGTCAAGATTGGGTAAGCCCAGGCTGCCCGAATGGGGTAGAGGGTGTTGCACTGCTCACACTCTTTGATATTGTGTGTTCTAATCCACTGCAGGTGTCGGTTCTTTATGGTTACGACACGGTCGATGTGAACTAAGCAAACTTTTTTCACTGGGCAAGATGCAATGGAACGCAAATGTCGCGCATAATTGAATCATTGAAAACAATGCGACCCCGAAGGGGTGGCGTGGAGTTGGGAGGCAGCATGCTGTTTTCCGCTGTGCCTGCTTCCCCCGCACTCTGGAGTCGTTAAGAAGAATTTTTCTGTGAAAGGGAAGTTGTGGCTACTAAAGACGGCAAGGCTGTACTCCACTACCCGGGCGGCGAGTTCGAGATGGACATCGTCAAGGCAACCGAGGGTAACGACGGTATCGCACTGGGCAAGATGCTCCAGGAAACTGGACTGACCACCTTCGACCCGGGCTACACCGCCACCGGTTCTACCGAGTCCAAGATCACTTACATCGACGGCGGTAACGGCATCCTGCGCTACCGCGGTTACCCGATTGAGCAGCTGGCTGAGAAGGCTACCTTCAACGAGGTTTCCTACCTGCTGATTCACGGCCACCTTCCGTCTGAGGAAGAGCTTGCGCAGTTCAACCACGACATTCGTCACCACACCCTGCTGGACGAGGACTTCCGTCGCGCATTCAGCATCTTCCCGCGTGGCGCACACCCGATGCAGACCCTGGCTTCCTCGGTCAACATCCTGGCTTCCTACTACCAGGACGAGCTGGATCCGCTGAACGAAGAGCAGCGCAACCTGGCTGCGGTTCGCCTGATGGCTAAGGTCCCGATGCTGGCTGCATACGCTTACCGCGCATCCAAGGGTGAGCCGTACATGTACCCGGACAACAACCTGAACGCTCGCGAGAACTTCCTGCGCATGATGTTCGGTTACCCGACCGCTGACTACGAGGTTGATCCGGTAGTGGTTGACGCTCTGGACAAGCTGCTCATCCTGCACGCTGACCACGAGCAGAACTGCTCCACCTCCACCGTCCGCATGGTCGCTTCCTCCGGCGCTTCCATGTTCGTCTCCATCGCTGCTGGTATCAACGCTCTGTCTGGCCCGCTGCACGGTGGCGCTAACCAGGCTGTTCTGGAGATGCTCGAGGACATCCAGCAGAACCACGGTGGCGACGCAACCGAGTTCATGAACCGCGTGAAGAACAAGGAGCCGGGCGTCCGACTGATGGGCTTCGGTCACCGCGTCTACAAGTCCTACGACCCGCGTGCAGCTATCGCTAAGAAGACCGCTCACGAGGTGCTCCAGCACCTCGGCGGCGACGAGCTGCTGGATTTGGCTATGAAGCTGGAAGAGATTGCACTGGCTGATGACTACTTCGTCTCCCGCAAGCTCTACCCGAACGTTGACTTCTACACCGGTCTGATTTACCGCGCCATGGGCTTCCCGACGGACTTCTTCACCGTCCTGTTCGCCATCGGCCGCCTCCCGGGCTGGATTGCTCAGTTCAACGAGCAGGTCACTGACCCGGCATCGAAGATCAACCGCCCTCGCCAGATTTACACCGGCGAGACCGAGCGTGACTTCGTTCCGCGCGACCAGCGCTAAGGTTTCTAGCGATTACTGCGTAGGGGGTTCCTCGCAGGTAACTCAGCATAGAAAAGTCCAGCGTTGAAAACGCGAAAAGGCGCGTACTAGCCTTCGAAAGGTTGGTACGCGCCTTTTATTTTTCCTAGAATTCTAAGAAACCCCATTTAAGTTGGGTCCATTTACGTTGGGCTGAATACCAACTGTGAAAAAGCCAACTGTGATAGGAGATTGTCTTGTCCAAGCCAGAACTCACTGCTAAGTCCGGTCCGGCTCCGACGGAACTCGTCATCAACGACCTCACTGTCGGTGACGGCAAGGAGGCCACCCCGGGTGCTCGTGTCGAGGTCCACTACGTGGGTGTTGACTACGAAACCGGTGAAGAGTTCGACTCTTCCTGGAACCGTGGCCAGTCCATCGAGTTCCCGCTGAACGGCCTGATTGCCGGTTGGCAGGAAGGCATTCCGGGCATGAAGGTCGGCGGTCGTCGCGAGCTGATTTGCCCTCCGGAGAAAGCTTACGGCCCGGCTGGTGCAGGACACTTCCTGTCTGGTAAGACCCTGGTCTTCGTCATCGACCTGTTGGACGTTAAGTAGAAGTCCGCATGCTAGCTCTGTTGGCCGGCTGAGCTTCGCTCCGCTTCGCGGTTCCTGCCCATCCCTCCGTCGGCGGTTTGCAGGATTTCCGGCGAAGAAAGTGACTGCGTTTATGACACTTCAGGCGTGAAAAATTGCCCAAAAGTGTCATAAACTCAGTCACTTTCTTGCTTTCTGAGGTTGGGGTGGGGGGCTGAAGGCCCAAACCAGCCCCACGCCAGCCCCACACCAGGCCCCAGCCCCCTTACTCGCTCAGCGCGAAGCGACGGTAGTGGTCGAAACGCTGCTCACGGCCAACGCGAGCCGGATTCTTCTCTAGCTCCCAGAGGGCGTGCTCGATAGCACTCAGAGCACGGCGGGGCAGTTCGGCCGGATTCTCAGGTTCGGCCACAATCTCGTCGATGACCCCGGTCTTCAGCATGGCCTCGGCGCCAACGCCCTGCTCCTCCATCATTTCCGGGGCATGCTCGGTGTCTCGGTAGATAATCGCCGAAGCACCCTCCGGCGGCAACGGAGACATCCAGGCATCGTGCATTGCCAGCACGCGGTCAGAGGGCAGCATGGCCAGCGCACCGCCACCGCAGCCCTGGCCGAGAATGAGTGACACGGTCGGAACCTTCAAGTTCACCAGCGTGGTCAAGGTGCGGGCAATCTCGCCGGCCATGGCATTTTCCTCGGCGTCCTTGGTCAACTCAGCGCCTGGGGTGTCAATGACCGTGACCAGCGGAATGTTCAGGCTTTCCGCGATGCGCATCGCACGGCGGGCAAAACGCAGCGAACCCGGCCCCATTGGATGCGTGCCCAGCGGCGGCTGGTTATGGCGATCCTGGGCGACCAGAATCACCGGCCGCTCACCAATCCGCGCCAGGCGAGCCCGAACCGACAGCGACTTGTGGCCATCGCCAGTGCCGGAAATCGGCACGGAGCAGTCGACAAGGGCATCGATAATGTCGCCGCCACCTGGACGAGAAGTATCGCGGGTGCGCAGGATAGCTTCCCAGGTATCGCAACCGTCAATGGCTGCTACTGGCGGTGGGGTGGGTTCGCTGGGGTCTCCGTCGGCAAGCACGTCGATGGTGCGGCGGACAGCGCCGCGCAGACCTTCGAGCGGAATGATGCCGTCGATAATGCCCTGCTTGAACAGGTTCTCGGAGGTCTGAACGCCTTCGGGCATGGGTTCGCCGGTAGCGAGCTCGACGACGCGCGGGCCGAGGAAGCCAAGAAGCGCGCCGGGCTCTGCGAAGGTGAAGTGGCCTGCCGACCCCCACGACGCCATGACACCACCGGTGGTGGGATTGCGCAGGTACACCAGGAATGGCAAGTGAGAATCCTTGTGGCGCGCCACTGCGGTGGTAATAGAGATCATGAGCGCGAACGCCGCAGTGCCCTCCTGCATGCGAGTGCCGCCCGAGGTCGGGGAGAGCAACAGGGGCAGCTGCTCCGCAGTCGCGCGCTCGATGCTGCGAATAATACGACGAGCGGTTGCGGCGCCGATAGAACCGCCGAGGAAGCCGAACTCAGAACAGATGACGGCGACGCGCTTGCCGCCGACGGTGCCTTCACCGGTGATAACGGCCTCATCGAGACCGGTTTTCTCAGAGGCTCGGGACAGTGTGCCGCGGTAGGACTCGTCGATGTTGCCATGCTCGGGCGCGCCGTCCCAGGAGGTGAAACTTCCGTGGTCGAGGACGGTATCTATTACTTGTTGGGCGCTGATTCTAGCCATACCTCCACGGTAGTAAACAAGGGGTAAACCGGCTTAGTTGATGGTGGGCGGAAAGGGGTAGCGCTATTGTCGGAACAAACGTGTCCGCACTACCGAGGAGTCGAACCAATGCCGATTACTGAGCGCCTCACCGAGCTGGCTGAACAGAGGCCAAACGTATGTGTCGTCGGTTCCATCAACGCAGACCTGACTGTCACCGTGAAGCGCCTGCCGCATGGTGGCGAGACTATCGAGGGCAGTCCTCTGCGCATTCTGCCGGGCGGTAAGTCGGCGAATCAGGCGGCGACGGCTGGAAGACTGGGCGCGGCCGTGGAACTGGTCGGCGCGGTCGGTTCGGATCCCAACGCGCAGTTGCTGCGCGACGCGCTTACCGACGCTCACGTGGACATCTCCGCAGTTGAGACCGCCGACTCCGCCACTGGTACAGCCATGATTGTCGTCGATGACGCGGCGGAGAATTTCATTGTCATCTCCGCTGGCGCCAATGGTGAAGTCGATGCTGAGATGGTGCGCAGTCATGCGGACAAGATTCAGCGGGCTGGGTGCCTCGGTCTGTGCCTGGAGATTTGTGATGAGGCTGTCCTGGCCGCCGCACAGATTGCCCACGATGCGGGTGTGCCGGTGGTGTTCAACCTGTCGCCGATTCGGGCGGTCAGTGAGGATCTGCTCGCGCTGGTCGATGTCCTCATTGTCAACGAGCACGAACTCGCAGCCATCATCGGCTCCGAGCGCGCGGTCGCCGGTTGCGAGCACGGTCAGTGGGATGCGGTTGGGCGCGTGCTTGCCGACGAACACGGGATTTCCACGGCCATTGTCACACTTGGCGGGGAGGGGTCTGCGGTCTTGAGGACGTCGGAAAGCGAGGTGGCAGTCACTCGCATTCCAGCGCTGCCCATCGAGGTCGTGGACACCACGGGCTGCGGTGATGCGTACATGGGTACGGTCCTCACCGCGTTGGCCGCGGGCGATGATGTGGTGACGGCAGCTCGTCTTGCGGCGGTGGTCTCGGCTCATGCGGCGACAGGCGTGGGGGCGCAGACCTCCTATGGCGAGACAGGAAAAATCGCGAAGTTTGCGGCGGACCATGGTCTATAAGGTGCGCTGCGCAAAGGCCTATAAGGTGCGCTGAGCAAACTACGCGATTGACGATTATTCGGTTTTAGGTGACCGTGGCCGAAGGAGCCACGCTCTTTTGGGCAGGGCTGGGGCTAGCTCTTGGCTGTCAGAGCCTTCTTCCAGCTGACCGCGGCACCGGTGCGCAGGACATTGCGCGGGTAGATCCAGGCGGCGAGTGCGATGACTGCGGCTACTCCCACAACCATGATTAGCAGCGAAGCCGCCAACTGGAGTGCGGAGAAGTTGCCAACGGCGTACTGCATCGGGGCAGTGGTGATGGAAACCGGTGGAATCCACGCTGCAATCTGCATGACGGTAGAGTCCAGCTTGCTCCAGCCAAACAGCGGAACATACATCGTGATCAGCGAGAACACCAGTACCGGCATCTGTGCGCCCTGGAAATCTTCCATACGGCTGACCAAGGATGCGGAGGCTGCATACAGCGCGGCGAAGAAGAAGTAACCGAGGATGAAGCACGGGACCAGCAGCCAGACTGCGGACCACGGCACATCGAAGCTCTCCGCCAATCCGGTAATCATGAGGGCAACTGCGGCGCTGGCGGTCAGCACGCTCATCATGATGATGCCAGCCAGACCGGCGCCGAGGATCTTGCCAGCCAGCAGGTGCGCCGGGCGAACGGTCGAGAGAATGATCTCGATGACGCGGGAGGACTTCTCCTCGATGACGCTGGTGGCCACCGCGCCGCCGAAGACGAGGATGGCGGTCATCATGACCATCACACCAATCAGTGTGATGACCACTGCGGGCATCTTCTCGTCTTTGGCTTCATCCAGCGACTCCACCGACACGGCTGCGCTTTGAGTCTTGGAGAAAAACTCGCTGGGGTTGATTCCGTTTTCGCTGAGCAGCATGGCTTCATTTTGTTTCTGCAGCGATTCCTGCAGCATTGGGGCCAGCCAGGATGGGGCGTCGTCGGCAAGCAGCTTCCACGAGCCCTCCTTGCCTTCTGCGGTGTCGGGGACGAGAGCGGCGTCGGCGTCGCCGTCGGTGACGGCAGCGCGAGCGGCCTTGTCGTCTGCCGCGGACGTAATCTCCAACGGTGAGAGCGATGCTGTGGCAAATGCGCCGGCTGCGGCATCCGCGCCTTCAGCATCCTTTATTTCGGCGGTAGCGTCGGCGAGAGAGTCCGCGAACGGCGCTTCTCCGACGACCGCGATTTTTACGGTGTCATTATCGGACTTGGAGGTCATGTAGTCGGCAACGAAGATACCGCCGACGGCCGCCACTGCCATGATGATGAGCGTGATTAGCGAGCTTTTCTTCAGCAGATGCTCGCGGAGTTCGCGGACGAAAACAGTCTTGACGGCCGTTGAGGCGTTGTAAGTGTTGGTGCTCATTGCTGTACGGCCTCCTGGTAGAGCTCGGTAAGTGGAATTTGCAGAGGTCCAAACGAACGGACCGTTCCCGCTGCCATCGCGCTGTGTAGCAGCTTCTGGTCGGTGTCGGCGGGGGCGTTGGAATCGAGGTGAACGACGGTGGCACCATGGGTATCACGCTCCACGCTTGTCACGCCCTCGACGGAGGTCGCCCAATCCTGGGGCGCACCATCGAGCTTGACGACGAAAGCCCGTGGGCCCCGTGCTCGCAGCTCATCAACAGTGCCTTCCACGAGCATGCGGCCGTCGCGGATGATGCCGACGCGGTCACACATGCGCTCGACAAGGTCGAGCTGGTGGGAAGAGAACACAATCGGGGTGCCGCGGTCGGCGTACTCCTTGAGTACGGAGCTCATCACCTTGACCGCAACTGGGTCGAGACCAGAGAAGGGCTCGTCGAGGACTAGTATTTCTGGGTCGTGGACGAGGGAGGCTGCCAGCTGCACGCGCTGCTGATTGCCGAGCGAGAGCGTGTCGACCTTGTCGTTGGCACGCTCGGTGAGACCGAGGCGCTCCAACAAGTTGTCGGCATTGGATTCCGCGCGCTTGGTGGGCACACCGTGTAGGCGAGCAAAGTAAATCAGCTGCTTGCGGACTTCAGCCTTGGGGTAGAGGCCGCGTTCTTCTGGCATGTAGCCAATCGTGCGGCGCAGCGAGTCATTCATCGGGGTATCGCCGATGCGCACCTCGCCTTTATCGGTGGCCAGCACGCCCAGGGCAATGCGCATAGTGGTGGTCTTGCCGGCACCGTTAGAGCCGACGAAGCCGTAGATTTCTCCAGGGTGAACTTGGAAGCTCATGCCACGGAGAACCTGCAGGTCTCCGTAGGACTTCTCAAGCCCGTCAATAATGAGGCTGTTCATGGTGATCCTTAGATTGAGGAGTGAAGGGCAGAGGAGGGATATGAGTTTTTGAGCCCGTACTAGTCGTCGCGCAGATTCCAGGCGTAGACGACGGTGGGCAGCGTGGAAATGTAGAGGAAAGCGATAATTCCGAAGATTCCGAAGCTGTACGGAATGTAGCGTCCCCAGTCAGGTTGCGCGTTCAGGACATAGGTGCCCACCAGAACGAGAGCAAGGAAGGCCACCAAGCCGAAGTAGGTGAAGCAGCGATATGTCAGCCCCCGCAGGTTCAGAATCTGTTCCTGCTGGTATTCGTCCAGTAGCGAGGTCGGTGCGCTGTCAACCATGTCGACTGTGATGTTGAGGCTGGTCCAGACGACGACCATAATGAGGGAAATCACTGGCCAGAGCAGAGAAAGCCATCCCGGGAAAATATCGGTCAGGCTACCGAGAAGCGCGATGCCGCTCAGCAGCATCAGCACAAGGCACACCTCGAATGCGATGACCAGCTTCCGCCGCGCCGCCTGGTTGCGCCACTTGGGCAACCAGCTCGACATCTGCTCGACACGCTTTGTGTACTTCGCTTCGCGCCGGGCTTCTAGCTTTTCGAAAAAGTTCGGTGTTGCGTCTTCAGTCCGAATAGCTGGCATCGTTAGCTTTCCTTTCGGTATAGGGCAGAGGACATGGGCTTGAATTCCTCGCGAGAAAACACCGCCTCAACGGGGAGATCGAACACCGCGCAGATGCGAAATGCCAGATCCAAGCTGGGGTAGTGGTCACCTCGCTCCAACGCGCCAATCGTTTGAGGATTGACCTCTACTTGTTTGGCTAGTTCGGCTCGGCTGAGTCCGTGTTCTGCCCGCAGCACTGAAATTCTGTTGAATATCGGTTCTTTGGGTTTAATCTTTGGGGACACACTCCAAAGTGTTATATAAACACAACGCTACGTCAACTGTTCGCAACAAAATGAAGCGCACTCACCTTTCTAAACCGCAGGTCAGCGGGGTAGAAAAAATCTAAAAAATTTTCAGTCCGTACACTCGGTTGGCATGACCACACTCAATCTGAAGTACGATGCAGCGACAACCGGAATTGCCAACGTGGAAATGGTCGATGGCAACGCCATCCCGATTCTGGGGTTCGGTACCTACAAGCTTGACGATGAGCAGGCGCGCGAATCCGTGCGCTACGCCCTGGAAATCGGCTACCGCCACATCGACACCGCATCGCTCTATCGCAATGAGCGAGGGGTTGGGCAGGGTATTGCTGATGCGGTCGCTGCGAACGTCGTAAAGCGTGAAGATATCTTCGTGACCACGAAGGTCTGGAACGATGCGCAGGGGTCGGCGGCGACGCGCGAGTCCGTGCGGGCATCTTTAGAACGGCTCAGCCTTGACTACGTTGACCTGGTGCTTGTGCACTGGCCGGTGGAGAAGCAGGGGACGTTTGGGCAGTGTTTCGATACGCTGCTGGAGCTCAATCGTGAGGGGCTGATTCGCTCGGTTGGTGTGGCGAACTTTTACCCAGAGGTGCTCGACCAGCTCTCGGAGACTCCGGTGGTCAACCAGATTGAGCTGCATCCGCAGTTCCCGCAGAATGAGCAGGTTGAAGACGATCGTCGTCGCGGTATTGTCACGCAGGCTTGGTCGCCGTTGGGGCGCGCGAAGTACTTTGAGGGCTCGCCGATTGCTGAAATCGCAGATCGCCTGGGTAAAACTCCCGCCCAAGTTGCTATCCGCTGGCACCTTCAGCGTGGCATCGTGGCCATCCCGAAGTCGGGCACGCCGTCGCGCATCAAGGAGAACTTTCAGGTCACCGACTTTGAGCTCACCGACGAGGACATGGAAACGATTGCGTCGATGGCGCGTGCCGACGGGCGCCTGAGTGGCGACCCGCGGGTATTCGGCAACGAATAAGCGAATTTAGATTTGCTTATAGCCCCATCACTATTGGTGTTTCGCGGGTAGCCTAAATGCTATGACGAACCCAGCATCTGAAATCCGCGTCGAAGCCGACGGCGCAATTGTCACTATCACCATCGACCGAGATCATAAGCGCAACTCCCTGACTGCCGACGTGTGTCGTGACATCGCCGATGCGGTGGAAGCTGCCGCTGAGGTTCCAGAGCAGCGCGTTATCCTGCTGCGCGGCGAAGGCCGCGCTTTCTGTGCGGGCGCCGACCTGAGTGGCCAGCACCATGAAGATTCCTTCCACGAACAGCTCCGTCGAATGCTGCGCACAATCGAGGCCAGCCGTCTGGTGGTTATTGCGGATGTGCAGGGGCCGGCTGTCGGCGCTGGCATGCAGCTGGCGATGGCAGCTGATTTGCGCGTCGTGGGTGAGCGCGGCTGGTTTATGATTCCGCCGGTCAAGCTCGGTATCGCTGTCGATGCCTGGACAATTCGCCGCGTACGCGTACTCGTCGGCGGTGCCCGCGCCCGCACTATTTTGTTGGCGGCCGAGCGCATGGATCAGGAAGCCGCCCGCGGTTGTGGTCTGGCTTCCTACCTTGGTGGTCCGGACAAGGCGGAGGAGGTAGCGCTTCGTATCGCCACCTACGCGCCCCTGTCGCTGGCCTACCACAAGGCAGTGCTCAACGACGATGAGACACATAGCCCGTTGAAGGACTACCAGCAGGAGCTCTACGACACGGTGTGGGCTTCCGAGGATGCTGCGGAGGCATCGAAGGCGCGAGCCGAAAAGCGCGAACCAAATTTCATTGGCAAATAGGTCGAATAGGTTCAGCAATTAGGCGAATAGGGTAGGCAGGCATGGGCTCGTGGAAAACTCCCGACAGTGGTCTTACTCAACAGCAGGTCCAGCAACGCATCGAGTTGGGGCACGTCAACGAGCTGCCGCCAACATCCGGGCGCAGTGTGTGGGACATTATCCGTGCCAATGTGTTTACCCGGATTAACGGTATTCTCGCTGTTTTATTCGCAGTCGTGCTCTATACCGGCTCAATCGTCAACGGTGCCTTTGGTCTGCTGATTATCGCCAACTCTATCGTCGGCATCATCCAAGAACTGCGTGCCAAGCGCACACTGGACAAGCTTTCCATTGTCGGCCGTGCAAAACCCATGGTCATTCGCGACGGGGAGCCTGCTCGCGAGATCGACCGCGAGTCCGTCGTCCTCGACGATCTCATCGAGGTTGGTCCCGGTGACCAAATCGTCGTTGACGGTATTCTCCGCTACGCCTCTGACGTGGCTGTCGATGAGTCCTCTCTCACCGGTGAATCCGATGCCGTCGATAAGAGCGTTGGGGACATGGTCTACTCGGGTTCCTCGGTCGTGGTGGGGTCGGCGCGATATCAGGCCACCAAAGTGGGCAAGGAGGCTTACGCCGCCAAGCTCGCAGCTGAGGCCAACAAATTCACGCTGACTGATTCCCAGCTCTTCCGCGGCATCAACAAGATCCTGACCTACATTTCCTGGATTCTCATTCCCGTCGGCGCCTTGGCAATCTATACGCAGCTCTTTGTCGCCGGCGATGATTTCAACGATGCGCTGCTGGGGATGGTCGCCACGCTGGTGCCCATGGTTCCTGAGGGGCTTGTCCTCATGACCACCATCGCATTTGCCCTTGGGGTGGTGCGCTTGGGGCGACATCGCGTGCTGGTCAATGAGTTGCCCGCCATCGAAGGTCTCGCGCGTGTCGACACCGTGTGTGTCGACAAAACTGGCACGCTCACTGAAAATGCGATGCAGCTAGTGGAAGTCGACATCGTATCGGGTGACGGTACCTCCCGCGATGAGGTCGACTCCGCACTCATCGATCTGTGCAAGCTCGACGATCGCCCCAACGCAACGGCTCGTGCACTGCTCGAGGGGCTTGCGGACGCAGGGGGCGTCGTAAAGCATGAACAAACCAAAACCCGCCCCTTTACCTCGGCGAATAAGTGGTCGGCGCTGACGTATCACGGCGGTGCGACGTGGGTTTTCGGCGCGCCCGATGTGCTTGTCGACGACTCCGCGGTCGGCATGCAGAAAGCTCGGGAGCTTATGGAGGAAGGACTTCGTGTGCTCCTGCTCGCGCGGACCTCAGTTGGGGCAGATGACCTGCCCGGCGGTGCGCTGCGGAAGAGTGGCGAGGTGGAGTTGGAGCCAGTCGCACTTGTCGTGCTGGGGCAGAAGGTGCGTTCAGATGCGGCGGACACGGTGGCCTACTTCTATGAAGAAGGCGTCGAGGTCAAGGTCATTTCTGGTGACAATGACCGCTCCGTGGGGGCTGTTGCACGTGAGCTGGAAATGGAGGGGGCTAACAATCCTGTCGATGCGTCTGAGCTTCCGGTCAGCCGCGATGAGAATAGCGAAGCCAAGCCCACCGAGATCCGCAACGAGTTCGCAGACATTGTGGAGTCGCGGCAGATCTTCGGCCGTGTCACGGCGGAGAATAAGCGCGATATGGTTCATGCGCTGCAGTCGCGGGGGCATCATGTGGCGATGACCGGTGATGGTGTCAATGATGTGCTGGCGCTAAAAGCGGCGAACCTGGGCGTGGCTATGGGCGATGGGGCGCCGGCGACACGTTCGGTTGCGCAGTTGGTGCTGTTGGATAATCGCTTCGCCGTGATGCCGATGATTGTGGCGGAGGGGCGTCGCGTCATTGGCAATATCGAGCGTGTGGCCAACCTCTTTTTGACGAAGACCATCTACTCGGTGGTGCTGGCGCTGGCTGTGGGGCTGTGGGGGATGGATTATCCATTCGAGCCGATTCACGTGACGATTACGGGTTGGTTCACAATTGGAATCCCGGCGTTCGTGCTGTCGTTGGCTCCTAACTTGGAGCGTGCGCGCGATGGTTTCGTGCGGCGCGTGTTGCGCTTAGCGATACCGGCGGGCATCACGGTGGGGTTGTTGACCTTCATGTTTTGGTTGTGGGCAAACCCGGGAGTCGACGCCAGCGATGCGGCACGAGGGGAGGCGTCTACTGCGACCCTCATTGTGCTGATTGTTTCGGCATTTTGGGTTTTGGTGGTCGTGGCTAGGCCATACACCTGGTGGAAGGTTCTGTTGCTGGCGGTATCGGCAGGAGCCTACCTGTTCATCTTCTCGGTTCGTTCAGTGGCCACAGTGCTTAATCTGTACTGGGTAGGGCGGGAGCTGTTGATTCCCGCGCTGATCGTGGGGGCCATCGGCGCGGTCATTATCGAAGCGCTGTGGTGGTGGCGTCAGAGTAAGCCATTGCCGGAAGAAGCGGAGAACACGAGTACAACGGCGTAAATGGGGGTAGTAAAAACGGCGCCTAAGTATGCAGGTAATGGCGTTTTTGGGGGTGCCTTAAGGCTCGCTGAGAAGTAGTTAGCCGCATTTAACTTCTTTGCTAACTGTGTTCCAGGTAACTTTGTTTCCACACATAATGAAAAATGTGGTGCATGGCACACCCTCGGGGTGGCTGTGCTGAACCTCATTACGAACACCTGCATAACTTCCTGGAAAGGATTAGCCCGTGTCCGCAACTCCCTTGCCGACAGACCGGCATAAGCCACAGGCGGCCGAGTACCGCTACGTGCAAAACTCAGCGCAGTTCCAAGAGCTCCGCTCTACATTCCGTTCTTTCGCCATCCCGATGACCGTCGCAGGTCTGGTGTGGTACATCGCATTCGTTTTGCTTGCGACGTTCGCGCCGGATCTCATGGCGACTCCCGTACTGGGCAATATCAACCTGGGCATCGTCCTTGGTCTGCTCCAGTTCGTGACCACCTTCGCCATCACCTGGGTGTACATCAACTTCGCCAACAAGAAGCTTGAGCCGATGCAGGCAGAGCTGCGCGAGGCACTGGAAAGCGGAGAAATCGCTGAAATCGTCGCAAAGAAGGAGGCATAGGCATGCTGACTAGTTTCTTTGCTGCAGATGACACTGCAGCAGCAGGTAACCCGATTCTCAACATCGCGGTCTTCGTCGCCTTCATTGTTGCGACCATGTTCATCGTTACTCGAGTGGGCAAGGGCGGAAACAAGGGAGCATCAGACTTTTACACCGGTGGCGCACAGTTCTCCGGTACCCAAAACGGTCTTGCCATTGCGGGTGACTACCTCTCGGCGGCTTCCTTCCTCGGTATCGTCGGCGCCATTGCGCTGACTGGTTACGACGGATTCCTTTACTCCATCGGCTTCTTCGTAGCCTGGCTGGTCGCGCTGCTGTTGGTTGCAGAGCCGCTGCGTAACGTCGGTAAGTTCACCATGGCCGACGTGCTGTCCTTCCGTCTTAAGCAGCGCCCGGTACGTACTGCGGCTGCTATCTCGACCCTCGCGGTGACCCTGTTCTACCTCATCGCGCAGATGGCCGGTGCAGGTTCCCTGGTCGCCGTGCTGCTCAACATTCACGACTCCACTCAGCAGTCCATCGTTGTCGCGGTCGTCGGCATCATCATGGTTGCTTACGTTCTCATCGGTGGTATGAAGGGCACGACTTACGTGCAGATGATTAAGGCCGTCCTGCTGGTCGGTGCTGTCATCATCATGACTCTGATCATCCTGGTTGGCGTTAAGGGTAACTTCTCCCAGCTCCTGCAGGACGCAGTGGACATGCACGCGAGCTCGGATCACATCGCCGAGAAGGGCTACGAAGCCTCCGCCATTCTTGAGCCGGGTCTGAAGTACGGCGGCTCCTTCGTTCAGCAGCTGGACTTCGTCTCTCTGGGCCTGGCACTGGTCCTCGGTGTTGCTGGTCTGCCGCACGTGCTCATGCGCTTCTACACGGTGCCGACTGCAAAGGAAGCTCGTAAGTCCGTGACCTGGGCAATCATCCTCATCGGTGGTTTCTACCTGTTGACCCTGGTACTCGGTTATGGCGCCGCCGCACTTGTTGGTCCGGACCGAATCAACGCCGCCCCGGGCGGAGCCAACGCTGCAGCTCCGCTGCTGGCCTTCGAAATCGGTGGCTCCATCTTCATGGCAGTGATTTCCGCAGTGGCGTTCGCTACCGTGCTGGCCGTGGTCGCTGGTCTGGCAATTACCGCTTCCGCGTCTGTCGGCCAGGACCTCTACCAGGCCGTGATCCGCAAGGGACAGGCCACGGAAGCCGAGCAGGTTCGTGTCTCCCGCATTACCGTAATCGTGCTGGGCGTTGTCGCCATTATCCTCGGCATCCTGGCCATGGGGCAGAACGTCGCCTTCTTGGTGTCGCTGGCCTTCGCAGTGGCAGCATCCGCAAACGTACCAACCATCCTGATGTCCCTGTTCTGGAAGCGCTTCAACACCGCAGGCGCAGTTGCCTCCATGTACACCGGTGTCATCGCCTCGCTGGTTCTGATTATCTTCTCCCCGGCAGTTTCCGGCAGCGAGTCCTCGATGATTCCGTCGGTTGACTTCTCCTGGTTCCCGCTGACCTCGCCGGGTCTGCTCGCAATCCCGCTGGCGTTCCTGGCTGGCATCATCGCCACCTACATGGGCAAGCCGGATAACTTCGATGACCTGGCAGCTGAGATGGAAGTTCGCTCCCTGACCGGTGTTGGCACCGAGGCTGCGGTTGATCACTAATAACCACTGCGTCCTTGGCTGGCAACGCTGCCCGAACAGCTCAGCCAATCGCAATTAACTGAATAGACAAATGCAAAGGCCCCGTTATCGTCACTGGTAGCGGGGCCTTTGTGGTGGGCGCGGGGTCGTCGTCAAGCATGTGCGAATCAGTGCATGATAGTTAATGGACGGGCCTGTTGCCCTGGATCCGCAGGGGCTCGCGGAAGCGAGCACGGAGTCTTAGATATAAGGTGGGAAGGTAACAATCTGGTTTGCCCCACCGCAATAATTGGAGTGTGTATGACTGACAATTCTGGCGCTTCTGAGAACAACAATTCTTTCCGTAGCGCCCTGCATGATGAGCACGTAAGCCTTGGCGCAGAAATGCGCAATGTTGGTGGCTACGAAGTGCCGTTCCGCTACTCTTCGGAAATTGCAGAGCACAACGCAGTGCGTGAGGCCGTTGGTATTTTCGACCTGTCGCTGATGGGTATCATCCGCGTCACTGGTGAGGATGCGGCGGCGTTCCTTGCACACTCCCTGATTTCGGCAATCAAGCCGCTGGCGTTGGGCCGTGCCAAGTACACCATGATTGTGCAGGAAGACGGCGGCATTATTGATGACCTCATCATTTACCGCCTCGGTAGTCACGAATTCATGCTGGTGCAGAATGCCGCAGCCGCTGAAGATGTGTACTCGACGCTGCGCGAGCGCGTTGGTGGCTACAACGTCCAGGTTGAGAGCATGAATGACAAGAATGTGCTCCTGGCCATTCAGGGGCCGAAGGCTGCGAAGCTTCTGCGCCGTCTGCTGCCGCAGGATCTGCACGCGACTCTCGATGGCATGAACTACTACTCTTGCACCCTGCTCGAGGTCGCAGGTGTGGAAATGATTGTTGCCCGAACCGGCTACACCGGTGAGGACGGCTTCGAGATCTTCCCGCCGGCTGACCGCGCCGTCGAGGTCTGGCGTGCAATCATTGCAGCAGGTGGCAAGGTGGAAAACCCGGAGGATCCGGCTGACAACGGCGCTGACCTCGGCCTGCTGCCGTGTGGTCTGGCCTGCCGCGACACCCTGCGTCTTGAGGCCGGTATGCCGCTCTATGGCTACGAGCTGACTCGCGACCGCACTCCGCTGGAGGCCGGCCTGAAGTCCATCATGGGGCCGACCAAGGGGCAGTTTATTGGTCGCAACGCACTGATTAATCGTCCGCAGTCGAAGGAGCTACTGGTTGGTCTGCGTTTCTCCGGTGATGAAGCTCCGAAGCGTGGCACCAAGCTCATTGATGCGGAAGGTAACGAGGTTGGCGTGCTGACTTCCGCCAAGGTGTCGCCGACTTTGGGTCACCCCATCGGTTTTGCATACGTTCAGCGTTGGCAGTCCTCCACTGGCACGGAGCTGACCGTTGAAGGCGCCGACATTACCGCCACCGTCGTTCCGACGCCGTTCTACAACCGCCGTCACCGCAAGTAGGGGAGCGCCACGATTTCTGCTGTGCGGTGGCGAGCCGAAGTTTCCTTCAGGCTCGCCGCTGCCTGAGTGATTCTGCAATCACAAAAATCCGCTGCAGTATTGTTGCAGCGGATTTTGGTGTTTTAGGGCGAGCTAGTGCACCTTACCTAACTAAGTCCCGAGCCGACGAACCTCGCAGCCAGAGACGAAGCTAGCGGAACAGGCCAGTGAGCCCTTGATTATCTTCGCTCGGCCGCTCTTCTTGCTCCGATTCCGATTCTGTCGGCTCGCCGGAGGTTGTCGGAGTCGTTGAAGTATCGGGCGGCGTGGAAGAATCAGAGGTCGTCGAGCTCTCCGTCTCACTTGTCTCCGTTGTGCTCTCACTCGGAGTCGTCGGCTCAGGTTCCTGAGGCAGTGGCTCAGTGGTCGTCGGAGTAGTGGAGATCCACATTTGCTGCGATGTCGGGTTCGCGGGGGTTTGCTGCAGCACCGTCCACACTTCCTGCTCGCCGACTTGTGCGCATTCAAGATTCTGGCCGTTGGCGCTCATTCGTATTTCGCCGGTCTGGTTCGGGCACAGGTGCCCGATGCGCGGCGTACCGCCTTCTCGAACCTTTGGTCCCGTCGTTGTCGGCGAACTCGTCGTCGACACCGTAGTAAGTTGGCTTGACGACGAGGTTTGCGTCGCGGCAACCTCCTCGCTTTCGCTGTTGGCACAGCTGGTGGCCGTGGCTGCGAAGGTGAGGAAGCAGCAGGCCAGCGCCAGCTGCCGGCGGTTCTTGCGCCGGACGGCAGTGAGTTTAGGGTGCTGTACGGCTGACAGCTGAGTTCGCGTATTCACATCCATCTCACTTTCTGGGCTTCTCGGGCCTGCGTCGCGTGGTTTAATTCTCGGCTTTCTGGGTAGGGACTCCTGAAAAACCACTGGGGGTGCCAGCTATAGGGGAACTTGCCGAGCTATTGGCAAGGAAGCTGCTGACACCCAATAGATAGGTTGATTCAACCGGCAACTATACAGTCGACTTTTCGATTTGCATACTGGATGCTTCTAATCGTGGCAGAACGGGTGCGGTAGGGAAAGGCAATTCGTCTGTGAAGTCATAAGTGGTTTTGATAGCGTGTGTCCCATGTATCGGCGCACCCCGAATCGATTCCCCGTAAAGAGTAATGCGGATTTGTTCGCTCGGCGCAGTGGCGCGTGGATACTGGATTCGTTCCTTGTAGGAATCTTTGTTGCCATCATTGTGGCACTTGGCAAACTTGCGTGGGAAGCAGCCATGGCGAACTGGGCGCTGCCGAGTCCGCCAGAGTTCAGGATTTTGTATGGTGTCATATTCCCAGCTGTCTTTTTCTTTGTGCGCGTGGTTGCAGAGGCTCGCGGTGAACAGACGTTTGGTAAAAGCGCATTTTTGCTACACGTTGTTCCAGCGCGGAAAGCAGACTCTGGGGCAACTCCGTTCGAAGTCGCTCAGCCAGAGGGAACATCGGAGCTCGAATCAGGAGACGATTCTTGGCACAGAGGTTGGCGGGCAGCGGTACGTAATTGTTACCTATTGTCGCTGATTTTCTTGCCTACGGGTTTTGAGCCAAACGTTGAACTGTTTTTTGGTGTCCTGATGATTTGGGTTGCTGTTTGCCGCTGGCACCCATTCGACTGGTTGGCAGGAAAACGCGTCGTTGTTGAAAGGCGTAGCGAGCGCTAACGTTCGAGCAAGCGTCAGGCCCTGGCTCTTTCCTCCTCGGCCTCAACCTCAGCGTTGAATTCTCGTTTAGAAGACTGCCACTGGTCTTCGGTCATACCGATACGCCAGTAGCCAGAAATGGAAACGTCTTTCTTCGGGATCTCAGATTCGACGAAGAGGAAGCGGCGCAATTCCTTGATCATCTCGGCGACACCGTGGATGAACCAGCTAGTTTTCTTACCTTCTGGAATGCCCGCCTCGCGCACTGCGCGGGATAGCTCTGTGCCGTGGGTTGCGCCGTTGCGGAGGACCCAATGGACTTCCACACCCTCTCGGGTTGGGAGCTCAAACTTCCGATCTTCGGACTCGATTTCGATGTATGCGGTTGCGGTCGTGCCTGCTGGGAGGTGCTTCAGTCCGGCGCTGATAGCTGGCGCTGCGGACTCGTCTCCGGCGAGTACAAAGTGTTCATATTCTGCTGCAGGTCCCCATGCGCCTCCTGGCCCTAAGAAGCCACGCTTGTCTCCGATTTCGGCTACGCGTGCCCACGGTCCAGCCAGGCCGGAATCGCCGTGGGTGACGAAGTCGACGTCAAAGTCGCCGGTTTCGGAGTCCACATTAATCAGAGTGTATGTGCGGGTGATTGGCAGTTTGTCTCGCGGCTGTTCGGCGCGAATTTTCGCAATATCGAACGGCCAGGAGTAATCAGCGTCCTCTGGCACAAACAATAATTTGATGTAATGGTCGGTAAACTCCAGCTCCTTGCCCACAAATGCAGGCGAGTTCATGCTCAAACGAACAAGGTCTGGGGAAATCTGGCGACGTCCAGTAACTGTTGCCTCGTGTGCCTTACGGGGCTTACGCTTCGGTGCTGCTGCTTTAGCTAGGCCAGCCATAGTTGTCACTGTCCTTCAACAAGTCTTGGGCTGTTTTGTACTGGCGGAAGTCTACACGCCACGTGATTAGGTAAGCCTAACACAAGTGTTTCTGGAAATTGCTGGGTGATGCGTTCTCAGGAGGGGGCGTAGTGGCCGGTCGTGAGAAAAACAAAGAACCCTCGCGCCCTATATGTAAAAGGTCACGAGGGTATTTGTGCCCCAGAGAGGAATCGAACCTCTGGCACGACCGTATATATGCAGGATATGGAAGTTTAGTCGGCTTTTTGGCTCACTTTTGGCTCACCCTTGTTCTTTCTTCGAGACCCAGCAGCACGCTGCGCACGACCAACAGCATCAATCACTGAATCAAGATCTTCGTCAAAAAGACCAGAGTAAATATCCAGTGTTTCCTTCGCGCTCGCGTGCCCAAGCTGAGCCTGAACGACCTTTACAGAAGCCCCATTAGAGATAAGCAACGACGCCGCAGTATGCCTCAAATCATGGGGGGTAAGCAAAGAAGGAAAACTACTGTCCTCAGCAACACACGCATCCACAGCAGAATGCCACCACGACCGCTTCGACGGCGTAGTCAAATGCCCACCACCACGCTTCTCCCACAACAGGCAATCAGGACTCTTCCCAGCCATCAGCGGAACCAAAAGCTCAAAAACGGCCGGCGTCGCAGCAATCACACGATCACGACGCCCCTTAGTCGCTCCAACCACAACCCGGCCACCGACAGTCGACGCGGACTTAGTCACCGAAATACGGCCCCGCAAAGGATTCACATCACCAACCGTCAAACCCACAGCCTCGCCCCAACGGCAACCAGACGTGCCCAACAACCAAACCAGCGCCTTCTTATCGTCCGAGCACTTCGACGCCAGGGCCTCCAACTGCTCCAAAGACAAGAACACCTGCTTCGGCCGCTTCCGCGCCGGGCAGTGCACGGCAGTAGCCGGATTTGTGCTGAGGCGTTTGTTGGTGACGGCAAGCTCGAGCAACCCGCGGATAACGCCTAGGCAGCGTTCGACGATAGTGACGGATTTATTCTCAGACAGGTCTACTATCCAGGTCTGTAGTTGCTCGGTGGTGATTTGGTTAATAGGCGTTAATCCCCAGCGGGGTTTGACGTGGGTGCGCCAGGCGGAGTCTAGTGGCTTCCATGTTGAGGTACCGTGGCGCATTTTCTTGATTGCTATCCATGGATCCCATAGCTCGGATAGGGGGATGTTGGACAGAGCGGGATCTACCCACGTGCCTTTTCTTTGTGCGACGCCTTGGTCTTCTATCCAGGCTTGGGCTTCTGCTTTGGTTGGGAAGCCGCGTTTGCGGGTACGTGAACCATCTGGTTTCGTGTATTGCACTTGCCAGCGTCGGCCGCTTTTCGTTTTGTAGTAGGAGACGGTAGCCATGACAAACGCCTTCCTGCGGCGAGATTACTCCTGCGGTGAGGAGCTTTTGTCTTTATTACTCCAGCTAGTCATCGCGCGCGGTGCTAGTAGGACTCCTAAGCCGCTTAATGCGGCTAGGAATGCGAATGCGGTTGTGCCGCTGGTGCCACTGACGGAAGTTAGTACGGCACCCACAATCAAGGTTGCGGTGAGCGCGGCAAAAATCCATTGGGCGCGGCGATGTGAGTTTGCATCTTCGCGGATTGAGTAGGCGATTGCGTTATTCACTTCGGCTTCGGATAGTGTGGCCTCGTTCGCAGCAGAGATACTTCCTTCGGACATGCATACAATTCGTTCTGCAATTCCAGGGAAGGCTTGCTCGTATCGGGCTAGTTCCTCGGCTGGAGGAAGCGGACCTTGCCGAATTTGAAGCATTCGGGCGAATGCTTCTGAGTTTTCGGATACTACTTCGGCTGTTATCGCGTCATCGCTCCGTAATGGTCCATTGCTTTGCGTAGAGCCGTGCCTGTCTGTTCCCAGCCCTTCCGAAAGTTTTCCGATGGGTCGTGAATCGGAGTCGCTCGAATCACTCGACCGTCCGTCGAGCGGGCGATTACTGGAGTCTTGCGACGGCTCATGATGTACTCCAGGTTGGTCATCGGTCATCACTCCTCGCCTTCTGGTTAAACTGTTGGGGACGTGACAAAGCCTACTATACGGAAACGTTGAGGAACATAGGGGTCTACGATATGCGTCTACGTAGTTACCCACTCTGCTGTTCGGCCTCTGGTGAGCTGTACGTCTGGTACGTGGAGCGAGTCTGAATAGATGACAGCTTCTGTTCCGATGTGTTGCTTATGTGCTGTGTGGGCGATGGGGAAACGTGCGCACCGCACGTTTCGATAGAGGATGTCCGTAATTCGGGGATCATCGTCGTAGGTGAGCATCCATGGTGCGTGTGTATCTGCGAGTTTGCTTGCCAGGTCTACGTGCGCTGCTTCGTCGAAGGCATGCAGGTATAGGCCGTCACCTTGGACAACGTAGGGAGGGTCTGCGTAGATGAATACTTTGGAGCCTAGATCTGAGATGGAGTCGAGGAAATCTAGGCCTTCCATCTGCGTGACGTGTATTTGGTGTCGGTATTGTGCGAGATGCTGTACACGCGTGATTAAACCGCTCTTGTTGTAGCGTGCGTCTATTTTCCATGTGCCTTTTTGGTCGTGGCCACCGATGGGGCCGGCGTGGAGGATTCCCGAGCGGTTGGTTCGGTTAAGGAAGAAAGTTGCGAATCCTAGTGCGAGATCGTTTCCTGTCTCTCCTGCGAGGTAGGTGACACGTTGTTTGTGCCATTCGTCCAGGTTCACTGCGGTTTCGGAAATCAATTCGCAGAATTCCTCTGGGGCGGTGGTGATGCTGCGCCAGAAGGCTGCGATGCCGGGGTTAAGGTCGTTGAGGTGTATTTCTTCGACGATGCCATCGGTGAGAAGCTTCAATGCTGCGCCTGCTCCGCCCGCGAATGGTTCTGCGTAGTGCGTGGGTCGGGGTGTTTGGGCGGTGATGAGTCGCTGAAGGTAGGGGGCTAGTCGTGCTTTGCCTCCTGGATAGCGCAGCGGTGAAAGATACCTCATGAATCAGTATTATTGCGTAGTTTCTCGTTCATGGCCACCAGCAGCGGCTCGATGCGGTCGAACCAAACATTTGCTGCCGAGGTGTCTTATTGCTTCATGAGTCTCATGGTTCGTTGATGTCGACGCCGTGTTTGGTGGGGTGATTTTTGACGGGTGAGCCTGGGCGGTTTTGGTGCCAGGTTTTGATTTCTTCAGCGTCCCAGAGGGGGGCTGATTTGCCCCAGGTTGCTACCGGTTGGGGTGTGCGTTTGTTGGCGTGGTAGTTCGCCCAGGTCCTGGGGCTAACTCCGATGTGGGTTGCGCATTCGGCGCTGTTCCAGAGTCGGCGGCCGGTGTCTTCGTCGATGATGATGGGGCGCATTAGGAGATTTTCTTTCGGTTGTGGTCGATGGCGTAGCCGATGGCGAGGAAGGCTGGGATAAAGAATGGTGATGCTCCGGCCAGTGTCATGATGGTGGCGGTGCATGCTCCGATGAGTATGAATCGCATTACAGTGTGTCCTTTCGTGTAGTGTGGTGGGGGAAGTCCCCCGGCTAGCTGCTTTAGCCGGGGGCTTCTTTATTTGTTCCTGGTGTCTAGCCAGATGATGATCATGACTACCAGGGTTATGGTGGCAATGATGTCGGTGTAATCCACATCTTTCACCTCTCCTTCTAGTGCGTTTCGCTCGCGCACTATAACCATTATAACGTAAATATGCGTTATGTGTCAAGTTTGGAAACCAAAGGTGCCATCGGGAAACAACAACCATGTAAGCTAAAGAAGACGCTCTGATAGCGTCCCCTTTCCTAGCGGTGCGAAAAGTCTCCACCGCAAGCGCGTGGAACTGGAATAGCACCAGCTAGTTGGGTCCACCTCCGTTTAAGGAAGGGGGTGAGATGAAATGCCGAAACCGGAAACCGGCGATAAGCCGGAAAAAGGGAAAGCTCGGAAAGCAATTGGTGAGATTGCAGTCCGAGCCTTCACGGTGTTAGTAGCCAATGAACTCGCGGATGCGGTTCGCGAGACGATAACTTGGCTAACTAACTAGTCTCACGAAGCCCTCACGTTTGCTTGGCGGCGGCGTGGGGGCTTCGCCTTATCGGTGACATGGGGCGCGTTGGGCGACGATTCATGTCAAGCCCAACTATAGCGAACCAATCTAACTAACGTAAGCCAAGCCCCTCACACAGTGCGCCTTTCATACATACCCCGCCATATGGCAAGTACTTCGTTTGTAACCCCTAATTCCGCTGCAATTAACTGTGGACGTGCCTCGTAAATCTGTTCCGCGAGCGCATATTCAACCGGTGATATGAGTAACCGAGCCGCGAAACGATCAGCTTGCCGCTCTTGTCTATTGCTCGCCGGAGCTGGGTGGCCTAGCCACATGTGAGCGAGTTCGTGGGCCATAGTGCAGCGGGTGGCGGCGTCGTCCATGCCGTGGCGCAGGCTAATGCGTCGCTCATAGGGTATCCATGCCCCTTTGGGGCCTCTCATGTGCCATGTGACGCGCACACCGGCGGCTTCGGCGATGGAGATGAGCTCGTTAGTCGATGGGGTTTTCACCTCGGCTCAGTTCCTTTACTTCCTGCTCCAATTGCTTCATGTCCAACTCATTAACCCTGGTATCAAGGGTCCTTTGATACTTGTCCCACTCGGTGTTTGCTTTGCTGATTGCCTGCTTGCTTGACCTTGTCCCGTAGCCTTGTAGTACTTCTCTATCGTTGAAGACGAGCCAGGCGTCAGCTTTGGCTATCCAGTCCTTTAAGAGAACAGATTTTCTGCGTTCAGCCTGGTCTTCCGCATAATCAAGGAACATGGATGTGAGCCTGTTCATTCTCCGTAGTTCGTCGCTGGTGAGGAAGTTCTTTGCTATCGCCATATCCGCTTTGTGGGGCGATTCTCCCGCCCACGTCGTGAGGCCTGCGTTGGTCTTTGTGTGGTCGGCGCGCATAAAAATGATTTCCGCAGCGGTGTGATGGTGGGTTGCGAAGTGGAGCCTATTTTGGATGCTGGCGAAAAAGTTCTTGACTTCGGCGTAGTTCTTTTTCTCTTCGTAATCATCGCTGGTTTTTGCAATAACGTCGCAAATCTTGCGGAAGAATTGTCGTTCTGAGGCGCGGATTTCCCGGATGCGTTCGAGCAGTTCATCGAAGTGAGTGTCTGCGCCGTCGTTTTTGAGGCGTTGGTCGTCCATCGCGAACCCTTTGGTGAGGTATTCGCTGAGCACTTCGGTTGCCCATTTTCGGAATTGCGTGCCTCGGGGGCCGCGTACCCGGTATCCGACAGCGAGGATCATATCGAGGTTGTAGTGGTTCACAGACCTGCTCTGACCGGGTACTTTCAAAAGTTGTTTGAAACTGCCGGATACTTCTTTTTCCCTGGTTATGTTCTGTACGTGATGTGAGATGGATGCGCTAGTGACGTCGAAGAGTTCGGCCATTTGTTTTTGGGTTAGCCATGCGGTGCCTTGGGTGAGTTGGAGGCGGACGTGTCTCTTGCCGTCTTCTGTGGTGTAGATGGCGATGTGGTCTGGTCTAGTCAATGGGGTCTTCACCTCGTTTGATTCGCTCTTCGTTTTCGTCTGGGCTGCTATCGGCGGCGGCTGGTTTGCTGCCGTCCCATTCCGTGACGGTGCCGTCATGTGTATCAGCCGGGGCGGATTCAGGCCCGGGGAATTCGAACACCGTAGCGTTGAACGCATCATTCTGCTCACGGGCGCGAAGCCTGCGAACGATCTCCTCCGATAGCTCAACATCGCTATATGCATCGAGGTCTCCTTGTCGATGGAACTCTTCGAGATCTGCATTAGAGATACATCCTCCAGCGAGCAGGCCGTAAACAGGGTTTGCGCTGTAAACGGTTGCTAGTTCTATGACCGTGCTTGCGGTGTCAGCTTTTAGCCGTCTTTGAATCGTGGAGTGCGTTGTACCGAGTTCATCTGCGATAGAACGCCAGGATGCGTCATTGGTGATGTTTTTGACCCATTCAGTAAGTGTTTGCATGTCGCCAATGGTACATAAATAAGCCACCTCGAACAACTGTGACCTGGGTGGATTGTAAATAAGCCACCCCGCGAAAGGGGTGATGGTTGCCAGGTAGGCCATCGTGGCTTAAGGTTAAGCCATGACGGTGAATGAGAAGCGCGGAGGTGATTCAGTGAGCTACGCAGTCAAGGTCAAGCGCGAGCAGATGAACGAACTGCGCCGATTGACCCGAAAGAACGAGACCGAGATGGCCAAAACCATCGGAGTTAGCCGGGGAACATACCGGCGTGCGATGGAGGGCGAAAACGTATCCGCAGCATTTATCGCGGGAGCGTCACTAGGTTTCCAAGTTCCGTTTGACTCACTGTTCTACACAGTCGAGACGGCAACCAAGCAGGCGGCATAAGAAAAATCGCGCCGGGCACTGGGGAAGGTGCCAGGCAACAACCGTCGACAAGCGAAAAAGGAGATTGCAGTTATGGGCGCAAAAGTAGCGAAGCTCAATATCGAGGGCACTGATACAGGAGTCAACATCGATGTAGACGGTGCCAGTGAGGGAATCCACATCGAATACGAAATTCTGGCGAATGTGATGGCAGTAATCGTGCAGGAGGCCCTGGACGCAACGAAGCACGACCAGGGCAACTAACTACTTCTTACCCCTAGACCGAGTCTCGGAAACCGTGGTCTTCGGGTGGCGAGCAGCGGTAGAGGCCTTCACGAAGCGTCCTGTAATAGCGCTGCGGTGAACCTTGCCAGAACTCTTGCCAGCAGATTTAGCCAAGACAATCACCTCCTTTCTAACGCAAAAGCGTTATCGAGGAGGTTACTAAACCAGCGTGACACGACCGCCGGGCCCTGGGGAAGGTGCCGGGCAACAACCGTCGAAAAGCGAAAGGAGGAAATAGAGATGTGTGAGAACAAAAACGAATGTCCCACCGCGCGAATGCTGCGAGTACCACAGTCGACGCGATGGGACAGTGACCTAGTCGAGCGGATGTTCGCCGACTTGCCGTTCAAGCCACGCGATACGTCGTTCCAGTCCAGTAATCGTGTGGACAACTTCTTGAAGCGAACGGTCAACGTGGCTGAAAAAGACCCCGGCCGGATTGATTTCACTCTGCTTAACAGATGCATTCCGAACTCTTGCAAGCAGAACAACCAAATCAGCCGAATCATTCAGACCAGCCTGACGAAGCGCGAACTCTACGTCTTCATTGCTGTAACCGCGTGGGCGGGCATCTGGATCCTCCACAGAAAATCACCTCCCAACCGGGGAAGCGTCCCCTAAGCGGGAATCTTATCCAACTGAATAGCTGCCCAGTGCTGGGGAAGGTGCGGGGCAGCTGTCGACAAACGAAAGGAAGGAAACACAAAGATGGCATGGATATTTCGAGCCCAAACCACAACGAATCTCGCAATGCTGGGGCTGCTCAACGCGCTTGGCACAAACTTGGCTGACGGCGGCACCGTTGCGAATTCTCTTGGCCGACTAGACGCGCGCGGAAAACTACTGGCGCTTTCCCTCGCGCAACGCCTAGCCGGCGCATTCGGAGTAGCGCTTGCAATCGAAGATGAACGACTCCAACGAGCACTACTTGAACTCAACAGTGAACGGGACGTGTTCGGACAGGTTCATCATCTCAATCACCTCCCTTCCGGGGAAGCGTCCCCTAAGCGGGAATCTTATCCAACTGAAGAGCTGCCCAGTGCTGGGGAAGGTGCTGGGCAGGGCAACCGTCGACAAGCGAAAGGAGGAAGCGGCGATGAAGTACATGAATCTAGCCAAAGCTAGAGGCCAACTGCGTCAACGAATGTTAACCAGACTCCATGACAGTGGCCTAAGCCAGTATCTCGTCATCAACGATGAAGAGTTGCTCGAACAACTCGATGGTCTTACTGAGATACATTTCTGCGTTGGCCATTCGGTCATCGAGGCTCCAAACACCGTAGCTGCGGGGAATGCGCTGGACCCAGTCGGCTACATCGAATTGGAGACGCCAAGTGATATCTACTCCGTCATTCGCGTTGAGTTCGACGCCGCGGCGGAGAGCGATCCACGCGGCTTCCAACTCCTCATCACCCCGGATGAAAGCCTCGAGCTGATTGCATACACCACAGCGCGAGGCGTCGATGGCCGGGCTGTTGGAATTGACCTGCAGCTCGATGATGCGCCACACGAGGCAATGCCCACGTCGATGGCGGTCAATTCGAGCGAGCTCATGAATCCACCACAGCGCACTTCCGCTGAATCCTCCGGTGGCGTGATAGGGCTGCGTGCGTTCAATAGCTCGGCGAATCCTATCGGAAACTCCATAGGTATTGCACGAGGCGAAAGCACCGGCAGATCTGCACAACGGGTAGGAAATCCGGCCGGCATTTGGCGGAGGGTCCAACTTGGTTTCTCGGACAACGATTTCGTACATCAGCCCATCGAGAGCGGCACGAAGTTGGTACAGCCACTCTCCGAAGACGAGGGACAGCTCGGTTGGCACAGGTGCGGTCGCCTGGAGACGAAAGGAACGGATATCGCCGTCGCCTACAACCCGGCGCTCAATCGGGTTCGCCTTCAGATGTTCGACACCAAGACTCCACAGCTCATGGCGGTGCGAAGCCGCTCGCTCTACTCGAGCTACGAGGCGCCGGAATTCGTTTTCACTCATGGACAAATCGTAACGGCTGACACTAATGCAACTGCGTCAACAAAACCAGGGCAGTAAAGGGGAGCACACGTGGAATTAAAAGCAGCAATCGGAAACACGAGAATCGACGCCAACGAAAGCGAAATCACAATCACCAATACGGACAACGACACATCAGTGTCGATTCCTTACCGGGCAGTCGGCACCGTTGTCGAAGTGTTGGAGCTCGCAGATAGGTGTCGCACTCCTCTTACACATCCATATGTAGCCAGAGCGGTCCCTTGGTCGGACTACAGCAGATTGGCGAAATAAGAACAGCCCGAATGGTTACTCAGGGGTTCGATTCCTCTGCCGGGCACTGGCGCGTAGGCGATATGAGAATCGGTCGCCGCAAGCCAGCCACAATGCCGTGGGCCTTTCGCACGGCGGTTTGGCTGCGCGCCGCACAAACCAAATAAAAGGGCCCGCCCCCGCTAGCACCAGGGACAGGCCGAAAGTGTTGAAAGGAACACTGCCATGAAGCATACACAGTCTACGGAGGTAACCATGATCGCCAGACGGAGAACTCTGACGCCGCGCGAGTTCGCCGACGAATTCGGCATAGATGTTCAACGCGTCTATCGCTGGTGCCAGGCGGGACGCCTTCGCACGATGCCAAAGACCCCTGGGAGTCGCCAGCACTGGCGCATCTTCAGCTCCGAAGTTGATCGCGTTATGACTGTTGGGTTCCCGAGCGATCCACGGGAGGCAGCATAAATGAGTAATCCAAACGTTAAGTTCAGCCGCTCAATGTGGCGCGACGCCTACGATTTGCTGGACCACGTCAACACCAGGAACAAATTGCAATGGGCAATGTCGCTGATTCTTGCCGCATCCTCTTTTGTAATGGTCATCATTACTGGCTACGACAATTTCAATTTTGTGCCAATCATTTGGACAATCACAACAATTTTTTGGTTGTGCACGGCGGTCTTTATTTCAAAGTCTGTCAAAAGCATTGAGCGTGTTCTCCAGATGAAAAAGAACAACAGTGGCGTTTCTGCGACCCGGTATTGGCCGGAGGCATGACATGAAACAGCTTCGTCGAGTTCGCTCACCGAAGAATCGGTGGGTGCTCGTAGTAGTCCCCGTGCCCCGAGGTAACAGAAAACCGGCCACGATTGATTTCGAGGTGTCGTTCGGTGATGTGATGTCAGAGATGCCTCGTAGTCTGAGGTTTCCGGCAACGCTTCCTCGGCGGTTAGGCCGGCATGGGGATGGGCAGCAGTTCATCACCAGAGGGGCCTTGGAGAACCTGGTCACTTTCAATAAGGATGACAAGCGCGTTATGCGCCAGCTTGAGGAGTTCATCGAGCACATCGCAAGTGAGGTGCAAGGTGAACCAGAAAGATAAGCCACGGTGCGCCCGCCGAATCTCAGACGGTCGCTGGCAGGTAGCAATGGCAGGGATTCCGCCGGCCGTGATCTGTAATTCGCTGCAAGATGCCTTGAAGACCGCGGTGGGTATTGAGGAAGTTCCGCCAGGCGGTGATGAGGTGTGCCGGCTTGATGCTCGGGGGCATGTTCTTGAGCTCATAGAACTGGGAATGTCAGTAGAACATATCGCTGAGTCAGCTCGAGTGCGCTGTGAGGCAGTGGAAGCAATCATCGCCGGTACTGCATCCGTCGCTATGGCTGACGTCAATGCGATGGCGCAGGTTGAGTTTGAGCTGTCAGATACGGAAGCCACTGCGCTAGATCTCCTGCACTTCACGTCATTAGGGGCCACCCTTCGGGAAGCGATTGCATGGTGCCGAAAACGGGATGGCCTGTCGGCGCAGAAAGCGTGGGCTGCAGTTCCCGTCGTCAAGCAGCGTATGGAGGGGCTGAAATCAGCATGATGCGCAGAAGATGGCTGATTTTCCAGATGAAGGTCGAAGCCCACGTGTTGCGGATTGTCCACCGCGGCGAAAAGCACTAAGCAGCCGATAGTAGTCAAACATGAGGAGGAAAAATGCCACGCCAAAGGGTTTGTAGGCACTGCGGTTTCCCTATCCGGTGGGCGTGCACACCATTGGGGCATCGACTTGCCCTTGATGCATCGTCTGATCCAGATGGGAACGTGCAGATCGTACATGGTGCTGCTGTGTTCCTCAGTGCGGAAGAAGCTCTGCGGAAGCGGTCTCAGGGGTATTTGCTGTTCCAGCGGCATGTGTGCGCTGGTGCTCATGGTAAACGGCGAGCGGGCATGCCTGAGCGGGAGAAACAGCGCATGCAACAGCGACGTGTTGCGCGTGAGCGCAGACGGCTTAATGAGATGACGAAGAACTATAAAGCGACAGCTAGATGACATCAGATGAATCAGCTGCGCAGCGTTGGTGGGAGCAGCAGCAAACGCGACGCCAAATTCAGATTTACCGATTCCTTGGCCCTCGTAAGCGCCCCGCCCGCACTGAGATTCCAGGGCAATTAACCATTGATGGACAGGAGATACGCGATGACCACCAAGAAGATTGACAGTGACGCAGAAGACCAGAACCAAGACCACAGGGAGCCAGAGACGCCCGAGTTGCAGGAGGATGCCCCGGCCAAGTGCATTGTCGTCAACGCTCGTCCGCTGGGAGGCGTGGCGTAGCCATGACGCTCCAGGTGAAGAAGACGGGAAGCAGTTTGTTGCCGTGGGTTGTTGAGGACGATACCGGTGGCATCGCGTGGTGTGGCTCGTGGGAAGACGCTGTCAGTACTGCGAACGAGTACGCCCGCGCGGTGGAGGTCCAGCTCGTGCGGCCGGACAAGCTGTTCATTGAGCATTGCTACTCATGGGATGTTGGGCGTTACGGCCGTGATATCGCACAGTTCGGCGATGTTGAAGCATCTCGGAGTATGTCCGCCTGTGGTAGCCCCCAGGTTCGCCTGGGGGACATTGAGTTCGCCTCAGTCGACGAGGCTCGTCGGACGGCAGCGCAGTTGCTGTCTGCATGTCAGTGGGCGCAACGGCCGGCAGTAACGGGGAAGGTTTCTTGATGGGTGACAGCGGCGTAAGCAATAACAAGGCCGTCAGGCAGTTCTGTGTGGTGGCGTCAACAGATGGTGGATACACATGGAATTCATTGCGCGTCGCTGGGGTGACATGGATGAGCGCAGAACAGGCACAAGATGTGCACCAGGCGTGCAGTCTGCGGGCCCGCACATATGGCTTGCCTGTGCGGTACCGGGTGCTGTCCCGCACTGTTTCTGCGAACACCATGTGGCCTTATCCGTCTGATGAAGGTGATGACCAAGCCGGTTATCACGAGGAAAGCGAGGATTAGCCGTGGCGCTACCAGTGCCTTGTTGTAGAGATCCGTAAGCAGTTGTGTTGGTTCATTTTGTTACCGCGCCGGTTTTTGATTTGGAGTTCGAAGAATGATTGTTACCGCTTCCCATATTTCTGCTGGGCAGCCCCGGTCCGGGAGTGATGCACCATGGCATGGGTAAGGGTCAGCGATACTTTCAACGAGGCCCCGGAGTGGATGCGAGCCTACGAGCTGGCAGCCGAACGTGGCGATGACCGTCTGGTCAGTGAACTCAAAGGCGCGGCGTCAGCGTTGTTTACGCATTCTGCGCAGCAGTGGACGGATTACAAAATCACCTATGGTGCAGCCGTCCGGCATATCGGCATTAGCCGGGTGGAGCCTGTACTTCAGGATCTGATCACTATCGGGATTATCACCGAGGTGGAGTCTGAAGGTGAGCGGCAATTCGTGCTCGTTGAGCGTGAATCGTTTGTTCATGTCATCCGCTCCGATGCGAAGTCGAAGGCAACGAAACGCCGTAACGATCAGAACCGTGCTGGGTTGCAGGTGCCGGTCATGCTCCGTGATGGAGACCAGTGCCGGTACTGCGGTGATGAAGTGGTCTGGGGCGATAAGAAGTCCGATCGTGGCCGTGAGTACGACCACCGTGACATCGATGCGCCGACGACCCCAGACAATTATGTGACGGCATGCCGTGGCTGTAATCAGCTGCGGCATGAATTAGGCGAACGCGCCGAGGAGGAACTTCCGCTCCTCGACCCACCAGAGTCTCCAATGTATGGCCCGGAGCTGCGTAAGAAGCTCTCCCGCTGGGAGGGATTCGTTGCGCGCTGGTGCAAGAAGGAGGGACTCCCGAATCCGCTTATCGCGGACGAGGTTGAGGCCCAGGACAACCCGGCAGCCAGTCGGGCAGTGACCCCTTCTCAGGAAGAAAAAACGGTACGCGTTAAGTCCCCGGCCGCGGGCCCAAGCCAGGAGCCCGGCAAGCCGCAGTTCCCCAATACTGATTCCCATGGCCAGGTTGAGTCTGAGGGTAGAGCCGCCAAAGGGAGTTCTCGGCAGCCAGCCGAGACTATTCAAGTCAATGTTGTCCAGTCGCTTCCGGCACTCCCCGCACACCATGCGGGCGGTGCGCCGCAGGGCCGTAAGGCATCGCACGTGCGCGATGCCGGTCCCGCCAAAGGAGCGGAGCCTTTCGCACGTCGCCGTCGCCGACGCCGCCGCAACTAGTTTTCGAGTACACGCCCCGCGATAGGAGGGGCGAAAAACAAACGAGCATGCGGTGCGTCTAAGAGAGCCTACGCGCTTTTGACGACGCGGCCTTTGTCGTACCCAAAAACTTTCCCGTCGACGAAAAAACCGTTCGACAAGGGGAGTAGTTGTCGGGGTGGCACCGGGTCGGGACGGGCCGGGTCGGGACGGGTCGGGTCGGGACGGGTCGGGTCGGGAGGGCTTTTAAATATCCCTCCCCCTCTCCTTCTTTCCACCCCCTTACCTTTGTTGGTTCTCTAGTTCTTTTTGTTGCGGCTTGTTGATTGGAGCCTTATGCCACCGTTGTCGCCGGACCAGGTTGAGCAGCTTGGTCGTGCATTGTCCGCGATTGAATCTATGGCCCCCGCCCTCGCTGAGATGATGGTCCCCTCTCCGCCTGCCTCCGGGGTCAATGGGGGACGGCCCCCGAGTACCCGGGGGTCTCGCCCGCCACTACCGGTGTACTTGCTGGATGTGGAGCACGCGGCGGAGTTGTGTCTGTGGGACTGGGCGCAGGCGCTGGCCTACGAGGTGCAGTGTCGGCCGCCAACCAGCCGACGCCTTGAGCACGTGGCTCGTTGGCTTCATGATCGTGTGCATGATGTCGCGGAGCGTTCGTGGGCTGATGGTGTGCTCGTCGAGGTGGAGCATCATCGGCGGGTGATAGGCGATAGGGTGAGTCCACCTGAGCCGGTAGCGCGGCGGGAGATTCCGCAGCAGGGTTCTGCGCGTCAGGTTGCCGACGCGCTCGCGGTGCTGGGTGTGCGTGTCAGTCACACGTCGTTGAGGAAGTGGGCGAAGCAAGGCGAGATTCCAACGACGCTGAGCGATGAAGGCGTGGAACTCTTCGACATCGCAGACTGCATGCGCGCAGTCGCAGCACATCAGTGTGGCGACGACACGCGGTCGACAGGCTAGAGTTTCGTGACCTGCGGTTTACAGTCCGTGTGCTAAGCTACGCTTGACTGAAGCGCATGCTCTTAAACCGGACTTAGGTTTGAGGGCATTTTCTTGTATGCGGCTCTCCTCGCCAGTGGCACAGCCGGGAAGGGATTCCCAATGTCCAGAACTGGAAACATTCACTACCGAGCAAAAAGAGCTCGCTTACTAGCTGGCGACGGGCTTGTCTGCGCCCGCTGCGGTCTGCCTATCGACAAGACACTGAAGTTCCCAGATCCATTCAGCGCGACGGCTGACCACATCACCCCAGTAGCCGCCGGCGGCCATAACCTCGGCCCCCTCCAACCGATGCACCTGTGCTGCAACCAAGCAGAGGGAGCCAAAGGGCATCGGGCAGCAAAGGTGAAGCCTAAGCACGTTAGAAACTGGTAGCGCATGTGAAGTCCCTGGGGAGGGAACCCTGTCCCGGCCACGGAAGCAAAAGGGGCACTGCATTGCCTGGATACCTCCCCTGACCTGCAAAAATGAAGTGTGACCAGGTAGGGACATCCTAACAAAAACAGAACAAAGGAGCAGCCAATGAATCAGCGGCTTACATGCATCGTCTGCTCCACACCCCTGACGGGGCGGCAACGGTTCTACTGCTCAGGCCGATGCAGAAAACGCGGCCAACGCCACCCCGACCTCTACCCAAAACCACAAGCCCGAAAGCCCAACCCCACGGCACAACCGCCCGCAGAGATACCTCGCGCCGGGCGCATCACTACCGCGGTCCGCCGCAACAACAAGCAAGACGTACTGGACGAACTGCTCCTACGCCTTGCAATGGAAATCGACCAGGCGACCGACCCGAAAACAATCGCCCCGCTGTCAGCACGCCTCATTGATGTCCTCGACCGAGTAGAAGACGCAGACACCGATTCGCAGAAGGGAGGAAGCTTCCTTGACGAACTCACTGCACGCCGTGCCCAGCGCCCCGAGGCTGGGTAGCCAAATGCCAAGCTTCCTCGCCAAGCCGAAAACCCCCGTAGCCGACATCTACGACGGCGAAGACTACATCGCCCTAGCCAGCGCCTGCGGCCTTATCCCAGACGAATGGCAAGAAGGCATCATCACCGGCATCACAGCCAGAGACAAAGACGGGAACCTCGTCGCAAAGCGCGCCGGGCTGTCTGTTCCTCGCCAGAATGGTAAGAACGGTGCCCTTGAGGTTTTGGAGCTCGGGCAGATGGTTTTGTCCGGGCGGAGGATTATTCATACAAGCCACGAAGTGAAAACGTCGCGTAAGGCGTTTATTCGTTTGGCGTCGTTCTTCGAGGAGAACGATGAGCTTGCGAAGTTGGTGAAGAATATCCGTAAGGTCAATGGCCAGGAGCAGATTATCCTCACCAACGGTGGCTCGTGTGAGTTTATCGCTAGGTCAAAGTCGTCGGGGCGTGGCTTCACGGTGGATACTCTGGTTCTTGATGAGGCGCAAGAGCTTCGGGACGAAGCGCTAGAGGCTTTGCTGCCTACGATCGCGTCGGGGCCAGCCGGAGACCCTCAAATCATCATGACGGGCACGCCGCCGGACCCGACAGACATTAACGGTGAAGTGTTCCGGCGAATGCATGATGCTGCGCACTCTAACGAAGATGACACTTTGTGGTGGGCAGAGTGGTCTGTCCTCGCCGATGACGATGTCGAGATAGACGCTGATGATCGCGACCTGTGGTACCAAGCGAACCCGGCGCTTGGAAAGCGTATGCGTGTCGAAACTGTCGCTGCGGAGCGTGCAGCTATGGCGGATTCGTCGTTTCGTCGCGAGCGGCTTGGCATGTGGGAGCAGGAACGTAGTGCGCGAATCTTGCCGATTGAAGATTGGACAGCGTGCGCTGACCCGAACTTGTCTGATGATGGGGAGCCGGTGGCGTTAGCAATTGATATTGCTCCGTCGCGTGATTCGGCGTCTATCGCGGCTGCCGGCATGACTGTTGATGGTCATGTGTGGGCGGATGTGATTGAAAACCGCCGCGGCACACCTGAGTGGGTTATCCCGCGGTTGAAGGCAATTTTGGAGAAACAGGAAGCCCGCGCGGTACTCATCGATGTGTTGTCGCCGGCTGGCTCGCTGATTGACCCGTTGGAGGCGGAGGGCATCAAAGTCTCGCGCATCGGGTCGAACATTATGGCGGCGGCAACGGCGCAGCTTTACGACGCTGTGATGTCGCATGATTTCCGGCATTTGGATCAGCCCTCTCTGAACCTTGCCGCTGCAGCTGCCAGGAAACGAAAACTTGGTGACGCATGGGCGTGGAACCGGTCGAACCCGGACGCGGACATCACACCACTGGTGGCAGCGACGCTGGCATGCACAGGACGGACATACACGAGGGCGAAGCGCCCGGTGAAACCGGTGAGGGCTAGAAGGAAGGTGACGGTATGGTAGCGGATGTTTTCTCCCGCGAGGAGAAGGCGCTGGTGGATTCGATGCTGGCGCAGATTGCGTCCCACTCGGCGGCGAACCGTGAGCATGAGTCGTATTACGACGGCTCATTCACCGCCCACCTGCTGAACATCTCCACTCCGGAGCATATCGGCAGGATGCTGAAAACCGTCTCCGGCTGGGCTGGCACAGCAGTTGATGTGCTCGAGGAACGCCTGGACTTTCTCGGTTACGCTGATGATGACTTGGTCGAGGCTTTTGAAACGAACGCGCTGGATGAGGAGTCCGGGCAGGTTCACCTCGACACACTGATCTACGGCATCGGGTTCGTTTCAGTCACTGGTGGCGGTGAGGGGGAACCGAAGCAGCTCATTCGTGGCCACGACGCAAACAACACCACAGGCATGCTTAACCCGCGCACCCGACTGTTCGACGCGGCACTAACTCGCGAGGTCAAAGACGGTGAGGTCGTTGGTGTTGACCTGTGGCTACCGGACCAGGTTGTCAAGGCCCGCAGGCAACGCCATGGTTCCCCGTGGGAGATTGTCGACCGGAAACGCAACAACCTCGGCGCGGTACAGATCGTGCCGTTTATCAACCGTGCCCGCATCGGCGACCGGGGCGGCAAATCAGAAGTAACCGCTCCACTGCGCCGCTACGCAGACGCAGCAGTGCGAACCCTGATTTCCATGGACGTCAACCGTGAGTTCTTCTCCGCGCCACAGCGCTACGCCATCGGCATGAGCGCTGATGATTTCGTTGGCCCTGACGGTCGCCCGTTGAATCCGTGGCAGATCCTCACTGGGCGCGTGTGGTCAACCGGCGAAGTCGGCGACGATGAACGCGAACCAAAACTCGGTGAATTCGACCCACAACCACCAGGGCCATTCCTTGACCAAATCGAGGGACTAGCGCAGTTGGCTGCTGCCGAGGCTGGTTTGCCGTCACACTACTTCGGTTTACGCGGTGACCAAGCAACATCAGCCGACGCTATCCGTGCGATGGAAGCCCGCCTCGTCAAGCGCGCGGAGCGCCGCCAAAAATCATTTGGCCGCTCTTGGTCGCAGGTTTCCCGCCTGGTACGCGCCGGGCGGGACGGTATGCCGGTCGCTGACGTTGAGGCCTCGCGTACACGCTGGGGCAACCCGGCGACACCAACGGTTGGTGCGACGATGGACGCGATGGTCAAGGCCGTGCAGGCGGGGCTCGCGCCGGGTAATTCTCGGGTGATTTGGGATCGTGTCGGTTTCACTCCGGAGGAACAGCGCTTGTTGGAACGTGAGGTGGCGCAGCTGCGGTTAGAGAATCGTGTGGCGCTGATTTCGGGCGCTTCGCGTGCCGTAAGTGATGAAGCCAAGGCTTTATCTGGTTCTGAGCAGCCAGTCGCAACGGAAATCGGGATCGATGAGTTTATACGTGGCAGTGATTCCAGCGGTCTGTAGCGGAGGTGAGCAAACATGCCTTCCGGGATGGATGAGTACGCATTTGCGCTTGACCAACTGAGGATACTGGCGCAGCAGGATTTGGCGGACTGGTGGGCTAACACTGATGGGTTGGCGCCGCCGGTGCGGATGGATACGCTGCGTGAGGCGTTCCATGCGATACAAGCGACATATGGAGAGCAAGCCGCGTACTTGGCTGCAGACTATTTGTTTTTGCAGCGTTCTTTGGATGACACGCTGTCTGAGTTGGAGTTCCCGGAGGTTTCTAACCCGGCAGGGTATGAGCAAGCGCGGGCTGGGTTTAACTGGGCGACGGCGAAGTATCGTGAGGAGTTCGCCCCGGAGTTAGTGCCGATGGCGCGGGAGAAACTGGCTGGGGTACTTAATCGGCTGGTTTCTCAACCTGCTCATGACACAGTTGCCAAGGCAGTAGAAACCGCTGGCACAGGGTATGCGCGTGTCCCAGAGCCTGGGGCATGTAGTTTCTGTCTCATGCTGGCATCACGAGGAGCGGCTTACTCCAAAGCGTCGGTGCAGTCGGCAAACGGGTACCACGATAATTGTCGGTGTGTTGGCGTCGAAGTCAAAAGCGATGCCGACTTGCCGAGGATTAACCGTGAGCTCCATGAGCTGTGGCAGGCGACAGGCAAGAAGCTCGGTGACACGCCTACTGACAGGCAGTTCCAAGAGGCGTTGCTGAGGTACAGGAATAGAACCCCTGACTGGGTGCCTTTCGAAGCAATCAGGATAAAAGAAAAACCTCAACATCAACGAGGAATGCATCCAGGAGTTAAGACCATTCCTGACTTGGAAAAGCATGCGCTTGTTGAATCTGTGTCGACGTTGCCAGGTACCAAGCGCTCAAAGCGAGAGCAACAAGTTTACGAAAATGAGCAGAGCGTTATTGAATGGTTGGCTGGCAACGGCGCGGTGAAGATTCAAAGGGTTGGAATTGCGAACGACGCTATTCCCTCATTGCCGGAGGGGCAAAAGAAAACTCCGGACTTAATCGTCGATGGCATGACTGCCGATGTTAAAACAATCACCTCAAAACGCGGGATTCATAAAAATGCGAAACGAGGTTCCCAACAGTCAACCTTGCTGATTTATGATGCTCGAAAATCAGGGATTGATGAAAAAGATCTTGTCACGTCAAGCAAGAATGCAATACGCGATTATGGCGACAGACTTGATAGAATCGTGATTATTAGTGATAAAACTACGTTGTTTTGGGAGAGGTGAGCATGATGAGCATCTATCCGACTATTGAAATAATTTCGGGGCCGACGGCGCCGAGCGAGATAGAGAACGTCATCCGGCATGTACTCCCCGAAAAGTCACTGCCGATGGGAGAATATCGGCATTCAATGTTGGATATCACCCATCAAGACGATGGATCTACGAGTATCTCGACAGATGCACTCGATGAAGTCCCACTTAGTAGGTTCGCAAAACTGTTCACACAGTTATGCGCTGAGACTGATTGGGAGTTACGTCTCGACTGGGATGATTTGGAATCAATCGACCCGGGTTCGAGAAGGGAATATCTGTACCGACCGCTTGGCGGCGGACAACCGAGAGAGTATGCCCCAGAGGGGGCCTAGCGCGTGTAGGTTTCTTAGCCCCGTTCCACTGTGGTGGTTCGGGGTTTTCTCATGCCCAAAAATAGAGGCCACCTAGTCGGGTAGGGCAGGGTGCAATTCCCTGTATGGCCACGGCATTGACCCCACATTCCCCTGGCGGGCTCTGTGGGGTTTTTGCGTACCCGAAGTGTTTTTCTCCCAGGAGGGGCAAACAAATTTATGTCTACGAATGAAGCGGCTGCTGATGCGCAGACCACCGATTCCACGTCAGATGCTCCGGCGCAGGCTGAACCTGCTCGCGAGACTAGCGGCGCGGAAGAGAAGCAGGAAATGACCATCGAGGATTACAAGTCCGCGTTGGAAAAGGTTCGTCGTGAGGCGGCTAAGTATCGCACGGAAAACAAGGAGCTTCGCCCTCTGGCGGAGCGCGCTAAGGAAGCCGAAGAGGCTGGAAAGAGTGAGCTGCAAAAAGCCCAGGAGCGGATTGCGGCATTGGAGGCGGAAAAGCAGGCAAGTGTTCTTGCCGCAGCACGCGCAGAGCTCGCAGCTAAGCACGGTATTCCTGGTGAGTTGATTACGGGTGATGATGCCGAATCGATGGCGGAGTCTGCGGCGGCTATCGCTGCGTATGTGGACAAGCGGCTGGGGGAGTCGGCGAAGCCGAGTCTTCCGGTTGTTGAGTCGGTCGGCCGCTTAAGTGGTGGCGTTGATCGTGACTCGCAGGCCAGGGCAATCCTCGGCCTGAAATAACAAGACTAGGCCACCATGTGTGGCAGAAAGGACAGGTAGCATTATGGCTACTCTGACTGCAGAGACTCTGACTGGGGGAAACGGCGGCTCCGCGCTGCTGCCCCGCAGCGTCTCTGATGAGATTTGGAACGCAGCGACCGCACAGTCGATTGTGCCGACGCTGGCGAAGGCTCACCCGGTGATTCTGGGTGAGAACATCATCCCGGTGCTGACTAAGCGCCCGTCCGCGTCGATTGTCGGCGAGCTGGGCAACAAGCCGGACTCCGAGTTCGAGGTTGGCGCGAAGTCCATCAAGCCGATTAAGGCTGTTGTGGGCCTGGAGTTTTCTATGGAGACTCTGGTGGCTAACCCGGCGAACACTATGGACATGATGAGCGAGGAACTGTCGGCAGCTCTTGCCCGCCAGATTGACCTTGCAATCATCCACGGCCGCCAGGCATCCGACGGCGCCGCACTGTCCGGCAACCCGGAGTTCATCAACCAGACCACTAACCGCGTTAAGGTTGCCGGCACTCCGGAGACCGCGGACTCGGAGCTATGGCAGGGCTACGACCTTGTTGTCGGCGGCTCCACTGCACGCGATTTCACCGGCTTCGCTATGGACCCGCGCATGGTGTCCATGCTGGCCAATGCCCGCGATAAGGAAGGCCGTCGCCTGAACCCGGAGATTCCGATGGGCGGCCAGGTCACTAACTACGCAGGCCAGCCTGTGGCTGTGTCCCGCTCGGTGTCTGGCCAGATGGACGCATCGGCGGACACGAAGGTTCGCGCGTTCGGTGGCGATTGGAATGCTCTGCGTTTCGGTCGCGCTCTGGATATTTCCCTCAAGCGCATCGAGTACGGTGACCCGTTCGGCAATGGTGACCTGCAGCGCCGCAACGCGGTGGCTTTCCTGACGGAGGTTATCTTCGGCTGGGCAATTCTCGACAAGGACGCATTCGTTGCCTACGAGCTCGGTAGCGAGGGCTAGAGCGATGAAGCTTGTCAACAAGGCGAACGGCGTCGAGGTGTCTGTGTGTGATGAGCGCGGCCAGGAGCTGCTCTCGGAGGGCACATGGGAGCGTATCGACGCGCCCAAGAAAACCACGCGGCGGACTTCGCGTTCGAAGACAGCTACTGAATAGCAGCTCTGCTGCTAGGGGAGGAGGAAGTGATGCCAGTCATCATCACCGTTGAGGACATCCACGTTTTCAACAAGGACATCCCCACCGAACAGGCCGAGATTCTTATCCGTGATGGTTTGGCGCTCGCCAGGCGTGTAGCGCCCTGCATCGACGATGAGGAATTCGCATTCGCTGATGCTGCAGCGGCGATTATCCGTGGCGCGATTCTCCGTTGGGCGGAGTCCGGCTCCGGTGGTATCACGCAGCGGCAAATGTCGGCTGGCCCATTCGCACAAAACCTGTCGTTCGATAACCGGCAGTCGCGGCGCTCGCTGTTTTTCCCATCGGAGATAACGGAGCTGCAGGATCTCTGCAAAGCATCGAATACGGATGGGGCGTTTGGTATCGACACGATTGCCGACCGTCCGTCGCGGTGCGTGCGTGACTACGAGGGCTGCCCGTACCTGATGGGGTCGGTTAACTCGCCGTGTGAGGCATGCGGTGAAACACTCCGGCCTGGCTGGTGGTTGGGGGCGCGATGACTAGTCCGTACCAGTGCGAATATGCCGTTGAGGTGCTGCGGCGTGCCGTTATTGTCAATGAGTTCGACGATGAAATTGAGGTGCCAGGAGCACCGGAGACCGTCGCCGTTTTTGGTTGGTACGTCGGCGGGCGCGTGGAAGGCCGACCAGACGGGCACGTCTATCAGGTGGAGTGGGACGCCACACTCTACGCCCCGGTGGAAGCCCGTATTCATGCCGGTGACCGTGTCCGCCTTCCTGGTGTCGGCGAGTTCACCCTGGTTGGTGAACCGTCCAATTGGGATAACAACCCGTGGTTCAGCCCTGGTCTCGTAGAAGTCAGGCTTAAAAGAGTAGGTGACCGCGATGGATCTTAAGTTCAACGTCAAGCGCGTGAAGCTGCACAACTCCGCTTTTACAGAGATGCGCAAAGACGCCAACCTAGTAGCCGATTTGGAAGCCCGCGGCCACGCTATCGCCAACGCTGCAGGCTCCGGCTACGAGGTGTCCTCCTACTCCGGTAAGACCCGTCACCGCGTATCTGTGATTACCGAGTCGTATGAAGCCGCCAAGGACACAGCGGAAAACAACACACTGCTCAAAGCACTGGACGCGGGGCGATAACCGGTGGCTATTCGTTCTGCGGAAAAAGTCGCACTACAGATTCTCCGCGACGCCGGTTTCCGGGCGCATGTGACACCACCTCGTGACGCCACAGCGCCCTATATCCGAGTCAATCGTGTCGGCGGCATCATGTCGAACCTGGTGACCGACGCTGCGATGCTGGCTGTGGCCGCATACGCGGCTGACCCAGCAGAAGCGGCAAACATGGCAAACAAAGCACGCGAAGCCTTATTCGCGGCGCGCACAACAATGGTTGGGGACGCATGGGTGCGGTGGTGGAAAGAATCAGCCGGGCCCGCGAACTTCCCTGACCCAACCTCAAAACTGACCCGGTACCAATTCTCCGGGCAGCTGATGATTGCAACAAACCTCGACTAACACAGTCGGGGTTTTACTCATTTTTAAGGAGAAAACCATGGCACTTGGAAACACCAAGAATGTTCTCGCCGGTATCCCTGATGTTGCCGGCGGCCTGTGGGTCAAGGACCTCATCACCGACCCAAAGGAGTACCCGAAGGCAGGCGCTGACCTCAAGGCAGAAGGCTGGACACACGTCGGCTTCATCTCCGAAGACGGCGTAACCGAAGCCAACGAGCGCGACACCGAGAAGGTCAAGGCATGGGGCGGCGACACCGTGCGCGTCCTGCAGAACGACCACACCCAGACCTTCGCATTCTCGTTCTTCGAGCTCGGCAACCCGGAGGTTCTGAAGCTCATCTACGGAGACGAGAACGTCACCGTTGGCTCTGACGGCAAGGTCGAAGTCAAGCAGAACTCCAAGGTTCTGCCGCACAAGTCCTTCATGATCCAGGTACTCGACGGCGACACCAAGATTGACAAGTTCATCCCCGATGGCCAGATCATCGAGACCGGTGAGCTGCAGATGACCCACTCGGCGGTTATGTCGGTTGAGGTCACTGTGGAGGCGTTTGTCGATAAGCAGGGCAACAAGGTCTACACCACTCAGTCCACTGCTGCGGCGCCGGTTGGCGGGGCTGAAACGTCTGGCCGTGACACTGGCTCAGAAACTAGCGACCAGTAGCTAGGCAGCGCGCCGGGCGGTCGCGCTATAGGGAAGTCACCGCCCCTCTTTTCTCTCATTTCACTGCAAACAAAGAAGGACAGTTTCTATGGCTCTTGAAAAGTTTCACCACGAGTTCGACGGCAAGAAGTTCACGCTGCCGAAGTTCGACCAGCTGCCGTTTGGCGTTATCCGTAAGCTCCGCAAGCTGCCGGATGAGGAGCAGTTTTTCCAGATGTTCGAGCTCGCCGCCGATGATAAGGCGCTGGCTGTCATCGACACGATGGGCATGAAGGACATCGAAAAGCTTGTTGAGGACTGGCAGAAGGACGCGGGAGTCACCCAGGGGGAATCCTAAGCCTGGTCGACAGGCTAGAGGACAGTGAGAAACGGCGGGCGCTGGAAGCCGACCTCATCAATGCCGGGATGAGGCTGCGTTGGTTTCCAGCCCCCGATTACACCTGGGGCGATCTCGTGGCGTTCGTTTCAGGGCTCGACCACAGTTCTGCGTCTGTTCGCGCGGAGCTTGGCGAGGACGCGATGTGGGGGTTGCAGGAGCAGCTGCTGGCCCTGAATGCGGATTATCTGCGGATTCTGATTTGGCAGAGAACCCCGGACGGGCAGAAGGGCCGGAAGTTCCCGAAACCCATCAAACGACCCGGCGTTGATGACGGCGTTGACAGAAAGAAGATTGGCGGCACTACGAAGGTGCCAGCTGAGGAGCTCGCGAAACTCCTCGGAGTGTAGGAGGTCATCGTGGCAACGAATCTTGCGACCGCATATGTGGAGATCATTCCGTCTGCGAAGGGGATTGGTTCGGCGATTTCCCAGGAGTTGTCTGGCGTTGAGCCGAAGGCAACGTCGCATGGCTCGAAGATCGGCTCCAAGCTGTCTGCGGGTCTTAAGTCTGCGATGAAGAAGGGCGCGCTGGGCGCTGGTGCGGCTGCTGGCGCTACGTTGGGGCGTGCTCTGCAGAAGGGTTTTGGTCGCCTGAATGCTATCGAGCAGGCACGAGCTAAGTTGTCCACGCTTGCGGACAGCGCGGCTGATGTCGATGCTGCCATGGATAGCGTGACAAAGGCTGTGACAGGCACTGCGTTCGCTACATCGGAGGCTGCTGATGCTGCGGCTATGGCTATGGCAGCTGGCATTAAGCCAGGCAGGGAGATGACCGGTGTGCTCTCCACTATCGCCGACGCCGCCTCGTTTTCGAACAAGGAGTTTTCCGAGGTTGCACCAATCTTCACCAAGGCCATCAATAAGGGCAAGGTGATGGGCGATACGCTCATGCAGCTGGAAGAAAACTCTATTCCAGCAACCCAGGCTTTGGCTCGCCATTTGGGTAAGACTGGCGAGGAAATCCAGGAAATGGCTTCCAAGGGGCAAATCAGCTTTAAGGATTTGCAGGAAGCGATGGATAAAACCATTGGCGGCCAGGCGCAGGCACAGGGCGAGACGTTCACTGGTGCACTGAAGAATGTTGATGCCGCTTTGGGGCGTTTCGGCGAGACACTGCTTGCGACGCCGTTCAAGATGGGGCCGCAGATTTTCTCCGCGCTCGGCAAGTCAATCGATGACGTAAACACCAAAGTTAAGGCTGGTATTGAGTACTTGCAGACTGGTGTGGACACCGAGGGCTACATGTTTAAGGCTTTCGGCACCCGTGAGCAGGCCGATGAGGTCATGGCGATGCTCGATGACGTGCGCCAGAATTGGAGCGAGTTCCAGTCCGGTCTGCGCGGTGAGGACGCCTCCGGCCTGTTCGGCGCGCTAGGCGGCTCTCTGCGTGAGATTGGGCAGGCTGCTGCGGACATCATGCCAGCGCTGATGGATGTCGGCATGTCGCTGGGCGAAGCCGGAATGACCGCCTCGATTGTGTCTATCACCGGCGCACTCGGTGTAGTAGCGCCACTGCTGGCGGATGTGCTTGCGCCAATTCTGCAGACTGTCGGTGACCTGATGCGCGAGAACCAGGGCGTTGTGAACGCTCTGGTCACCGCGTTCGTAGGCTTCAAGACGGTTGATGCTGCCGCAGGTGGGCTCGCGAAGGTCGCGTCCTCTGGCGGCAAGCTGCAGAAAATGTTCAAGGGACTCGGCCCTGCGATTAAGGGTTCGGCGTCTGGTATCACCGGGTTCGCGAAGGTCGCTAAGTCTGGGTTCTTGTCGGCGACTCGTGGGCTGAAGATGTTCCAGGGCGCTTTCAAGATGGGGCAGATGGGACGCTCTTTGAAGAGCGTGTCCGGTGCTGTCGGCAAGCTTGGCCTGTCGTTTGGTAAGGCCAGTGTGTACGCGAAGATGGCCGGCAAGGCCATCACCTCCGGCCTGGTGAAGGGGCTGAAGCTGGCCGTTGGCGGCATCAAGGCTTTGGGTATGGCGATTGCTGCTAACCCAATCGGCCTTCTGGTCACCGCGATCGCCGCGGTTGTTGCCGGGCTGGTGTACTTCTTCACGCAGACTGAGACTGGTAAGCGCCTGTGGGCTTCATTCATGGAGTTCATGGGGCAAGTGTGGGAAAACATCAAAACCTGGGCGCAGGCCGCCTGGGACTGGATTGTTCAGGTGTGGAACGGCATTCCGGAGTGGTTCTCTGAGAAGTGGAACTCGGTCACGGGGATCGTTTCGCAGGCGTGGGAGGGTATTAAGACCGCTATCTCCAACGCGTGGAACGCCATCACTGAGTGGTTCGCGGCAGCGTGGGAGGCATACAAGGCGCAGGTTCAGGCTAACTGGGAGTTCGTCAAGAGCATATTCAGTGCCGCCTGGGAGGGCATCAAGAACATTGTCATCCTCGCGTGGAACGGTATCCAGACGTTCTTCACTACCGCGTGGACTATCTTCACCTCGCTGGTGCAGACGGTGTGGAACGGCATCGTCCTGGTGTTCCAGACCGTGTGGAACGTCATCAAGACTGTTGTCACCACAGTGTGGAACGGTATCGCAGCGTTCTTCTCGGCAGCGTGGACAATGTTCACGTCCATCGTCACAACGGTGTGGAACACTATCCTCACTATCATCCAGGGCGTATGGGACGGGATTAAGAACGCTGTCACCACAATCTGGAATGCCGTCTCCTCGTTCATTTCCGGCGCATGGTCGGCATTCACAGGGTTCGTGTCCTCCACCTGGGAGAACATCAAGAACCTGATTTCCAACGCCTGGGAAGCAATTAAGGCAACCACCCAGTCCGTATGGGAAGCCATTAAGACTGCTATCGCTAACGCGGTGCAGGCTATGGTGTCGAAGCTGCAGGAGTTCGCGTCCTCGGTCAAGAACAAGATTGATGAGGCGTGGAACCACGTCAAGCAGTTCCCTCAGAAAATCCGCAACGCGTTCTCCAACGCTGGGCAATGGCTTGTCAACGCTGGTAAGGCCATCATTCAAGGCCTCATCAACGGCATCAAGTCAATGGCCGGCACGGTTGGTAACGCTATCCGCAGTATCCTGCCGGGTGCTATCCAGGGGCTTATCTCGCTCGGAGACGGCGGCATCGCACTAGTCGACGGTGGTATCACCGCCTACGCCAACGGCGGCATCCGACGATTGGAACAGTACGCCAACGGTGGACACCGACGCGAAAAGCACGTCGCACAGATCGCAAACGCAGGCGACTGGCGACTCTGGGCGGAGCCGGAGACCGGCGGCGAGGCTTACATTCCGTTGGCTCGGTCGAAGCGTGGCCGCTCTACCGCGATTCTCAACGATGTTGCCAAAATCTTCGGCCTACAGCTGGTCGATAATGACGGCAACCGCGTTGATGCCACCACACCTGGCGGCACGGGGCCGAAGGGCAGCGCAGTCCGCGCATTCGCCAACGGCGGCATCCGCACCGCAGCAGAGGTTCGCCGATTCGTCGAAGGCGACAACGTCGCCGGCGTACAAGCGGAACGCTCACTGCAAGGCGCACCATATGAGAACTACCCAGGTCGTGACGGCGCGTGGGGCGACTGCTCCTACACCCAGGGCAACATCGCCGCGTTCATGCTCGGCCTGAACCCCTGGCCGCGTAAGTTCTCCACCAGCTCGCAGCTGTCGTGGCTCCGGTCAAACGGCGCCAACATCGGCATGGGGCCAGAAGGCTCCTACCGTGTCGGCTGGTACGACAATGGTGGCGGGCAGTTCGGCCACACCTCCGGCACCCTGCCGGACGGCACCAATGTCGAGATGGGCGGCGGTAACGGCGGAGGTGCTATCGGCGGTGGCGCTGTGCCATGGAACCACCCACAATTCACACACCACGCTTGGATCCCAGCCGCGCCGGGCTACACTGGCCCGACCGGTATGGATGATGCTGTCGCGGAGGTGCCGGAGGTTGATTTCTCCGACACCACTGGCGGCTCGGCAACGGCTGTCACGTCGACCACGGCGGCTACCGGTTCTGACCCGAACATGGTGCCGCTCGATGATGATGTGGCGGCAAAGGCGGAGCAGGCCGGCATGGTTGACACCAGCACCACTGGTGAGGCAACCACCTGGTCTGACGCTATCGGCGATATGGCCAAGGCGTTCGTGTCCGGCCACATCAAGGACATTCTTGGCGTATTCGGTATCCCGGATGAGATTCCGCCAATCATTGTTGCTGCCCGCAAAATGTTTGTTCAGGCCACCCAGGGTGACCCGGATGGGCAGAAGGCACAGCAGCAGATTGAGGACGCGGCGGACGCACAGCTGGAAGCGCAGGACGCTGTAGTCGATGTTGAAGCCGAGCCAGTCGAGATTGACTCGGTTTCCACAGGCGCTATCGATGACAACGCGGGTGTCGCTGGTGCGGCGATTGAGGCGAACCCCACCCCGCCCCCGCCAGAGTGGGGTGAGGGATTTTTCGCCCACGAGATTGCCCGCGCTGCAATCGACCAGAATTTCCCTGGTGACGAAGCCCCGTTCGATGCCACACAAATTGCGCTCGCGACAGCGCTGGTTGAGTCCGGCGACCCGATGCTGATGTATGCGAACAATGCGGTTCCAGAGTCGCTTCAGTATCGCCATGACGCTGTCGGCTCCGACCATGATTCCGTTGGTTTGTTCCAGCAGCGCGACAACGGCGCGTGGGGAACCGTGGCGCAGAGGATGAACCCCTACGACTCCGCGGTCATGTTCTACCGCGAACTGAAAAAGTTCGATTGGCAGAGCATGCAACCGGGCGACGCGGCGCAGAAGGTTCAGCGGTCGGCATTCCCTGACCGCTATGCCACGAAGCTGGATAAAGCAGGCAACCTCGCGTTCGACACGGGCTATTTCGTATACGACCCAGAACGGAACCGAAACCTTCTCAAAAACGCGCCTGGGTTTAAGAAGGGCGGCATGGTCTATGGCGGTAATGGCAAGAATCTAGATGATGTGCTCGCGTGGCTGTCGCAGGGCGAGATGGTCATCAACTCGGATTCTGTTGACGCTGACCCGGATATGGCGAAAACCCTCAACGACGCTGGCCCTGACGCTGTACGTGACCAGGTGTTGCGTGACGCGGTGGGTGGTGCGCTGAATGCGGTGCCGGAGCTGAAACTGTCCGGCAGCATGCGGGATATGTTGGCGCAGAACCTCTATGGCGCGTCGAATACGTTCTCGCAGTTGGCGTCGATGGGCGTTGCTGCCGGTTTCCAGCTGGCGGGCACTGGTGCTCGGTCTGCGTTGACGGCGGGTGCTGCCGGGGCGGACATGGCTCTGGCTGGCGCTGGAATCGCACCGTCGATGCTGGGCGTTCCAGGTCTGCCTACTCCGCCGAGCATTGCTGGCATGGCCGGCATGGTACCCATCGAGGGACTATTCGGTGTCGCCGGTGATGTGGCGTCCTGGTACACGGGCAAGGTCACATCCGGTATCGGCAACGCGCTGGCGGAAGCAACCCTCGGCGTGTACGACATCGGCGTCGGCCAAGTCGAAGAGGTCATGAACGCCTTCGGCATGAACCGACTGAACCCGGCGATGATCGCGGAGAACTCGGAACTCGCGGAACTACGCGGTGTTCTTGAGGACTCTGTTCAGACCAGGTTCAGCCCGGAGGCAGGTTACGGCACACAGCAGGTCGGCGACACGTATGTGTTCAACGCTAGTGATTTCGGACAGATGCAGTCTCTGTATCGCCGTGAGAAGGCTAAGAAGGGGAAGGTAGGTGCCCGATAATGCTCAAGGAGCAGGCAAATATCACCATCAGGGGAGTCGATGGGGTTGAGTGGCATATTCATGGGCCGCGTTCCATCAGCTCCCCAGTCAGGCTGCGCGAGGGCGCTGTCGGTGAACTTTTTGATGCGCCGTTTTCCACGGTGTATCGGGGTGTTGCCGGCAAGCCCGGCAAGTCATTCCGTGGAATCAACTATGCGGAACGCAACGTTGTTCTGCGGCTCAATATCGCCGGGGATACCGGCGGGGATTGGGCGCGGGTGGATTCCCGTTTCCGCCGCTCCCTGTCTGCCGAGCGAGAGTTCCAGCTCATCTGCGACACGGAACTATCCGGGCGCCGCTGGTTGAACGTTCGGCTAGCGGAAGCCCCGGAGGTGGAGAACAACCTAGACCCGCACGAGCAGGCGAACATGCAGATGCAGGTTGTGGTGGTGGCTGCTAACCCGTTTTGGCAGTCACAGGCAATTACGGATGAGTTCGTGTTCGACGGCTCTAACTGGGCGTCGGATAGTGTCACTGTGACGAATCCTGGTGATGTTCCTGCATGGCCAAAATGGGTGCTCACAGCGCCCGCAAAGTACGGCCTGCCAGATATTGACCTGTCAACACCGGTTGATAAGCGCCTGGACCGGTTCGTGTACCTGCCATTCCAGCCCCACGGCCGGGAAGTACTGGTGGACACAGACCCGTTCGAGGAAATGATTACCACCAACGACGGGACACTGCTGTGGGCGCAGATGAACGGACAGTTCTTCCAGAACCAGCTCCCACCACACCTACCGGAAACCCAGTTGCCGGTCTATGTTGACCCGTTCCCGCTGCTGCCGTTCGACCTGCCCACAACGTGGCGCATCTGGATTGGCGAGAAACTAGAAAAACTAGTCGACGCAATTGGCCTGTCGGAGTTCCTGGCGCTCACGCCGGAGGACATCGCGGAGAAAATCACCGAGTGGATCAACGGCGTGAAACCAGACTGGCTCGACCCGATTGTGCCCGACATTGCAGTGAAGCTGACGTTTGATTTCATTGCCCGCATTATCCGTGAAACCTACGGGCGTATCGGCAATATCGCGGGCGCGACTGCACAAATCATTGTGGAACCACAGCACACGAGACCGTGGGGAGGCTAGACGATGGCGGAGGCGAATCATGCTGTTCTTGAGCGGATTTATTCGTCGACGATGCAGGCCAGGCAGAAGCGAGATGACCTGCGCCGGCAGCCCCCCGCGGTGCATATCTATGACGGTGACTGGAAGTACCGCGGGCAGGTGTACTGTGAGCGCGACCTGTCGTTTGAATGGAAGCTGAACGATACCGGCGCGGGGCATATCACTCTGCCGGCCGAGCATCATATCGCCCGGTGGGTAGCGGAATACTGGAAGCGGGATAAGCAAAACGTTCATATCCGCGTGGATAAGGACGGTGCCCGCTGGTGTGGCACTCTTTCGGATTGTGTGTCGGAGCAGGATGAGGACGGCGACCGTATTGTCACCCTGTCCTTCCTGCATGACTACGAGAAGCTGAAGCACATTGACCTGTGGCCTAACCCACTAACGCCTGCTGGGGTTCAGTTCCCGAAAGCATGGGTGATGCCAGGCCCAGCAATCTATGTGCTGAAACTGACCCTGTTCATGAACCTGTTTCGGCACTATGGCAGCCTATGGCAATTGCCAGACGACCCACTGGATTTCAAGTCCTGGGTGCGCGGCCTGAACTACAAGGACTGGCCAATGCTAGTCAAACCCGGTTCGCTGCTGTTGGATGATTCGCCGTGGTGCATCGTGTCGTCGCGTTTCAAGACGTTCGATGAGGTTGCTAAGCCCATTCTGGCGGATGGGCGGTTGATGGTGAAGCTGGACCGATGGTTTACCGGAGACCCGCAGCCGTGGCCAGGCGCTGGGTTGAAACGCGACGGCCAACTGATTTTCGACATCGTGGACAAGTCCGGCTGGTGGGAGCAGACCGCCATCGGCGGCACCATCGCTGGTGGCCTGGTCCGCACCGGCGTGGAACTGGCCGAAAACCTAGTGGATGAAGCCCGCGTACATCTACAGAGCTACGAGGACGCGGAGGAATACACCCTCGCCGGCTGGCTAGGTATCGCTCCGAAACAACCGTGGGTGGTGTACCGCACCAACGAGCCGTACAACACCGCGGCGTCGACGCGGTTCACGTGGCAGCCCGCGACGGTAGGCCAGATTACGGTTGGTGGGCATTCTGCTCCGGGCATCAACGAAAGTATCAGTATTGCTACTAAGTTGGTGTTCAACATCCTCGGGTCGTTTATTCTGCAGCCGGGGCTGGGCTCCATTGTTGACGGAGCAGCCGCACCACTCTACGAGGATGTACTGGGCGCTTTCATGAGCGTGAAAAACCCACTTCGAACCAGAAAACTCGGCTGGGACCACTACCTTGAGAACTTCGAGGACGGGGCAGATAAGGCCTACACGCTGTCCTCACTCATCGCCCTGCGGTCTGGGTTCTTTAAGACCCGTGAGCGCACTGCCCACACAATGAACATCCAAGACGGAGCACCGTACCTGGTCGGCGATAACAGTCAAGGACACTTCTTCCTCGGCGACCGTGTAGGCGGGGAAATACCCGGCTCAAAGGAAGGCCGGGTGGTCGTTGAGCAAGTCAGCTCGATTGTGCTCACCCAGTCAGCCGAGCAACCGCACCAGTGGGAAATCACCACTGGTGACGAAGAAACAGACCAAGACCCAGTGGACTATCTACTGGGGCTTTCTCGTGATTTCTTCGCGTCAATCAAGGAATTGGGGCTGATATAAATGTCGATTCCAACGCAGGATAACTGCGATCTAGACAATCCGCGGGAGATGTTCCTGTGGATGCTGGTCAACGTTTCCAACTCGCAGGTACCACTGCTGTTTCCGCGCAAGGTGCTCGAGGATATTTCTGAGCAGATTTACCGCTGTGGTGGGCGCCTGCATTTGGATGAGCAGCAGATTTTCTATCGGCCGCCGAAACCACCGGAGGACGGCAGCGTCTGGGATGCGCTAGGTGGCGAATGGGTAGAAGCCGAGCAACCCGGCGTTCGCCCCGAAGGCATGGAGCCAACCAGAGTGCAGGCCATGCTCGATGTACTCGATGACCAAGCAAAGCAAGAAATTAAGGCCGAGCTAGAAAGGAGGGGATTCTGATGGGTGTCGCACCTGGCGGTAGTAATCCGCGTCCGGAGGGCTCGTTGAGTCCGTCGGGTCTGCAGCAGTTGGCGTCGTATGACGAGGCGTTTGTCCGTCGGCAGGCGTTGGCGGGTGTGCTGGGTTCAGCAGAGGAAGCCCGTAACGGGTTTGTAGCTGGGTTGCGGGAGTCGATTGCGAAGCCGCTGCAGCAGATTTTTGCGGGTCGGAAACCAGCGGGCTGGGAGCACGTGGCGGATGAGTTTCAGGACGGCCAGTTGGCGTTGAAGAACACGCTTGAGTTGCTGTCTCCGTTGCTTGATTATGGTTCCGCGTATATGGACGCTAAGGGCGGGTTTCTGCAGTTCGGCGACAACCACGGTGTGATGCCGTTTTCGAATCAGATTGGTCCGATGCGGAATTGTGAGTTGCACGATAACGGCATTCGTCTTTTGGCTGCTGGCCTGTGGGATGTTCGCTGCCAGATGGCTTACGGCAACAATGCGCTTGGTGTTGGTAACGGCACGGTCGAGTGGCGCATCCGCGTGTACAGGCCGGACGGCACTCTGTTTTCGGAGCAGGTTGGTCTGGAAGCGAACGTGTGGACAAAGACCAGCACTATCGTCTCGTCGGTGGTTGTGCCGGACGCGGGGTTCGTTGTCAAGGTTGAGGTCTCCTGGATTCACGGTTCCCGCAAGCTGCTGGGTGGTCCGCGTAATAATCGGTTGGTTGTGCAGCACATTTCTAACAAGGTCGGTGTCGGTGGTACTGGCTCCGAGGGTTCGTACATTGAGGAGTAGGTATGACGATTCTGGTTGGTGACATTAAGGACGTGGGGCTTTCCCCTACGGAGGGTACTGTCACGGTGTTTTCTGCGCGGACGCGGCGTGCGAATAGTGCGGGTGGTGTGATTACCCGTGAGCGTCGTGAGTATCCGCTGTCGGGTGGCCGTTTTCGGACTGGGGAGCTTGACCCGGGCAGGACAACGGTTGAGCTTGTTGCCCCTGGTGTTTTCGAAAGCTGGACGTTTGATTTGCCGACGGACGGCACCGTCAGCCTTGCTGACATGATCGAGAATTCTGAGGAGTATCAGCCGTCTAGTGCTGTGGTGAATGCGGCGCAGGCGGCTGCTGCTCAGGCGGAGTTGTCGGCTCAGCGTGCGTCGGGGTTTGAGTCTGGGGCTGAGCGCGCCAGGGATGAGGCCGTGGCTGCGCAGGCCTCGGTGCAGCGCGTTGTTGATGGTTCTTTGGCGTTGGTGCGCGGGGAGTTCACGGACTTGACGGAGCGTGCGGAGTCTGCTGCTGTGCGTGCTGAGCAGGCGCGTGACGCGGCGGAGGGTTCCGCTGACGGTGCGGCTTCGTCTGCTGTGTCTGCGAAGGAGGACGCTGACCGCGCGGAAGCAGCTGCGGGTAAGGCCGCTACTACCGCGGCTGACCAGACGCGGGCGGAGCTTGCGGGGTTCGCGCAGTCGGCGGCGCAGTCGGAGCAGAATGCTGCGGGGTCGGCTTCTGCGGCGAAGGGGTTCGCTGAGCGCGCGGGTGTGGCTCAGTCCGGGGTGGCTACGGTCGCTGGGCGGGTTGAGGCTGATCGTGTGCGTGCGGAGTCTGCGGCGCAGGGGGCGGAAGCATCGGAGTCGGCTGCTGCTGTGTCGGCTGAGTCGGCGCGGGCTTCGGCTGATGCTGCTGGTGGTGCGCGTTTGGGTGCTGAGCAGGCGCGTGATGAGGCGTTGCAGGCTGCGGAGTCGGCGCAGGTTGGTGCCCCGGAGGGTGGGTGGCCTCGTGAAGCACTGTCGCAGGGTGTGCGTGAGTCGTTGACGCGGGCTGATTCCGCGTTGACTACGGTTCCGCGTGCCACATCGCAGGTCGCTGGTGGCGTGCAGCTTGCGGGTGACCTTGCGGGTACGTGGGACGCGCCAACCGTGCCAGGGTTGGCCGACAAGCTGGACAAACAGCCGGTATCGGAGTCTGTGACCGCTGGTTCTCTAGTGCAGCGAACCGAGGGCGGCCAGGTGAAAACGGCTACCCCACAGGCTGATGATGATGCCACAACAAAGGCGTATGTGGAGGATATGGTCGCGGCGCGTGTGAACTCCCGCCCGGCGATGTGGCTGTGGGACGGAAAAACCACCTGGAGGCCACCCGCAAACGCAGTCGCCACAGACAACGTCCTCAACCTCGCAACCGGCGAAATCCACGCACTCAAAGAGGTATAAATTGAGCATTCAACTCGGAAATATCGTAGGAAAAATCGGCGGCGGGGTCAGCGCTCCAATACTAGACAAACAGGTTTCTACACAAATAGGTGCCTACTTAGATGTCGATGTTGCATCAGCCAGCGTTACGGACAGTGGGCTCTATGCGGTGTTGGTGTCGTTCTCTGCGATTAATGGAGCGGCAAACGCAGAGTCGTTTTTTCTGGACATCAACCGTGGAGGCGAACGTCTAGCTCGATTCGTGCATTCAAGTCGCAGCAATCTGATGAGTCTGTCTGGTGTTTTAGCGCTGACACCAGGGGCAATAACTCTGCAAGTTCTTAATTCCTCTAATCGGCAAACAGCTACGGTCGGTCGAGTTTTGATTGTCAAGGTTGAGTAGGGGGGTGTCCCTATGTTTTTGTCAAGTGCCAGA
>NZ_KV810591.1:0-4354 GCF_001812845.1 Corynebacterium sp. HMSC065H09
TGGCATGCGGACACACTTTTCTTTACTTAACCCGTGCTCGCCGTTTACCTCAATGATTGGTAATCCGTATGGCTGTAGCAACTTTGTCTGAACGGTGGAATACTGGGGGTATGGCAAACAACGACTCTGTTATTCAGAAACTGTCCACCGAAGAATCCCTTGAGCTGCTGGCTACGCAGACTTTTGGGCGACTGGTTGTTCGTCGTAAAGACGATATGGACCTTTTCCCGCTGAACTACGTCGTTCATGAGGGAAGCATTTACTTCCGCACTGCCGAGGGGTCGAAGCTCTTTACTGTTTCTCTGAACCACGATGTTCTTTTTGAGGCCGACTTTGTTGACAAGGATGCTCAGAAGGCCTGGTCGGTCATCGTAAAGGGTGACGCAGAGGTTCTCACCTCCCGCGCGGATATTAACGCTGCAGATGAGCTGCCGCTGAAGCCCTGGCTGCCGACGTTAAAGTACAACTACGTGCGCATTACCCCGAACGATGTTTCGGGTCGCCATTTCCACCTCGGGGAGGAGCCGAATCGCTACGAAGTGTAGCGGTGGCATACGGCACTTTTGCTTTACGACGGTGGGGCTCCGTCGTGAAGCAGAGATAGCAGCGTGCAAAGGCAGCTTTTAGTGACTGAGCACCGCCGTTAGCTGTTTTTTAAAAATTGTTGGGTTAAATTACCCAAAAGCGCCCTAAGTGAGATTCAACCCGTTACAGTCGCAAATGTGACGTGCACCATAGAATCGACCGATGGGGTGCCAGCGCAGCCCGATGTGCGCAGGCAGTCTCCACGTATGCAGAAGATCGTAGATGAAGCGCGCGCGATGCTGCGCGAATCGGGCTGGAGTGCTATCAGCATGCGCCGCCTAGCGGCGCGGCTCGATGTGAAGGCGCCATCGCTGTACAAGCACATCAGCGGTAAAGAAGAGCTCCTTCAGCTGTTGCTGACCGAGAGCCTCGAGAATCTGGGCAAGCGTATTCATGCTGCCATTGATGAGGAATGCACTTCGGCGTCTCTGCTGCAGGCGTACCGCCAGGCAGTTCTCGACGATCCGCATGGTTACCGGCTGATGAGTCGCACTAATTTCGTGAATGTCGTCTCGCCTTCGTCGTTGGATGCCTGGATTCGCGATGCATTCATTAAGGTTGCCGGCGATGAGCCTAAGGGATTGGCCATGTGGGCGTTCGCCCACGGTTTGGTGACCGCCGAGCTGGTCCAGGATGGTTCACCTGCGCTGGAACCCAGCGCCGAAGCCGGTGCGGCAGACAGCTTGGCCGCAGTTGGGGCTATTTGGGACGCTGGCGCGGAGGCCTTCTCTTAAGGGGTTTGCTGCTCTGTCCGGGACGCTAGATCGGTGGCCCGGGGCAGTAGCCTAGCGCCACCAGGAATCGGCCGGTCCGGGCGGGACGGCTCGCTTGTGCCGGGAAATGGAGTAGAGGTGCTCGATTCGCGCGGCATCCTCATCTGAGACAGCCTTGCCTTCGAGGTAGTCGTCGATGGCGGTATAGGTCACCCCGAGCGCAACTTCGTCGGGAAGCGCAGGGCGGTCTTCTTCCAGGTCGGCCGTCGGCACCTTCTCCCACGTACTGGCTGGTGCGCCGAGGTGACGGAGTAAGGCCGCGCCCTGGCGCTTGCTCAGCCCCTGCAGCGGGACGAGGTCGCAGGCGCCGTCGCCGTGCTTGGTGTAGAAGCCGGTGACCGCCTCCGCGGCGTGATCTGTGCCGATGACCAAAGCGCCGTCAACACCCGCCACTGCGTACTGGGCAATCATTCGCATGCGGGCCTTAATATTTCCCTTGTTGAAATCGCTGATAGCGCTGCCGGCCAGGGCATCGGTGACCTGGGTGGTTATCGCGGCGGTGGCCGGTGCGATATCGATAGTTAGCCTTTGGTCAGGCTGAATGAATTGCAGTGCCACCTGTGCGTCGTCCTCATCGGCCTGGACGCCGTGGGGGAGGCGAATGGCAATGAAAGTGGCATCCTCACCGCCGTCGCGAAGCTTTTCGACGGCCAACTGCGCTAGACGCCCGGCCAGCGTGGAGTCTTGGCCGCCAGAAATTCCGAGCACGAATCCCTTGGCGTGCGCGGTGCGGAAATAATCGCAGAGAAAATCGACTCGGCGGCTGATTTCCTCGGCGGCATTGATGGTGGGCTGGACGTGGAGGTCGTTAATAATCTCCGACTGGAGGGGGTGTGGGAAATCCTGTGTGCCTACTGGTGTCATGAGCCTCACTCTACCGCTAGTTCAGGACGGGAAAAGGGATGATTTTCCTGCCAGAAGAGTGCCAAAACTCTCATCTTTATCGAGTAAGTGCTGTTCGGATAGGGGGTCTTTGGCCGGACGGTGGCAAGATTTCCAGCGTGAGTACAACCGAACAGAATAAGACTGGACCGAACCGGGAAACCACCACAACTCGGTCGATAGCCGTGGCTATCATCGCCGCTCTGGGCGGCCTCCTCTTTGGTTACGACACCGGTGTCATCTCGGGCGCGCTGCTGTATATCCAGCGCTCTTTTGAGCTGACTCCAGGACAGGAGTCCACTGTCACCGCCATGCTCTTGGTCGGTGCGGCTATCGGTGCGTTCCTGGGCGGTCGCGTAGCGGACTCCCTGGGGCGCCGTGGCACCATCCTGCTCGGAGCGGTCGGCTTCATCATCGGCAGTATCTGGTGTGCTTTCGCTACTAGTGCGTTTTCGCTGGGTGCTGCGCGTACTTTGCTCGGCGTCTGTATCGGTGGTGTTTCCATCGTCGTACCGATGTACATCTCCGAAATGGCACCACCGCATGTGCGTGGACGCCTGGTCAGCCTGAACTCGCTGATGATCGTGATTGGTCAGCTGGTGGCGTTCCTCACCAACTCCGCCCTAGCCTCCTCCGGTAACTGGCGACTCATGCTTGGACTCGGCGCTGTCCCCGGCATCGTGCTGCTCATCGGCATGCTGGTTCTGCCGGACACTCCGGCCTACCTCGTCCGTCGAGGACAGGAGGGCAAGGCGCTGGCCGTGCTGCGTCAGATGCAGGGAGATGAGGCGACCCTGGCTGAGGTTGCCGTTGATGAGGCGTCGTCAAGCGCCGATCAGCGTGCAGCCGAGCGCCTTGCCGTGAAAACCCCGTGGGTGCGACGCACCGTCATTATTGCGATGCTCATTGGTGTGACGCAACAGGTCACGGGCGCGAACGCGATTATGTATTTCGCGCCGACGATGATGAACAAGGTTGGCTTGTCGACGGAAAGCTCTGTCTATACCTCCATCATCATCGGTATCGCCTCGGTGATTTCGTGTGCAATTGGTATGAGCATCATTGACCGCGTTGGTCGTCGGCGAATGCTGATTATCGGTTTGGTGGGCTGTGCAAGCTCGCTGCTCGTGCTGGCGCCCGTCTATGGTTTGTCGAGTAACTCTTCGACGGGTGCCATGATGTCGCTTCTGCTGATGACCGTATTTATCGTGTTTCAGCAGGCGGCTGTGTCGGTGGCGACCTGGCTCCTGATTTCCGAGATCATCCCGACAGAGGCTCGTGGCCTGGGTATGGGGCTGGCAGGGCTCGCGCTATGGGTTGCGAATTGGTTTGTGGCGCAGGCTTTTCTTCCGATGGTGGATGCTGTCGGTGGTGCGTGGTCGTTCTTCTTCTTTGCCATTACGGGCGCAATTGCGCTGGTATTCACCATCAAGGCGGTGCCGGAGACCTCAGGTAAGACGCTTGCCGAGGTCCGCGAGTACATGATTGCCGCTGCCAAGTAGAGAAGTGGAAGCAGTTGCAACGTGGGGAGTCGCGATCTTGGGGTTGCCCGTCAAAGAACATTTTTCCCCCGGATTTTTGGAGTTATTCCGCTTATTAGGTAGTATGGCAACTCGTGTCGTAACGCATCCTCTTTGATATTTCTTCGGATTATCAGGAAGGGTGCGTTGCCAGGCAGTCACTGGGGTGATTGTCCGGGGAGAGTGCAGTGTGCACATTCCCGTTTCGGAGCCGAGTAGAAAGGAGCGCCCGAATGAAGGTCCGCAAGTCCCTTCGGTCGCTGAAGAACAAGCCGGGCGCTCAGGTCGTGCGCCGTCGTGGCAAGGTCTACGTGATCAACAAGAAGGAGCCGCGCTTCAAGGCCCGTCAGGGCTAAGCCTTATTTAGGCTAGCGCGAAGCAAATAGCTTCCTCATTTATTGCCAAAACCGCAATCTGAAGTCGCAGTTTTACTGTGGCCAAAGGTTGCGGTTTTTGGTTTTTGGAGGAGGTAGGTTCAGGCGGTGACAGCGTTTATGGCTGGGGGCGGTGGGGCGATGGAAGTTACTGACTGCGTTTATGTCAAAATTGGCCCGAAAATTGGCTGGTAGGGTCAGGCGGTCATTGCATCATGGA
>NZ_KV810592.1:0-192506 GCF_001812845.1 Corynebacterium sp. HMSC065H09
GGCATGCGGACACACTTTTCTTTACTTAACCCTCAAAAGCCGCATATTAGGTTATGCTAAGTTAATTCACGCTTGCTGCACTTGTGCCACCACTTTGGCCAACGCAGCCCATAAACCCGTTATTTCCGCATCATGAGACAAGGAGCGCGTGTTGTCTAGCAACCCGTTTGATGACGAACAGGGCAGCTTCTTCGCCCTTATCAACGACGAGGGACAGTACTCGTTGTGGCCTACGTTCGCCGCCGTGCCAGACGGATGGACCGTGGCTCTGGGAGACCCTTCCCGTGGCGTAGACGGCGGGGTATCGCGGGACGAGGCGATGGAGTTCATCGACCGCGAGTGGACCACCTTGCAACCGGCAGGAAAGTCTCACGCTTAAGTGAGTGCCGTACTTCCCACTGCTTTGCCTGGTGAGTCCGCTGCGGAGATTGGCCGCCTGCTCCGTCGCACCGCAACTCCAGCAATTAGTGCGGTGCTGTTCACTTTCGCCGGTGCCTTGCTCTCTCTGGTGCCCATTTATCTGCTGGCCAGCGTCATCGATGCGGTAGCCGCCGGTGACGGCAAGTCTGGCGTGCTGAAGGTGATTGTGTGGGCTGCCGTGGCGTGTGTTGGTACTGCCGTTGTCGCTGGCCTTGCGGAGGCGCTGACGGGTGTGACGATTGCCCAGGTAGTTGCGAAGTTGCGTGAGCGCGCCGTCGCCGCGGTGCTGAATCTGCCTTCCACCACGGTGGAGTCCCTGGGCCGGGGAGAGGTGCTGGGCCGAGTTGGTGCGGATGTCGCCGCGCTGGTGAGCAGTGCCCGCAAGTCGGTTCCATCGACCCTCAGCGCGCTGGTGATGGTCGTGGTGGCCAGCGCTGGAATAGCGGGGTTGGATTGGCGCCTCGCGTTGGCGGGGCTGTGCGGGATTCCGTTCTATGCGCTGGGGTTGCGATGGTATCTTCCTCGTTCTGCCCCTTTGTATCGACGCCAACGCGAATTAGAAGCCGGTGTCATCGGTTCCTTGCAAGGTTCTATGGAGGGCATTCGTTCGGTTCGTTCGCATCGGCTGGTGGATAGCCGCCAAGGTCTCACCAGGCGCTACGCGCAGGCTTCGCGGGACGAATCAATCGCTGCGTTTCGTGTGTTTTCCGGGCTGGTGGCGCGGGAGAACTTCGCGGAGTTCATGGGGTTGTCAGCCCTGTCTGTCGTAGGCTGGTTGCTCTTCCGCGAAGATGCGGTGACGGTGGGCGAGATCTCGGCAGCGTTGATTCTGTTCCACCGTCAGTTCGTGCCGATCGGCACGATTCTGTTCACCTTTGATGAACTGCAGCGCAGCGGGGCGGCCTTGGGGCGCATCGTGGGACTCATTCGCTCCGCGGGTGCGGATACGCCACAGCCGATTGATGACTACTCCTCGCATCGGCAGAGTCCAGCTGTAGAGGTCAAGGGCCTGAATTATCGGTACGAGGATGGCCCAGAGATCTTGCATGACTTGGCGTTCCACATCCCTGCGGGGTGCACGGTATGCGTGGTCGGCGGATCGGGAGCTGGCAAGTCCACGGTTGCGGAAATTGTCTCTGGAACCCTCGAGATGGCAGAGCCGGGTGTGATCACCGTTGGGGGGTGCGACGTGGTGGGAATGAGTGCGCAAGAAAGAAGCTCGATCTTTTGCGTTGCCTCCCAGGAAAACTACGTCTTCGCGATGAGTTTGCGCGATAATCTCCTGCTGGCAGCCGAAGGTGCCAGCGACGCAGAAATATGGGATGCGCTGCGCCGAACCGGTGCGGAAGATTGGTGCACATCCTTGTCCCATGGCGACAAGCAGGGCTTAGACACAATGCTGGGCGAAGGGGGCCTGCACGTAGATGCGGTGGCGGCACAGCGTCTGGCGCTGGCCAGGGTGGCATTGTCTCGGGCTGGCGTCGTCATTCTTGACGAATCAACGGCCGAAGATGACGGTGACCTCGAGGAAACACAGCAATCACACGAGGCCTTTTCGATGTCCTTGGAGGACGCTGCCCGCGCGGCGATCCGCGGACGGACGGCGATGGTGATTGCGCACCGGCTCAGCCAAGCAACCTCCGCCGATAGCGTGGTGGTGATGGAGCGCGGGCGCGTGGTGGAAACAGGTACGCACGAGGAGCTGGCAGCAAGAAACGGAACATATGCCGATATGTGGACCGCCTGGAATGAGCAGGGGAGGCAGGCGCGTGTCTGACAACAAGGTGGTGACGCTGCGCGGGCTGGTCAGAAAAAATTCTCGCGCGATGGCTCTGAGTGGCTTGTTGCTGAGCATCTACCACGTGGCAGAAGCCATGATTGCGGTGTTACTGGGATGGTTGGCGCACAGTCTTATCGCTAGCGAGAATGTGTGGCACCTGGTGGGTGGAATCGCAGCCTTAGGCGCTACGCTGGCGACGGTGTCTGTGAGCTGGCAGACAGGGTTCCGGATACTGCAGGCTACGTCGGCTCGGAACGTATGTGAATTGCGGGCAGGCATCACCTCGCAGGTGGTGAGCCATGGTGGGCATTCCGACGATGCGGACAGTCTGCCTCGCCAGGAATTGCCCACGGTGGTGGGTGAAGACGTGGTGCAGGCGGTAGACATCATCGAAGTGGTCCCGGTGGGGATCAGTGCGCTGGTGGGAGCCATTTTCTGCACGATTGTTCTGGCGCTGATTGATCTGCCACTGGGAGTGGTGGTGTTGGTGCTCAGCGCGGTGGTGTTGATAGTCCTGCACCGGCTGTCTCAGATCATTGAACGCCGCGCGGAGCGGCAACAAACTCTGCTCGCGCGAGTGACCGCGCGCATGACCGACATTCTGCAGGGGCTGCCGGTGATCTCGGGAGTGGCTGGCGCGCATCCGGCCTACCGTGGATATGCGCGTAAATCTGAAGAGGCGTGTGCGGATGCTCGGAAGCTCGCGTGGGTCAGCGGAGGTTATGAAGCCGTGGCGATGGGCAGCAATGTGCTGTTGCTGAGTGCGGTGGGCCTGTACGCGGGCTATCGAACCATTTCCGGCGATGTGACGTTGGGGGAGTTGGTCACCGTGGTGGCGCTGTCACAATTTATCGCGGAGCCGATGCGGCAGTGCAGCAGAATGCCGCGCTTCATTGGATTGGCGAGGGCTTCCGTTCGGAGGCTGCAGCGCGTGGCGGAAGCTCAGCGGCTGCGTGAGGGGCAGGGCGTGCCATCTGCTCAGATTGGCACGCCTGCCATTTCCATGCGCGGTGGAGACGGTGAGGCCGAAGGAGACGGCGAGGTCGAGGGATCAGAGCAGGCTTCCGTGGCGTTCGCAGAGGGGCGACTGACGGTGGTGCACTGTTCAGCCGCATGGGCAGATGCTCTGGTGGATGCGTTGGTCGCGGGGGAGTCGATGGAGCTTGGCTCCCTGACTAGGCCACAAACTCAACAACTGTGGATCCGGGGGCGCGATATTTGCGAGATCTCGGTAGACGATGTGCGTTCCGCTGTGCTTGCCGAGCCTCGGAAGCCGGCATTGTTTGGGGACACAGTGGGGCAGGCGGTGCTGCGGAGCTCTGGAGAGGGCAGGGCGGAGGATGCAGTAGACATTCTTAACGCCTTAGGGCTCGATGAACTGGCGCCGGGGGCGGCTCATTCAGCCGGGGTATTGGATCACGAGCTGACCGAAGGTGCGCGCAATCTTTCCGGTGGTCAGCGGCAGCGGCTGGGATTGGCACGAGCGCTACTGGCTGAGCCGGAGATGTTGGTGATGGTTGATCCGGTCTCGTCAGTGGATTCAATGACGGGCATGAAAGTGGCGCGTGCGGTGAGAGATATTCGCCGCGGGCGTACCACGGTGGTCCTGTGTGTGGGGAGGGCCTTCCAGTCGGTAGCCGAGGACGTAGTTGATGTGAAGCCTCTAGCTGGGAGTTTGCGGACGCGGGGTGAGCAATTCCCGCTAGGGGGTTGTTGAGCAATAGAAGATAGGTTAGCCTACCCTTTGCATTGCCTACCCTAAGAAGTTGGTTGGCGCATCCTACAGAGAGGCCATAGTGACCATCATCGATCGTCAAGCTCAGACATCCGCAGAGCGCAGTACCCACGAAAATTCCGTCCGCGACATCGTCGGGATCGGCATCGGCCCCGGAAACCTCGGGCTCGCGGTAGCTATCGAAGAGCAAGCTCCAGAACTCGATGCACTCTTTGTGGAAGCCCGCCCGGAATTCAACTGGCACCCAGGCATGCTCCTCGAAGGATCCAACATGCAGATCAGCTTCCTTAAAGACCTGGTTACGGTGCGCAATCCGCAGAGCCGCTTCAGCTTCATCAACTACTTGCATCACAGCGACCGCTTGATTGATTTCATTAACCGCCAAACCTTCACCCCGGAACGCGTGGAATTCGCCGATTACCTCCGATGGATCGCGGATCACATCACCGTGGACACGCAGTACAACACCACCGTGACGTCCATCGAGACGCTTCCGGAACTGGCCGCAGACGGAGCTCGTTTTGTGGTGCACGTCCGCAGGAAGTTAGGAAGCGGTGAGTCCGAAGGGCAGCGAGCTCAGCAGTCGGAGTCCATTCGCTGCCGCAACGTGGTGGTTGCCCGCGGGCTGGAAGCCAAGATGCCTGCGTGGGCAGAGGACAGCTCCTTGGACACCTCGCGCATCTTCCACAACATCGATTTGCTCCCGCGCACCAAGAAGCTGCTGAACAGTGGGTGGGATATCCGCCGAGCTTTGGTGATCGGCGCGGGCCAGTCCGCAGCCGAGGCCATCCGGTACTTCCACGATTGCCCGCATATCGATACCGTCACGGGCAGCTTGAACAGCTACGGCTTCATCCCCGCCGATGACAGCCCCTTCGCCAATCGGGTGTTCGACCCGGAGGCCGTTGATGACTTCTTCCATGCGCCCGATGCGATCCGCAACGAGCTGTTGATCCGCCACCGGTACACCAATTACGCCTGCGTGGAATCTGAGCTCCTCGATGAGCTCCACGACCGTCAGTATCGGGAAAGCGTCACCGGGCGTCAGCGGCTCGATATTCGCCGGACCACGGAGGTGCTCGGTGCGCGTAATTGTTCCGACGGCAGCGTCGACGTGGACATTCGCCACCGAGTAACCGGAGACGTGGTGACAGAAAACTTTGACGTGGTGGTGTGCGCCACGGGCTTCCGATCTCGCGGTCTTGCGGGGATTCACGCTGATAGTCACGGCAGTGAAGAATTCACCGTCACTAGGGATTACGGCGCCGTGCTCAATGGCGAGCGCGTGCCAGGACTCTTCGTGCAGGGAGCAACTGAGGCCACGCATGGACTCGGTTCCACGTTGCTCTCCAACATCGCGACCCGCTCCGGGGAACTGGTGGAGGCCATCACGGGTCAGCAACGCACGCATCGTGCGCCGGCGGATGAAGATCTCCGCTCCGAGCAACATCGGGATTCTTCGCACCTGATCGCAGGCTGATTTTCCCGAGCCGTGCTCCGCTTGAGGTTGGCTGACACCTAGCCCGACGTCCGCCATCCGCGTCTGATTCCCTGTTTCCCCATCAACCGAAAGGCTCTTTGTGCCCACCCGATCGTCTGCTCACACTCCGTTTTCCTCTGGCGATACGCTTGCTTCTCGAGATGGCGGCGCCGTCATCGGTCATGGCCGCAGTGAACAGGATCGGATCGCCCAGCAGCGCATATGGAATGACACGGATCAGGATCGCGATCGCCCGGACCTGATTAGCCTGCTCCTGCAGCATGCGCAGGAGACCCCGGATGCGCTCGCAGTGGTGGATGACCGGCACAGACTGACCTATGCGCAGCTCGTCGCCCATGCAACTGCTGTAGCGCGAAATTTGCGGGAACACGGTATTGACGCTGGTCAGAGTGTGGGAATCTCCCTGCCGCGCAGCGCGGAGATGGTGGTGGGTATCGTCGCCACGTTGCTCGCCGGTGGCAGTTTTGTCCCGCTAGACCCCTCGTGGCCGCAGGCGCGCCGGGAATCCGTCACCCACGATGCCAGCCTGAGCTTCGTACTCACGCCGGACAACTGCGCGCTCACCGAAGACGCGCTATTCGACCTCGATGCCACCCGCGAGCTGTTCACCCCGCCGTCCACGGACAGCGTTGCGTACGTCATCTTTACCTCTGGCAGCACCGGCCGCCCAAAGGGCGCAATGATCCGCCACGGTGCGATCGTGGAGCGCTTGCTCTGGCAGCGCGATCAGATCCTGTTCTTCGGCCGCGATGATGCCTCCCTGTTCAAGGCACCGCTGGCCTTTGATATCTCCATCAATGAGATCTTCCTGCCGCTGGTTTGCGGGGGCCGCGTGGTGGTGGCCGCGCCGGGCGTGGAGCAAGACCCCCAACGCTTGGCCCGCCTCATCCATCGCGAGGGCGTGACGTTTGCGTATCTGGTTTCGAGTGTTCTCGACGTCATGCTCAAACAGGCCGAAGGCACGAATCTATTAGACAGCTTGCGGCATGTCTGGTGTGGCGGAGAGATGCTCACCCAGGCGCTGTTCCGTCGCTTTCGCCAGCAGCTGGCCATCCCGCTGTACCACGGGTACGGGCCAGCGGAAGCTACCATCGGTGTCTCCCACGTCATCTACCGTGACGACGAGGATCGCCTCAACACGAGCATCGGTGTGGCCAATCCCAACTGTCGGCTCTATGTGCTCGATGAGCACCTGCGGGTGGTTCCAGACCAAGAAATTGGTGAACTCTATGTGGCCGGATTCCTGCTGGCCAAGGGGTATATCAATGCCCCAGGACTCACGGCCAGCCGCTTTGTTGCGGATGTGTTTGCGTCGGACGGAACCCGGATGTACCGCACGGGAGACCTGGTGCGCCGGCACAACGACGGCTCGCTGGAATTCGTGGGGCGGGCCGATAATCAGGTGAAAATCCGTGGCATGCGTCTGGAGTTGGAGGACGTGGAATCTGCGCTGGTGGGACACCCAGATGTGGAGGCGGCGAGCGTGATTGCTCGGGAGGGGCGACTGCTGGGCTACGTGACGGTGACTGCGGGCCTCGTGGGTGCTGCGATCCGTAGTTGGTGTGCCGAGGTACTGCCCGAATACATGGTGCCCGCGATTATCACCGTCATGGATGAGTTGCCGCGGACGGCCAACGGAAAAGTGGATCGGAAGGCACTGCCGGAACCTGATTGGAGCTCGCTCACTGATGCCCCGGCCGATGCTGAACGTGACGGGGAAACCGTTGCTCTGCTCGCGGAGGCAATGGCTGAAGCATTGGGGGTTAGCGCGGTGGGTGCGGAGACGGACTTCTTCGATATCGGTGGCGATAGCCTGCGGGCCATCACCCTGGTCTCGGCTCTGGGACGGCGCGGGGTGGAGGTGAGTGTGGGAGATATTTTCTCTGCGCGCACTCCACAGCAACTGGCTCGGTGCGCCGAAGAGCGCGGAACCTTCGTGCAGGATCCAGACGATGAACCAACCGGTGAGGTGCAGTCGCTGCCGATTCTGCGCTGGTTCGATTCCATTACTGATCACGTGGACGGCTTCATTCAGTCCGTGGAGTTTTCAGTTCCAGAAGATGTGGATGCGCAGCTGGCCGGGCGAATGGTGGCTGACGTGCTGCAGGCGCACCCTGCACTGCGGGCCCGTGTGCAGCGGAATCCCTTGCGGCTGGAACTCCCGGAGGAATCTGCCGAAGAAGCGGTGGCGATCCACCCCACCACGGACATCGCTGCGCTTTCTGAACTGCTGGATCCGGCAGTCGGAGTGGTGGTAGCGGCTGGGCTGGTGCCCGGAAGATTGCGCCTTGTGGTGCATCACCTGGTGGTCGATGGCGTGTCATGGAACATTATCGGCGAGGACCTCGCCGCGGCGTATCGCGGGGAACAGCTCGCGCCGGAGCGGACGTCCCTGCGCCGATGGACGCAGCTGCTGCAACAGGCCGTTGATACTGGCGAATTCGCGGAGGATGCCAATAGTTCCCTGCCCCCATTGCCGAGTGCAGATGAACCTCTGCGGGACCCGCAGGTGCCAGCGCTTGCTGATAGTCCCGAGAAAGCGCCCACAGTCCGTGAGGAGCGCAGCGTGGTACATGAGGCATCAGTGCAGATCACGGACGAATTACTGGGTGCGGTGCCCCACGCTTTCCGCACGGGGGCGAATTCCGTATTGCTTACGGCATTGAGCGTGGCGTTGGCGCGTTGGCGTCGAAACAAACAAACATGGACCCTGGTGGAGATGGAGGGGCACGGCCGCGAAACCCGATTCGTACCCGGGCCACAGGGCAGGGAAGCAGACCTTTCACGCACGGTGGGCTGGTTCACCTGCCTATATCCCATGCTGATCGACCCCACCCGGGCGGCAGTGCAGGAGGCCTCCACAGAGGTCGAGGGCAGCATCGCCCCGCTAGCGCTGGCACTCAACGCAGTGAAAGACCAGCTCGCGGCCATCCCCGGCAACGGCGTTCCTTACCAGGCCCACACCTGGTTGCATCAGTCCGCGAAGACCCCTCCGCAGGCACAGGTGCTGTTCAACTACTTGGGGCGCGTATCCGCAGGAGCACAAGATTTCGCTCCCGCGGGTTCCACCGGCCAACTCGGCGAGCAACGCGACCCGGACCAGCCGTTGGTCCGCGAGCTGGAGTTCAACGCGATCGCCGAAGACACCGGCGAGGGATACGTCCTGCGCACCACGATCTCCTGGGCGCGCGGCAGGATCTCCCCCGAACGGATCGACGAATTGGTCGCGCACTGGGATGTGGCATTGCGCGAGGTGGCAGCGCTTGCCGATCACGGCGTGTTGTCCGTGGGCGACGTTGCCCCCGCACCCGTGAACTCTGCGGACCTGGCACGAATCACTGCGCAGAGCTCCGCGGAGCTGCAGGACGTGCTGCCGCTGACCCCGCTGCAGCACGGCATGTACTTCCACTCGCTATTCGAGGAATCGGCCAGCTCGTATGTGGAGCAACAGGTCTTGCGGGTGGAATGCAGCGAACCGTTTGACCGGGAGCGATTCGCCCGCGCTGCGCGTAATTTGATCCGACGCCACCCCGCACTGAGCACCCGCCCTTGGGAAACTGACGGTGGCGATGTGGTTGCCGTGATTGATCCGGGGATTGCCGAGCATTTGCGGGTGGACTTTCGGGACGTGACGGTGCCTGCCGAGTTGGCTGGGCCTGGATTAGACGGGTGGCTCGTGCAGCGTACGGAAGAGATTGCCGCTGATGACCTCTCGCGGGGAATCTCCTTGCAGCCGCCCGGTGATGCCGCGCCCGAGCCGCTCATGCGATGGACCGTTGTGCTCCCGACCAGTGTCGATGGTGCGGTGTGTGGCCAGGACATCGCCGTGATCCAGACGGTGCATCACCTGATCGCCGACGGATGGTCCGTGCCCATCATGCTGCGGGATCTCCTGGAGATCTACCGGGATGACGATGCCCGAATCCCGCGCTACGACCCGGACGCCGGAATGGCCGGCAGCGTGCGATGGGTGGCGCGCAGAGACGCGGAAGCCGATATGTCCGTCTGGCGCGAGGAAATGCGCGAGGTACGCCCCACGGTGCTGTGCCCTAATCCTTCGAGTTCGCTCGAGCGCCGGGAGTTGCTGGTAGACGATCCGCGGACTGTTGGCTTGTCTGAGCGTGCTCGGGCAGCGGGTGTGGGCCTGCCGGATGTGGTGCACGCGGCGTGGGGGCTGGTCCTTCGCACCTTGGTGGGCTGCGAACCTGGGGCTGACGTGGTGTTTGCCACTTCCGTTTCCGGCCGTGACATTCCCGTTCTTGGCGTGGCCGATGCCGTGGGCATGCAGCTCAACACCATCCCGGTGGTCGCGCCGGGGCAATCTGATCCCACCCTGCCGGTGACCAGCATGCTGCACGCCATGGTCCATCACAACAATCAGGTCCGCGATGTGCAGCACGTCAGCCTGGCTGATATTGCCCGCGACCTGGGAACCAACGCCAGCGAACTGCTGGATACGTTGATGGTGGTGGAGGTGCCGCTATCTCCACAGGACGTGGGCTGCCCCGGCTCGCCACTACAGGTTGCTGACGTGCGCAACAATGGCGCGCCGCACTTTCCCCTGTCCGTCGTGGTCAACCCTTCCGCTGAGCACCCACTGCGCCTGATCTACGATCCGCAGCGAATCACCGAGGTACGTGCCGAAAGGATCGCGCAGATGCTCGCGGTGAGTGTGGATTCTTTGCTGTCTGAATCCGGTGCGGTGGCGACCGTGGGTGAGGTTGCAGAGGCGTTGGGTGCGGTATCTGGTGTGGACACGCTTCCTTCTTTGTGGCGACGCAGCTTCGAGCACTCCCGCGACCGGCCCGCCCTGACCAGCATCGGAGAAGACGGTGCTGCGGAGCATTGGACCTACGAAGAACTAGACGACGCCGCTCAGCGTATACGCGCTGTGCTGGACCGGAAGGTTGCCATCCACACCCCGAGAGTAGCCCTGCTCATGGAGCGCGATGCGTGGCAGGTTGCGGCCATTCTGGCGACCACGATGTCCGCCGGCACCTACGTTCCCGTGGATCCGTTGTCCCCGCAAGCGCGGGTGGAATTGATCCTGGAGGATTGCCAGCCCGATGCCGTGCTGGTGTCTCCCAGCGCGGAAAAAATGGTCTCTGAGCTGGTAGATTGTCCCGTCCTCGTGGTCAGTGAACAGACGATGAGCGGGGAAGCGAAGCCGCCTGCGGGCCGGTCGGCAAGCGTGGCCCGTGCCAATGACATCGCCTACGTGATCTACACCTCCGGCTCCACAGGGCGGCCGAAGGGCGTGGCCGTCACACACGCCAACGTGACCGCGATGCTGGGCAATGCTCGCAGCCACGTGGAGTTTTCGCAGGAGGACGTGTGGTCGATCAGCCACAGCTTCGCCTTTGACTTTTCGGTGTGGGAGATGTGGGCAGCGCTGAGCTCCGGCGGGCGTGCCGTGGTGATGCCGTATGCGCTGATGCGCTCGCCCGAGGATGCCGCAGAGGTGTTGCGTGCCGAAGCCATCACGGTGCTGAGCCAGACCCCAACCGCCTTTGCCGCGTTGGAGCCGCACCTCGGGCAGGACTCTGCGGTGCGCACGGTGATCTTCGGCGGCGAGGCCTTGGAGGCCCGCGCGGAGGCTGCCTACTGCAGTGCTCATCCGAATGTTCGGTTTATCAACATGTATGGCATCACGGAGACGACAGTGCACGTCACAGCACACGAATGCTCCGAGAATGCAGGGGAGGCCCGCAGCCCGATCGGCCGCCCGATGGACGGGTTGCGTACCTATGTTCTGGACGCGCAATTACAGCCGGTGCAGCCTGGAGAGACCGGCATGATGTACGTTGCCGGGCCGCAGGTCACCGCGGGTTATTGGGGGCTTGCTTCTACCACGGCCTCCCGCTTCGTGGCCGATCCTTTCGTTGGCGGCGGCGCGCGGATGTACTGCAGCAATGACATGGCAAAGGTGCTGAACAACGGTCATCTGGATTACGTGGGCCGCGCCGATAGGCAGGTGCAGCTGCGCGGTTATCGCGTGGAGCTGGGGGAGATCGAGAGCGCGCTGGAGAAGGTCAGCGGTGTGCGGGAGGCCACCGTGGTGGTCGTCGATCTGCCCGAAGGCCAGGTGCCGGGTGCGTTGTTGATTACGGATTCTCGTGCCGACGCAAAGGCGATCACCTCCCGAGCTGCCGCAGCGGCCCGAGACGCGCTCCCTGCCTACATGGTTCCGCAGCTATTCGCGGTGAGTACGCAGGTGCCGCAGACCATCAATGGCAAGCGGGATGAGCGCGCGATCCTGGACCTTCTGGGTGAGATTCCTGCTGCTCAGCAGGCTTCGGGCACCTCGGATCTGGTGGAGGCGATCTCGCAGGCAATTGCTGATGCACTTCGCTTGGACCGCGCCGAGGTGGAGCCGGACTCGGACTTCTTCCGCTTAGGTGGAGACAGTATTCTTGCCATCCGCGTTACTCACGCGCTGGCGCGCGCTGATCTCAACGTGACTCCGCGGGACTTCTTCTTGGGCCGCACGCCACGCAAGATTGCCGAGCGGGTCACGCCGCAGGCCACCCAGCAGAAAATCCAGGAAACAAGGCAGAGCCAGGAAGAAGCCCTGCCCAAGGACGGGCACCAGGAGATCTCGGGGGCTTTCCCCATCCCGGCGATGCTGCGCAGGCAGATGGAAAGAGGCATGAGCGACCGCTTTGTGCAGGCGCGCCGCTTGGATCTGGGGCCAGTCGCTGTGGAGGACTTGGAACAGGCCCTGCAGCAGGTAGCGCAGGCACATCCGATGCTTCGTACGCGCGTGGACACCAGTTCTGCGTTCGCGCACTTTGTTGGTGCCGAGGGAGACGGCCCTATGGTTGTGCGGGCTTTGGACGTGGATGCATTGATCGATCACATCGATATTGCTGCTGGTCGTAGCGTGGTGCTCGGGTGTGTGGATGGGTACGTCAAGGCCGTTGCTCATCACGCGGTGATCGATAGCGCCAGTTGGATGATTCTGGAAGACGATCTGCGCGATGCGCTCGCAGGGCGCAGGATTCTCTCCGGGCAGGCGAGCTACAAGGATCTTTGCCTGCAAGAACTGCACGATGCTCACACCGCAGCAGCTCAGGATGCCCTGCACTGGAGTGAACTGGCTACGCTGCCACGGCCCGTCGAGGACTCGAACCAGTGGAGTACGGATCATGTGAGCACGCTCGAAGTGAACATTGACGGACAGACCGCGCAGGTCCTGCAGAGCGTTGCACCCGACGTGATGGGTGTGGACGTTCAGGACCTCGTGGCAGGACTGGTGACCGTCGCGGTGGCTCGAACAATGGGCACGGACGCGCGGAGCTGGGCCGTGGACGTAGAAGGCCACGGACGTCCGGCTGATCATTCCTATGGTCGAACCCTCGGATGGTTTACCACCATCGCGCCGGTGGAAATCCCGTTGGCTGATCCAGCGGATGCAGCACGTGCCGCAGCGGAAATGCGCGCGCTCCACGAGGACGGCACAGCCCCGGACCGCCGCACTTATCAGGCACTGCGATACACACACCCGCAAGGGCAGCGAACCCTGGCCCATGGGGCACAGATCCTGGTCAACTACCTCGGACGGGGAGAGACTGGCGCTGTCCTCCACGCGCCGGGCGATGCCGCCTGCCAGTGGACGGATTACCTGGTGGAGGCCGATGTGTGGTCTAGCGAGCGGGCCGTAAGCATGGAGCTGTCCGTGGTGAATGCGGTGATTTCCGCCGAGCGTTTGCGCAGCGCCATCGGCGAGGTTGCTCGCGAGTTGCAGGAGCACGTCAGCCGCGAGCAATCCTCAGGACGCCGCGCTCCGCTGAGCGTGCTGCAGCGCGGAATCTGGTTCCAGTCACAGGTGGCAGCACCGGGTGCCTACGTTGCACAGACTGCGTTGACGTTTGACCGGAGACTGGATGCCGAGGCCGTGGTGGAAGCCTTCCGGGACACAGTGACCGTGCATCCAGCCATGGGCGCGGAGTTCCACACCGATGCTTCCGGCCAACCCGTGCAGAACTTGCCGTGGAGTGGACAGGGCATTGACCTCCCCGTCGAGACCACCGAAGGGGATCTCGAGGCGATCATGCACGCTGATCGCAGCGCGGGCATCGATCTCGCATCCGTGCCGCTGGCGAAGGCAACCATCGTCACCGGCCGAAGTGACGGACAGCCTGGCGACACGCTGCTTCTTACCTACCACCTGGTTCTGGTCGATGGTTGGTCGCGTGCAGTGATGCTGCAAACCTTCCTCGAGAGGCTGACGTTGAGGTCCGGCCAGGCCCGCACGCAGGGTGCGGGAGAGTTGGTTCCTCGCGGTTGTTCTATTGCTGACGCCCTGCTCGAGTCCGTTGACACTCGCAAAGAGCAGGCAGATAGCGACTATTGGGTACATCGCCTAGAGACGTTGTCTCAGCCCACGCTCGTTGCCCCGCAGGCCGCGGATATCTCTTCAGAGCACGCTGGTAGCGAGTTGCCTCGCCAGGTGTTTGCCGAGGTCAGCGAGCAGCTGACCGGCGCACTGCAGGAAAAGATCCGGGCGCAGGCCGTGACGTTGACCTCCGTGGTCAACGCAGCCGTGGCCGTGGCCTTGGGTGCTGTCACAGGGGATTCGGATGTGGTGTTTGGTCAGTCTGTCAGTGGCCGCGATGCCTTGAGCGACCCCGCCATGTCTGATGTGGTGGGAGTGCTGCTCAACACAGTGCCAGTGCGAGTGACAGCTCGGCCCGGCCAGAGCATAGAAGAACTGGTCCAGGATGTTTATCGCCAGCGCATCGAGGATATGGACCACGATTCCGCGGACCTCGGCGCCATCCAGCGGCAGCTGGGGGTAGGCACGCTGTTCGATTCCATGGTGGTGGTGCAGAACTTCCTCGATCCGCAGGCAGCAGCGGAACTTCGGGAACGCCACGGGGTTGTGGAGGAGCGCGCGGAAGATTCCACGCACTTCCCTCTGACCTGGGTATTCACTCCGGGGCCGAAGCTGGGCATCAAGCTGGAATTCCGCCACGACGTGGTGGACGAGTCCCTCGCACATTCCGTGCTCAAGGCCGCGACCGAAGTCCTGACCGCGTTTGTGGACACACCAGAGGTCCCGCTCGCTCAGCTGGCCCAGTTGGCGCCAGCCCGAGCGGAGGATTCTTCCCCGCAAAGCACGACGGAGCAGATGGCTTCCTGGCAGAAGGCCGAAGGCATTGACCGCACCATTGCGGATGAGCTCAAGGACACCGCCCAGCGCTTCCCAGATCGCATCGCGCTAGCGGATGACGCACAGCAGTGGACGTTCGGTGAGCTGATTGCTCGCTGTTCCGACATTGCGGAAAAGATCAAGAATTGCGGCGTGACCAGCGGCGATACTGTCGCCATTGCGGTGGAGCGCTCCGCGCATTCGGTGGTGGCTCTGCTGGGAGCCCTGTGGGCAGGGGTGCGCTACGCGCCGCTTGATCTGACGCACCCCGATGGGCGGCTCCGGGTCCTCGTGGAGGACAGCCAGCCCGCAGCCGCGCTGGTGGACTCGAGTTCTCGGGAGCGCATGGAGCGGATCGGTGCGCTTCCTTGCGTCGACGTCACCACTGCCGATTCCCACGCCACCACCCACACGCCTGCGGCGGTGCCCGGGGACGATGCCTACCTGATGTACACCTCCGGATCGACCGGCAAGCCCAAGGGCGTGGTGATCAAGCATCGCGGGCTGCACAACATGCTGGACAATCACCGGCGCAAGATCTTCGCCCCAGCTGCTGCCGATGGGCGGACGTTGCGGATCGCGCATGCCATCAGCTTCGCCTTCGATATGTCGTGGGAAGAGCTGTTTTGGCTGGTGGAAGGCCACGAGGTGCGGATCTTCTCCGAGGATTTGCGACGCGATGCTGCGGCCATGGTTGAGGCCATTCGCGCGCATCAGGTGGATGTCATCAACGTCACCCCGACCGTTGCCGAGCAGCTGCTCGCGGAGGGGATGCTGGAATCCGGCGCGCATCGCCCGCGGCTGGTGCTCTTGGGCGGCGAGGCTGTCTCGCACGGCGTGTGGGAGACCTTGCGAAAGGCCGATGACGTGCGCGGATACAACCTCTATGGACCCACCGAGTACACCATCAACGCCCTGGGTGCTGGCACGGATGAGAGCGCCACGCCCGTGATCGGAATGCCGGTGGATCGCACGGCGGCGTTCGTTTTGGACCCGTGGTTGCGCCCCGTTCCTACAGGAGCGCCGGGTGAGCTCTACCTCGCGGGCAGCGGCTTAGCGCAGGAGTATCATGGGCTCGCGGCGCGCACCGCCAGCTCCATGGTCGCCTGCCCGTGGGGCGCCCCGGGTGAGCGGATGTATCGCACGGGAGACATCGTCCGCGTGCGTGCGGATGGCATGTTCGAGTACCTCGGACGCAGCGACGATCAGGTGAAAATTCGTGGTCACCGCGTGGATCCCGGCGACGTCTCGGCCGCCGTGTCCCGCGGCGTTGATCCCCGCATCCTCCACTGCGTGACCGTTCCTGTTCGTATATCCGACGCCACACTCCTGGCCTGTCACCTCGTGGCCCCACAACTGCGCGATGCGGACCAGGGGGAGCGGCAGAGTTTCCTGACTGGCGTGCGTAATGCATTGCGCGAGGAACTGCCCAGCTACATGATCCCGGATCGATGGTCGATCGTGGATGAGTTGCCGGTGACGTCGAATGGAAAGACCGACCTTGCTGCACTGGGTGAGGGAGAAAGGATCACGGAGAAGGGCCGCGAACCGGCGAACGAAACCGAGGAGATCACGGCGGAGCTGTTTGCCGAATCGCTAGATATTGAGCCCGAGGACGTGCCGGTGGATGCTGATTACTTTGACATGGGTGGGCACTCCATGGCGGTCATCAAGCTCTGCGCACTGCTGCGTGGAGAGCTGGGAGTGGAGGTTGGCGTGCGCGAATTCTACGGTCTGCGGACAGTCGAGCGCGTGGCGGAGTTTGTGGAGGCGCGCTCGTAGATTCAGCCCAGCAATTCGGCGAGTGCCGGGATGATCCCGTGGCGCCACATCGCAGGGTCGTGGCCACCGGGCGTGCGGTGATTGGTGGTGGGAAAGCCGCGGCGTGTCAGGGCATCGGCCACTGCATCCACGTGTCGTTGCATGGGCGGCTCTTCTGCACCGCACGTCAGTACGATGCGTGCCAGACCGGAGCCACTGTGAGCCGCAGGATTTTCGAGTGAGGGGCCAGTGAGCTGTGCGGCAATGTCGCCTCCTGCGGGCCCGTCCGAGAGCGTGTCCGCGAGCTCTGCAGAACGGTCAGCGGACCACCAGACGGCAGGGGACTGGGCGATGGCTCCTTTGATTGCAGGCGTGGTTTCGGTGGAAGCCGTAAGAGCTGCGCGCAGGGCGGAGAGACCGCCGAAGCTTTGCCCCACCAGGACTATGTGGCTGCTGTTGATGATCGGCGGAAGCTCGGTGGCCAGTGCGCTGGCGAATGTTTGGGAGGTGTACTCCTCGCTGCGGTCTTTGGCTGCCGGCAGGAAGACGCGGTTGATCTGGGGGATAAGCCCTGCCGTGACTGCCCGGTCCAGTGCGCCCGTGAGGTCATGCAGATGGATCCAGTCATCGCCATCCAAAAACACCACGGTGGTATCCGCACCGCGGTCATCGAGGCGCGCGGTGCAGCGCCTGCCGAATACCTTCCGGTCGATGGACAGGCGTGCGCCGGGCAAGTCCGCGATGACTTCTGGGGAGCGAGGCGGCCAGAGTGTCTGGTCCACAGAATCGCCGCTCAATAGGCTCGCCTGTGGGCCTGCGCCGTGTGCGTTATGTGGATCGGGATATTTCAGCTCGCCGGATTGAAAGCTATAGGTCACTGCTGAGTGCGCCGGGATGCGCACATCGACGGTGGACATCGATTCGGTGAGCTCGACGTTCGAGCGGTAGGGGTCCGGGAAAACGAGGGCTTCCGCATCCGCGGGCACCGAGATTCGGTGAAGGGTGGTCACGTCCGGGGAGTCTGGCATGAAAATTGCGCCACTTTCATCATTGACTACATAGGTAAACCTAAGCTAACATCCCCTGCATGCGAGTTGCTGTTTTCGGCTATCAGTCGTGGGGACACCGGACGTTGTCTGCGGTCATCAATGCTGGTCATGAAGTAGTTTTGGTAGTTACGCACCCTGCCAGCGATCACCCTTATGAGCAAATGTGGGCAGACTCCGTTGAGGAGCTCGCCAGCGAACATGAGCTCCAGGTGTGTGTCACTGAGCGCGTGGGTCAAGACGTCATTGAGGCGTTGCGCGATGCTGCACCAGACATCATCGTGGCCAACAATTGGCGAACCTGGCTTCCTCCCGAGGTTTTCAGCCTGGCCAAGCACGGCGCATTGAATGTCCACGATGGTCTCCTGCCCGAGTACGCCGGATTTTCGCCCATCCTGTGGGCGCTGTTGAACCGGGAAACTCACGTGGGCGTCACTGTGCACGAGATGGATGAAGTGCTGGACGGCGGACCCATCGTTGCCCAGCGCGCGATCCCCGTGGGTCCGCAGGACACCACCACGGATCTCGTGGCCAAGACCATCGACCTCATCGAGCCCCTCGTGGAACGCGCATTGAGTGACGTCGCCCAAGGCACCGCCACTGCGCAACCTCAAGATCCCACCCGCGCTACGTACTTCCACAAGCGCGGCGAGCAGGAATCTCGCATAGATTTCACCCAACCTGCGGAAGATATCGCCTTGCTGGTCAGGGCGCAGTCCGACCCGTACCCCAATGCTTACTTTGAATTCCGAGGCCAGCGCGTCCGCGTGCTTTCCGCGCACGTCTCGCAGGGCCGCTTCGGCGGAACCCCCGGCCGAGTCACCATCCCTCACGAGGGAGGAATCGCGGTGGTCTGTGGATCGCCCCGTGCCAACGTGCCGGCGCCGGCGATTGTTCTGGATCGTGTTCGTCTCGACGACAACTCGGAACTGACCGCCACCGAATTCTTTGGACATAGGGCTGGATATATCCAACCAAAGGTTTGACCTTTCCCTTTTGTGTACGGGCCACGCCTCGCGCGGAAATCCGTCACCAGTAACAACGGAGAAAAATGACACTCAAGAAGATTCTCGTTAGCACCGCTGCTGTGCTGACCTTGGGCGCGGCACTGACCGCTTGCTCGACTGATGACCAGTCCGGAAATTCCGGGGACTCCCAGGCAGTCAACGCCGAGCAGGGCGCATTCCCCACCACCATCGAGCACCGCTACGGCTCCACCGAAATCAAGGAAGCCCCGCAGCGCGTGGTCTCCTTGGGCTACACGGATCAGGACGCACTGCTGGCGCTGGGAGTTACTCCTGTCTCCGTGAAGTACTGGGACGGAATGACCCCGGATGGTCAGGCTGCGGGCAACTGGTCCAATGACAAGATCGAGGGCGACACTCCTCGGATCGACAAGGACACAGAAGTCAACGCGGAAGCCATCGCCAAGGACAATCCAGACCTCATCGTGGCCGTGTACTCGGACATCGATGAAGACACGTACAAGAAGCTGTCTGAGATCGCCCCTGTCGTCGTACAAAAGGGCGAATACGAAGAACTACAGCAACCATGGGACGTGACCACGGAAGAGATCGGGCAGGCCGTGGGCAAGCCTGAAGAGGCAAAGCGCCAGGTGGAGCAGGTCAAGGAGAAGTTCGCAGAGCTCAAGGGCCGCCACCCAGAATGGGCCGAAAAGGAACTCGGCGTGGCCACTGTCTCCGACGAGAGCCTGGCTGTCTTTGCCGAGGGCGATCCGCGTAGCCGCTTCTTCACCGAGCTGGGATTCAAGATCAACCCGGCCTACGCGGGCATCACCAAGGACAAGTTCTACGGTGAGGTCTCCAAGGAAAACGCAGACCAGATCAACTCTGACGTGCTGGTGTGGGATCAACTGTCTTACTCTCCGAAGCAGAGCAAGGCTTCTGTGACCGAGGATCCGATCGTGGGCAAGCTGCCCGCCGTGAAGGACGGACACAGTGTCTACCTGGAAGGCGACCTGGAAAAGGCCTTCGGATGGCAGACCGTGCTGAGCCTGAACTACCTGCTGGACAAGATCGAGCAGCCGTTGGCAGACGCCACGAAGTAGTCTGAATCAACTGCCGAACCGCCCCGCATGAACGTGCTGGGGCGGTTTTGCTGTTGCTGGCTAGGGGACGGGCACTCATGGGGATAACGGATGCACGCTAGGGGCGAGCTGCCTGTATTCCGGTCAGAAACCGGGGTAAGAATAGACCAGTTGTTTTCTAGAAGGGATTCCCTGTGCACTTAAGCGACCTCATGGACGCCACCACCCTGCTCCAGAACTTTGGCGGCTGGGCGCTCGGCGGCATTGCGCTGATTATCTTTATTGAATCCGGCGTGCTCTTCCCGTTCCTCCCCGGCGATTCCATGCTGGTCACCGCGGCAATCTTGCGCGATCAGCTGGGCTTGAACGTTCCGATTCTGGTGGGCGTGGCCATCGTCGCGGCGTTCTTGGGCGACCAGGTAGGTTTCTGGCTCGGCCACCGCTTTGGCCGCAAGTTGTTTAAGCCCGACGCCAAGATCCTCATAACCGAGCACCTCGAACAAGCCGAGGCTTTCTTCCTGAAGTACGGGCCGTTGGCTCTGGTACTGGGGCGCTTCATCCCGATCGTGCGTACCTACATTCCCGTGGCCGCTGGTACCGCGGAGATGCCGTACAAGAAGTTCGTGGGATGGAACGTCACGGGTGCAGTGCTGTGGATTGTCAGCATGGTCGGCATTGGCGTGCTGCTGGGGGATATCCCGGGCATTGCGGATCGCATCGACATGATCGCCATCGTCATCGTGCTGGTGTCTGTGACTCCGGTGGTGATTTCCGCGATGATCAACTGGCGGAAGTCCAAGAAGACTCCCGCCCAGGAGCTGATGGAGGACTAAGCCCTGATCGTCACTTGGGGACGATCAGCGGACCGCCGGTGACAGGATCCTCGATGACTAGCGCGTTGAGGGCAAACGCCTCGAGCAGTAGCTCTGGGGTAATGACCTCGCTGGGACGCCCGGTGGCGAGGACCTGTCCATCCTTCATCACCACGAGATTATCGCTGTAGCGTACAGCCAAGTTGAGATCGTGCAGCACCATCACCACAGTCCGATCCAGCTCTCGGCGTAGACGCTGCACCAGCTCCAAAATCTCTACCGACGTGGCCAGATCCAGGTAGGTGGTGGGCTCGTCCAGGAACAGGATGTCCGTGTTCTGCGCAAGAACCATGGAGATCCACACACGCTGCCGCTGCCCTCCGGACAGAGAATCCAGGGTGCGCTCCGCCAGCCCCATCGAGCCAGTCATTTCCAGCGCCTTGTGCACCTCGGCTTCGTCCGTGGACGACCACTGACGGATCCACGATTGGTGTGGGTGCCGACCGCGCGAGACGAGATCAGCCACGTTGAGTCCCTCCGGGGCGGTAGGGGTTTGTGGCAGCACGCTGATGGTCCGTGCGAGGTCCTTGCGCCTGATGGATGAGATATCGGCGCCGTCTAACAGCACTTCGCCCTCATTCGCCGGAAGGAGACGAGACATGGCTCGCAACAACGTGGATTTGCCGCAGCCATTGGGGCCGATGATTGTGGTGATCTGCCCGCGAGGAAAGTCCACGTCCAAGCCTTCGATGACCGTCCGGTCGCCGTAGCCCACGGCGAGGCCGCGTGCGCTCATGCTGTGCTTCTGAGTCATGTGTCCTTCTTTGTTCGCGGCACTGCTAACTTCCAGGGTGGGATCTTTTCTCATGCCGTGGTTGACCTATTCCGTTGGACCAGCAAATAAATAAGGAACGCACCGCCGATTGCCGAGGTGAGAATGCCCACCGGCAGCTCTACGGGCAGAAGAGTTTGGGTGCTGATATCTGCCAGCAGGAGTAGCGCAGCGCCGGTCAGCGCAGAGGCCAGAAGCGGTGGTGCAGAGCAGTTGCACAAGCGCAGCGCCACCTGTGGGGCCACGAAGGCGACGAACCCGATGGGGCCAGCGGCCGAGACCGCCACTGCTGCCAAAGCCACGGCAGCGGCGAGCAGAAGCACCTGCACACCCTGGACGTTTTGTCCCAAAGCCCGTGCAGTATCCGAGCCCAGCAAGGTGGCTAAAAGTTGGTGACCAATCCAGGCCAGCAGCGGTGTAAACACCAACACAACAATGGCGATGGGCCACATCTTGGACCAGTCCGCAGTGCTCAGGGAGCCAGTAAGCCAGAACTGCGCGGCCGCGGCATCGCGCAACTCCGTGCGGATCATCAGGAAGTTGATATACGAGGTCAACAGAGCAGAGATGATGATGCCGAACAGCACTAGCCGGAAGGAATCAGTCGATCTCCTCCACGCCAGAGCCCACATCACCGTTGCGGTGACAGCCGCACCAAGCACCGCGGCCAAGGGAATGCCGATGCTGCTGAGCCAGCCGAGGAAACCACCAGCGCCACCACCCAGAGTGATGACGGTGACCGCGGCCGCGGACGCGCCCGTAGTGAAGCCCAAGATATCCGGGCTGGCCAGCGCATTGCGAGTCACGGACTGAGTGAGGGCTCCGGATAATCCCAGCGCACAGCCCACCAGAATGGCCGTCAGCGCACGAGGCATGCGCCAATCCAAAACCACCAGACGCTCAATGCGGGTGCCCTGGCCGGTGAACAGCACCTCCAGCACACGAGCCGGGGACACAGGATAGTCACCCAGGCCGATGGAGACCGCCGCTAGCAAGACGATCGCCACGAGCAGCAATAGAGACACCGTCAACGCGCGAGGGCGCCAGACCACAGAAAATGAGCCCACGCGGAATGGCGGGCGCCCAGGGATAGTGGAAGAGGTAGGGCGGGCAAGGAGGGAACTCATTAAATGGCCACCACCCGGCGTCGATAAATAAGGGCGATGAAGAACGGCGCGCCCACGAACGCGAGGATGATGCCTACTTGCAACTCGCCCGGACGAGCGATCAGACGGCCCACCACGTCTGCGAACAGCATCATCACCGCACCCGTCAGGGCAGAGTAAGGGAGGATCCAGCGGTAATCAGGGCCCGTGATGGCGCGCACGAGGTGCGGGACCACCAGGCCGATGAAGGTGATGGGGCCGGCGGCAGCTGTCGCGGCACCGGCCAGCAGTGCGATCAGAGCCATGCCAATCAGGCGGGCGCGCTGGGTGTTGATGCCCAGTCCGGAGGCGATGTCATCGCCCAGATTCAGGAGGTTTAGCTGCGGTGCCGTGATGAACGCCAGCAGGAGGCCCACCAGGATAAACGGCAGCACGCCGTAGAACACGGTGAGATCCCGGCCCGCGATGGAGCCGACGGTCCAGAAGCGCATGCGATCCAGATTGGCATCGTCAGTGAGGATAAAACCGCTGATGATGGCGCTGAGGACCGCGGACAAAGCCGCGCCGCCGAGGACCAGCGTCATTGGATTGGCCTGTCCTCCTCCTATGGACGCCAAACTAAACACCAACGCAGTAGCAGCGATGGCCCCACCGAACGCCCACATGCTGGTAGCCCACACGGACGTCACACCCAGCAAGGAGAAGCTGGCAACCACGGCCAGGGACGCACCGTAGTTGATGCCGAGAATGCCCGTGTCCGCGAGAGGGTTGCGCGTGTGCCCTTGGATCAATGCACCGGAGGCGCCAAGGGCAGCACCGGCGACTAGGCCCAACAGGGTGCGGGGAATGCGGAGCTCGACGATCACGCGCTGATCCACATTCAGCCCCTCCGCGTGGCCGAACGCCGTGCCGAGATCGCGGAACACGGCGGACACTTCTCCAAAAGGGATCTGCCGTGATCCAAACACGATGCTGGCAACGATGCTGGCGAGCAATAGGAGGAAAAGGACGCCGAGGCCGACGAGGCGACGCGGGATTTTACCTGATGGAGCGCTGGCAGAAGCGTCCGCAGTAGCGTCCGCGCGAGACCCCAGGTGTGATTGAGAAGGGGATTGCGCATGCGGGGTAGAGATAGCCATGCATCCCTCCTTGACGCGTGAAAGTCCATGATCTTAACGGGAGCAAGCTTATATGAACAAGGTAAGCCTAATCAAAGTACTACAAGGAGGGATTGTGGAGCTGTGCAGGTGAGTGTGTGAGCCAGCAGGTGCGGCTAGTGAGGTCGGTCGGCCCTGAATGGCGCCGACCCTACACCTCAGCTCTATGCTTCTGAGCAGGGATTTGGACATGTTTTAGCTGGTTGCTAGGCTAGTCAGGTCTTGCCGTAGGTAGGTACCCCCATGTTCTTTTTTTCGACGCTAACGCGTCAAAATCCCGGGAATGCCACATGACCTGCGGAAAGAGTCTCCCGCTACAAGGGAGAAAAACTGTACATCCACTTTGTTACAGGCCCCTCGCCCGAAGCGGCCGCACGGATAAAGGCAGCGAGCACCCCTAACTACTGAGTTAGGCGGAGCGTGAGTAGCCAGCGATCGTGCGGTACACGCGATTCATCAAGGGTGAGCACGGGAACCGTAACGAAAAAGGCAACAGGTCACTTCACATGACCATGACTGATCCGATTGCGGACATGTTGTCACGAGTGCGCAACGCAAACAATGCGTTCCACGACACCGTGTCTATGCCATCCTCCAAGATCAAGGCCAACATCGCCGAAATCTTGAAGCAGGAAGGCTACATCGCCGACTACTCCGTTAACGACGAGACCGTCGGCAAGACCCTGGAGCTTAACCTGAAGTACGGCCCATCTCGCGAGCGTTCCATCGCTGGCGTGCGTCGTGTTTCCAAGCCGGGTCTGCGCGTTTACGCAAAGTCCACTAATCTGCCAAAGGTTCTCGGTGGCCTGGGCGTGGCTATTATCTCCACGTCCCAGGGTCTGCTGACTGACCGTGAGGCCAACAACAAGGGCGTGGGCGGAGAAGTCCTCGCCTACGTCTGGTAAGAGGAGGTTTAACCATGTCTCGTATTGGCAAGGCACCGGTGACCGTCCCCTCTGGCGTCACCGTCACCATCAACGGCCAGAACGTTGAAGTCAAGGGTCCTAAGGGCACCCTGGCTGAAGAGATTCCGGCACCAATCACCGTGGCTCAGGAAGGCGAAGAACTCGTCGTCTCCCGCCCCGATGACCGCCGCAAGAACCGTTCCCTGCACGGCCTGTCCCGCTCCCTGATCAACAACATGGTCGTGGGCGTTACTACTGGATACACCATCAAGATGGAAATCTTCGGTGTGGGTTACCGTGTGCAGCTCAAGGGCCAGAACCTGGAGTTCGCACTGGGCTACTCTCACCCAGTCCTGATTGAGGCGCCTGAGGGCATCAAGTTTGCCGTCGACGGAAACACCAAGTTCTCCATCGAAGGCATCAACAAGCAGCAGGTTGGACAGATCGCCGCTAACATCCGCCGTCTGCGGAAGGATGACCCATACAAGGGTAAGGGCATCCGTTACGAAGGCGAGCAGGTCCGTCGCAAGGATGGAAAGACGGGTAAGTAATGAGCAACAACGCAACGAACAAGGAAGGCCAGCGTTTGCCGGTGGGCAAGGACATCTCCACCCGCCGTCGCAACGCTCGCGCACGTCGCCACTTCCGTATCCGCAAGACCCTGTCCGGCACCCCAGAGACTCCACGTCTCGTTGTGCACCGTACCTCTCGTCACATGCACGTTCAGGTCATCGACGACACCGTCGGTCACACCCTGTGCGCTGCGTCCACCCTCGAAGCAGAGGTCCGTGGAGTCGAGGGCGACAAGAAGGCACGTGGCGCCAAGGTTGGCGAACTGATCGCACAGCGTGCGAAGGAAGCTGGCATCGAGGCAGTCGTCTTCGACCGCGCTGGCTACCAGTACCACGGCCGCGTCGCCGCTCTGGCTGACGCCGCCCGCGAAGGTGGTCTGAAGTTCTAATGACCACCAACACCATGAACTCCAACGGAAGGAACGCGTGATGTCGGAACGTGACCGTAACGGCGGACGCTCCGCCGATAACAACCGCAACGATCGCAACGAGCGCGGCGGCCGCAACGACCGCGGTGGCCGTAACGATCGTCGCAACAACCAGCAGGACGAGCGCAACCAGTACATCGAGCGCGTCGTCACCATCAACCGTGTGTCCAAGGTCGTCAAGGGTGGTCGTCGCTTCAGCTTCACCGCTCTGGTGATCGTGGGTGACGGCCAGGGCATGGTCGGTGTCGGCTACGGCAAGGCCAAGGAAGTCCCGGCTGCTATCCAGAAGGGTGCCGAGGAAGCTCGCAAGAACTTCTTCCGTGTCCCGATGATCAACGGCACCATCACCCACCCGGTGCAGGGTGAGGCCGCAGCAGGCGTCGTCATGCTGCGTCCGGCTGCACCAGGTACCGGTGTTATCGCCGGTGGCGCAGCCCGCCCGGTGCTGGAGTGCGCTGGCGTCCAGGACATTCTCTGCAAGTCGCTCGGCTCGCCGAACGCCATCAACGTTGTTCACGCAACGGTGGCCGGCCTCAAGGAGCTCGTGCGCCCAGAAGAGGTCGCCGCACGTCGTGGCAAGAGCCTCGAAGAGGTTGCTCCGGCAGCCATGCTGCGCGCTCGTGCTGCAGGACAGGGGGCATAACCCATGGCACTGAAGATCCGTCAGATCAAGGGCACTGTTGGTAGGAAGCAGAACCAGCGTGACACGCTGCGTTCCCTCGGCCTGAAGCGCATCGGTCAGGAGATCATCCGCGAAGACAACGCTGTCACCCGCGGCATGGTCCACACCGTTCGCCACCTGGTCGAGGTTGAAGAAGTGGCAGGGGAGTAAAAATGAGCGATCCAATCAAGCTCCACGACCTCCGTCCGGCCAAGGGTGCAAACAAGGCCAAGACCCGCGTGGGTCGTGGTGAAGCATCCAAGGGTAAGACCGCTGGTCGTGGTACGAAGGGCACCAAGGCCCGCAACAAGGTTCCTGCATACTTTGAGGGTGGCCAGATGCCACTGCAGATGCGTCTGCCGAAGCTCAAGGGATTCAAGAACAACAACAAGGTCATCTTCCAGGTCGTGAACGTCTCCGACCTCGAGAAGGCCTTCCCGAACGGCGGCGACGTCGCAGTTGCCGACCTCGTCGCAGCTGGCCTGGTCCGCGCTAAGCAGCCGGTCAAGGTTCTGGGCAACGGCGAGATCAGCGTCAAGCTGAACGTCACCGCACAGAAGTTCTCGGGCTCCGCTAAGGAGAAGATCGAGAAGGCAGGCGGCTCCGTCACGGAGGCTTAAGCCTGATCAACGCCACCCGGCGAGGGGCTTTCCCCTCCCGGTAGCGTCGCAGCAAGACCCCGCATGGTGCATCACGCACCGGCGGGGTCTTCTGCTTTCTGTGACCTGCGCGCCTAGCAGGCCGGAAACTTGGGTTAAGTAAAGAAAAGTGTGTCTTTTCTTTACTTAACCCCTAGTCGGCAATCCCATCAATGTGCGCCAGCAGAGCAGAGTTGTAGTACTCCGGGGTCTCCTGGTTAAGCAGGTGCTTGGCCGGCGAAATGACGACCATGGTCGAGCCCGCGATGCCGTCGTGAAGCGAAGTGACGACGTCGAGAGACGTAGAGGTGTCCTGCTTGCCGGCGATGACCAGCGTCGGAGCGGTGATCTCGGCGAGGCGCTCACGGGTGTCGAAGCGAGAGAGTGCTCCGCAGGCGCCGATGTAGCCGTCATCGGGGCAATCTGCGATCATGTCGCGGAAGCGGGCGGGGAGCTCAGGGGTAGTGTCGAAGCACTCGTCGGTAAACCAGTTGCGGACGACAGTGTCGGCGAGTGCGACCGTGCCCTTGTCGCGCACGAGCTGGGCCTTTTCCTGCCAGGCCTCTGGTGTGCCGAATTTCGGCGCCGTCGACGACAGTGTCAGGCTGACCACGCGATCGGCGTGTTCTAGTGCGATGGTTTGGGCGATAGCGCCGCCGAGAGATAGTCCCACAAAATGTGCGCGGTCAATATCCTCCTCATCGAGGACCTCGATGATGTCGGCGGCCAAGTGGCTCATGTCCCACTCACCCTCGGGGATAGGGGAATCGCCATGGCCGCGGACATCTGGCGTGATGACCTGGTACTTTTCGCTCAAAGCGGCTACCTGTGGCTCCCACATCTCCTGTGTGGTGCCCAGCGAGCCAATCAGGACAACCGTACCGTTGCCCTTGTGGTTGATTGCATGTGCGGTGTAGTCGATGGCCACGGGAGAATCCTCCTTGAAGGTGTTGGCTGTGTCAGCTGTGTCAGCTGTGTCTGCTAATTCTCGGCGTTGCGAGCAGCTTCAGCGGCAGCCCGACCAGGGCCGTCGTCCTTCTTGGCCTCTGCCTCAGCGGCTTCCACGCGCTGCTTCGCCATGGACTCACGAGCAGCCTCCAGCCACTCCGGCATCTGCTCGAGCAAATCCTTAATCTCCGCCGTTGTCAGCGGCTTGTCCATGTCGTTCTTCTTCAACGCCGTGATAGTGATGCCCAGCTTGCGGGCAACTTCTGGACGCGGGTGCGGTCCGTTGCGGCGTAGCTCAGCGAGCCATTCCGGCGGATTGGATTGCAGTTCGGCAAACTGCGCGTGCGAAATCTCACCAGTGCGAAATTCCTCGGGTGTGGCCGGGAGGAAAATGCCAAGTTTTTTGGCTGCGGTTAGGGGTTTCATGGGTTCAACGCTAGCACCCATTCGAGTAACCTTGCGGAGTATGTCGACTCCTGAACCCGCCGTCCTGCGCATCGTGTTCGCCACCGGCACCAGTCCCGAGAAGTGGTTTCGCCGCTTTAGGGATCGAATTCCGGCAACACTGCACACCCACGCCGCCGACGATCCGATGTCCGACCTGGTCGGCGGCGCCGCTGACATGGCGCTGGTTCGGTTAGAGTCCGAAAGCTCGCTGCCCGAGTCGCTCCATCGCATCCGGCTTTACGACGAAGCCTGGGGCGTGGCCTTCGAGAAAGAGCACGTGTTCTCCCTCACAGAGTCCGTGCCGGAGGAGCTGTTGGCGGACGAAACTGTGCTGTTGACCTCCGTGGATCCGGATGAGCTGCGACAGATGCTGCCCGTTGCGGCCACTGGTGCAGGTGTCGTGGTGGGACCTCGCACGATTTTGAAGGCGCTGTCGAAGAAGGCGGTGGCCTCATCGAACTTGGTGGCCGAGGAAGGCGCCACGGAACCGCTGTCTCGGACAGCTATTTGGTTGGTGTGGCCGAAAGTAGAGGACGACGAGCTCCGGCAGGAGTTCGTCGGCATTGTCCAGGGGCGCAGGGAGGGCTCGACGCGCACGCAGTTGGGGCGCAAGAAGGCTGATGAAGCTCCAAAGAAGTTGTCGGCCCGAGAAAAGACGCTTGCTAAGCAAGCCCGCCGGCAGCGCGCTGGGGCCGTCGTAAAGCATGCGCGTAGTAGCCGTAGCGGGCGTCGAAGCAGCGGTGGAAGCGGTCGACCGCGCAGGCGAAAGTAATCTTTTTACAATATTTTTGCCGTTTCGTTCGACGTGCGCGGAAAAATTAGCCACACTTGTAGTTATGGCTGAAAAGAAGCGCGATTTCACGATTCGAATGATGCGTGAAGAGGACTATCCACAGATCCAAGAGATCTACGAGATTGGCCTGGATACGGGGCACGCGTCCTGGGAGCACTCCGCTCCCGAGTGGGACGAATTCATCGCACTCAAACGAGTGGATTTGTGTTACGTCGCCGTCGACGCAGAAAACCCGGACAAGATTCTGGCTTGGGCATCGGCAGCGCCGGTATCCAAGCGCCCGATTTTCAATGGCGTCATCGAAGACTCCATCTACGTCCATCCTGACGGGCAGGGCATGGGGCTGGCGGCGACGCTGCTGCAGAAGCTTATCGACGATGCCACGGAGCTCGACTGCTGGTCGATTCACTCGTGGGTCTTCCCGGAGAATGTGGGATCGTTAAAGCTGCATCGAAAGCTCGGCTTCCGTGAAGTGGGGATTTACCACCACATGGCAAAGATGACCTACGGCCCAATGGCGGGGCAGTGGCGCGATGTCATTATTTTGGAAAAGCTCCTGGAAAAGCCAGAGGAGCGCGCACTGAAGCGCGTCCAGGAAGAAGCAGAAGCCGCCGGTGAGCCGAACCGTCCGATTCTGGACAAGCTCGACCGCGCCGACGGCCAGGTGGGGGCATAGCTGCCGGGAGCCGCGGCTCCCGCGAATTAATTATTCGACGGTTTCCTTCAACGGATCCTCGCGAACAAAGAACACAATGATTGCTGCCAGAATAATCACTGGCATTAGTACCAAGAAGATCGGCGTCAAACCATCGTTGTAGCTGGAGATCAGCGCTTCATGGATTGGCGCCGGCATGCTATCCAGCACATGCGGCGTCAGTGAACCAATCGACTTAGAGGAAAAGCCCTCCGGGCCCATCTGCTTTGCGAACTCTGCTGCAGCCTCCGGTGATGCGGCCTTGATCTGTTCGACAGCAGCCGGAACGCGTTCGCCTGCCAGGTCCTTCATGCGGTGGATGAAAATCGAACCCACAATGGAGGAACCGACCGCACCACCAATCTGGCGGAAGAAGTTATTCGCAGCGGTAGCGGTACCGACCATCGCGACCGGGAAGGAGTTCTGCACGATGAGAACTAGAACCTGCATGCCGGTGCCCAGGCCGAAGCCCATGATGAACAGGTACACACCAACCTGCCACAGCGGGGTGGTGGTCTCCAGCGTGGACAGCAAGTAGAGGGAGACAGCCATAATCATCAGGCCGACGAAGGGGTAGAAGCGATACTTACCAGTCCGCGAAATAATCTGGCCAACGCCAATTGAGGTGAGCAGCATGCCGACCATCATCGGCGTCATCATCAAACCTGCAGCGGTCGGTGACATTGAGTGCACCATCTGCAGGTAGGTCGGAATATAGGCCATAGTGCCGAACATCGCGATACCCAGAATGAGACCCGACACAGTCGTGAGCACGAAGTTCCGGTTATTAAACAAGTGCGTCGGAATCAGTGGGTTGGAAACGCGAGTCTCGGTGAGGAAGAACAGCACCCAGGAAACGACAGAGGCAACGATAAGCGAGATGATGACCCCGGAGTTCCAGTCGTACTGTGTACCGCCCCACGTGGTGGTGAGAATTAGCGTCGAGGCAGCGGCAGTCAAGAACATCGTGCCGATGTAGTCGAAGTTTCCTTCACTCTGGCGTCGGGGCAGCTTCAGGAAGGCCGCAGCTGCCGATAGTGCAACCACGCCCATCGGGACGTTGATCCACAGGCCCCAGCGCCAGCCCGGGCCGTCGGTGAACCAGCCTCCCAGCACTGGTCCCAGCACGGAACTCAGACCGAACACAGCACCCATGATGCCCATGTACTTACCGCGCTGGCGTGCGGGAATAACCTCGGCCAGGATGGCCTGTGAGGAAACCATCAATGTACCGCCAGCAAATCCCTGAAAAGCGCGGGCGGCGATGAGCAGGCTCATGGAGTTGGTGATTGCACCCATGACGGAACCGACCATGAACAGCGCGATGCCCATCATGAACAGGCCCTTGCGCCCAATCATGTCACCGAGCTTGCCGACAATCGGCATTGCCACAGTCTGTGCCAACAGGAATGCAGAAATAACCCACGACATGTGGTCAACTCCGCCGAGCTCGCCGACGATGGTCGGCAGGGCGGTGGCGAAAATCATCTGCCCCAGCGAGCTCATCAGCATAGTGAGAATGAGCGCGAAGAAAATGATTCCCAAGTGGGACTTGTTGTCAGAAACCGTGGTGTCGGTTTGATCTTGAGCAGTGGTGTTGCTAGCTGTCACTATTCCTCCTCCAGAAATTTTTAACGACGTCGGCGGCGTCGTGAAGCGGTGTATCTGTTGTGAATTCGTCCCGATGAGCCGATGAGTACAGCACGCATTCGCGGACGAAACCGACCGACAGTGCTACCTCGTGCCCGACGGGCAGCTCGGGGTGCGTGCGCGACTGTGGATTCATCTCGAAATAGCGCTCAAAGGCAGAACGGACGCGGCGCATTGAGTTGCCAAAATTCGAAATGACAACCGTCGATAGCTTTGGCTCATTGCGCAAAATCTCGCGGATACGCTCCTTGAGCAGACGGTGAAACTCTTCGGTTGCCCCCAGCTCTTTATATCGGAGTAGCTGGGATTGCTGCTTTTTCTCGATGAAATCGAGCATGTCCGCGATGGGGTCTTGGTGAATTTGGGCGAGGAATACCTCTTCATCGTCAGCATCGAATGACATGATGCCGTTGCCGAAGATGGCTTGATCCTTGGAGTCGAAGTAATTGAAGAATGTGCGTCGACTGATATTGACCCGCTGACAGATGTCTTCGATGTTGACTTGGTCGTATCCGCGATCCAACACAAGGGCGGTCGCGGCATCGGCCAAAGCGCAGTGTGTTTGAAACCTTTTGAGCTCCCGGAGACCGCACTCGGGGTGTTGGCCCGGATCCAATCTGTGATAGGTATTCTCATCAATTTGCACGAGGTGCAAAGTTACACCGAGTGCAATGTGATGGCAAGTTGATGAGTCAACAGGTGTTTAAGTACCTATGCAGAGAGCATCTTTGGGTTGTTCAGGATGCCGTGGACTCAGGCGCAGGGGGCGGGTTGTTGATAGTCGCAACGCGCCATTCAATTACACAACCTTCGTGTTTTGTGTAGGCACGGTGGAAGGCTACGTCTCCTTCAATAGCTCGTGGCGCAGGGCGTCGTTAAGCGAAGTGAAGCGGAACCTGTGCCCCGCCTTTTGCAGCGCTGCTGCCTCTACTCTCTGATTCGCGAGAGCCAACTCCGCAGCACCGCGTTTGCCCAGCAGTACTGCAGGCCCCAGTGAAGGAATCGGAACCGCCGTCGGGCGGTGCAAGACCTCTCCCAATACCCTCGTGAACTCCGCATTATTCACTCCGGAAGCCAGTGGCGCCACCGCATTGACAGGTCCGGCAAGGCCGGAATCTGCCAACGACCGGTGATAGATGTCCAACAGGTCGTCCAAAGCAATCCACGGGAACCACTGCTCGCCCGACCCCAATCTTCCTCCAAGTCCGGTGAACACCACGCCCGCTAGTAGCGGCAAGAGACCGCCGCCACCAGCAAGCACGAGACCAGTACGGACGTTTACGACCCGCTTGCCTGCATCGCGAGCGGGATCCCATGCATTTTCCCAATCGCGCACAATAGCCGAGAGACTGTCCGCGGCGGCGCTGCCGTCGTAACGCTGCGCTTCCACGCCAGGGCCAGCGTCCTCGGTGAGTACCTCTGGGCCACGATCCGCACCGTAGAACCCCACCGCCGACGCTCCAACCGCGACCTTCACGCTGTCAGTAGATGCAACGAGCTTTGCCAGAGCTCGCGTTGGTTCGACACGGGAATGGCGAACCTTTCGAAGATGCGCCTCCGTGAAGCGCCCCGCAATCGGTGCGCCGGCCAGATGGATGACCGCGTCGACTCCCTCCAGCAAATCAGCTGCGGGTGCCGCAGTATCCCAATATCGCTTGTCCACACCCGTCTGTTCACGTGAGCGCACCAGCGAAATCACCTCATGTCCGGCCGTGGTCAGTAGCGCGCGCAGCTGCGTTCCGACGGTCCCCGTAGCTCCACTGATCGCCACTGTCAGCGGCTCCGGCACATGCCCCAAATACTCCGAAAGCCTATCGACGGCCGCAAGGTCTCCAGCAACCTTCGTAGCACGGTAGGCGAACATCGAATCCAACCCGGGTACCGGAACCTTGGTGTCAACGGTGTCCTCTAAAACCGTGCCAGCGCTGCCGTCGTCAAGCGGAGTATCGGAGAGAACGTGGGTGTGCTTCCACCCCGTGATGCGGCGAAAGGGCTCGCTGGTGACTTCGTCAATGAATCTCTGGCCGGGGAGGAAACCGGCCGGGTCGTGACGTGCAATCCATTTGAGGCCAGCCGGCATGGAGAATACGGTCGTGCCGTCGGCGAGGTTGGCGGATTCGGATTTCGGTGACATCGGGAGAAGCCCCGGTGTTAGGCGGGTGACAGCGCCTGGGCGGGAGAACCACTCGGCGACGCAACGGCGAGGAAATGCGATGGTGTGGCGATAGGTGGGAATAGTTAGTCACTCTCTGAAACTTGTCCGACGTTAAGGAAAAATAGTAGACCCCGAAGTCTTTCAGCGAAGTGAGACTACGGGGTCTTATGCGTAAGGTGCTCTCACACCTTCGAGTTCAGAAAGAACTAGTCACGATCAGTGTTGGCCATTGCCAGCACGTCGAGGCGCTTGTCCAGCTCTTCCTCGGTCAGCTTCTCGCCGTCGACGAAGCCCATGTCGATAACAGTCTGACGGATGGTCTTACCTTCCTTCAGAGCAGTCTTAGCGACCTTAGCTGCGTTCTCGTAGCCGATGGCGGAGTTCAGCGGGGTCACAATCGACGGGGAGGACTCAGCCAGAGTCTTCATACGCTCAACGTTCGGCTCGATGCCGTCCACCAGCTTCTCGGCGAAGACGCGTGCGGTGTTCGCCAGCAGCTTAGCGGACTCCAGCACGTTACGTGCCATGACCGGGATGAAGACGTTCAGCTCGAATGCGCCGTTAGCGCCAGCAAACTCAACAGCGGTGTCGTTGCCCAGAACCTGCGCTGCGACCTGGGTGGCAGTCTCGCACAGAACCGGGTTGACCTTACCCGGCATGATGGAGGAACCCGGCTGCAGATCCGGCAGGTGAATCTCAGCAAGGCCGGTCAGCGGGCCGGAGCCCATCCAGCGAATGTCGTTAGCGATCTTGTTCAGGGAGACTGCGACGGTGCGCATAGCGCCGGAGAATTCGACCAGGGCATCGCGGTTAGCCTGAGCCTCGAAGTGGTTCTGAGCCTCGCGCAGCTCCTTGATGCCGGTCAGTTCGACGAGCTCAGCGGTGACCTTGGCACCGAAGTCCGCCGGGGTGTTCAGGCCGGTGCCAACAGCGGTACCACCGATTGGCAGCTCGCCCAGACGCGGCAGGGTGGCCTCGATGCGCTCAATGCCAGCCTCAATCTGGCGAGCGTAACCCGAGAACTCCTGACCCAGGGTCACCGGGACAGCGTCCATCAGGTGAGTGCGGCCGGACTTAACAACGGTCTCCCATTCCTTGGCCTTCTTAGCCAGGGACTCCTGCAGAACCTTCAGTCCCGGGACGAGGTCCTTGACAGCTGCCTCGGTTGCTGCGACGTGAGTGGCAGTCGGGAAGGTGTCGTTGGAAGACTGACCCATGTTGACGTGGTCATTCGGGTGAACCTCAACGCCGTTGGCCTTTGCGATGGACGCAATGACTTCGTTGGTGTTCATGTTGGAAGAAGTGCCCGAACCGGTCTGGAAGACGTCAATCGGGAACTCAGCATCGTGCTTGCCTTCGGCAATTTCCTTGGCAGCGGCGACGATGGCATCTGCCTGCTCAGCAGACAGCAGGCCGCGCTCCTTGTTGACGATGGCGCAAGCTGCCTTCAGCAGACCCATAGCGCGAATCTGTGCAGACTCCAGCGGACGGCCGGAAATCGGGAAGTTCTCAACTGCACGCTGAGTCTGTGCGCGCCACAGGGCGTTAACCGGAACCTTAACCTCGCCCATGGTGTCGTGCTCGATGCGGAACTGCTGCTCTGTCATTCGTTGCCTCTTTCAGTTAGGGGAACTTGAGTGCGCGCAGAACGACCCCTCATTGCGCATGCAATTTTCATGCGATGCAGAACCGTTAGCGCATTCGTCTTCAAGTATGAATCAGTTTGTTAAAAAAGTGGTGCCCTGAGGGCACCACTAAAGGGGTAGTTACTTACAGATCGATGTCAGGCATCTCGCCCTTGCCGTAGTCGATGCTGGCGTACTTGCGCAGCTTCTCCAGGGAGTGGAAAGCCTCGATGCGACGAATGGTGCCGGACTTGGAGCGCATAACCAGCGAGCGGGTCCATGCACCGTTACCGCGGTAAGCGACACCGCGCAGCATGTCACCGTTGGTGACACCAGTGGCAACGAAGTAGCAGTTGTCGGATGCGACCAGGTCATCGGTGGTCAGAACACGAGAAAGATCGTGCCCAGCGTCGAGAGCCTTCTTAATTTCGGCCTCATCGCGCGGGTGCAGTTTGCCCTGGATTTCGCCGCCCATACACTTCATGGCGCATGCGGTGATGACACCTTCTGGGGTGCCGCCGACGCCCATCATGATATCGACCGAGTTCGTGTTCTGAGCTGCGGCAACAGCGCCAGCAACGTCACCATCGCCAATCAGTCGAACCTTGGCGCCAGCTTCGCGGATGTCACGAATCATGTCAGCGTGGCGCGGGCGATCCAGCACGACAACAGTGACATCTTCCGGACGCAGCCCCTTGGCCTTAGCAACGACCTTGATGTTGTGCTCAACTGGAGCCTCGATGTCAATCTTGCCGGCAGCCTCCGGGCCAACAGCAATCTTATCCATGTAGAACACAGCCGACGGGTCGTACATGGAGCCGCGGTCTGCAGCAGCAAGAACAGCGATAGAGTTCGGGCGGCCCTCTGCCATCAGAGTCGTGCCGTCAATCGGGTCAACCGCGATGTCAACGGCCGGGCCTTGGCCGTTGCCGACCTTTTCGCCGTTGAACAGCATCGGGGCTTCGTCCTTTTCGCCCTCGCCAATAACAACGACACCGTTCATAGCCACGGTGTTGATGAGCTGACGCATGGCATCGACGGCAGCGCCGTCGCCCTTTTCCTTCTGACCACGACCGACCCACTGACCAGCCGCCAGTGCAGCGGACTCAGTAACTCGGACGAGCTCCATCGCAAGGTTGCGATCTGGTGCTTCAGGATTCGAGGCGTTCATTGACTTCTGGCCCTTCCGTCGTTTTTTTTTAGGAACTCTTTTGAGGTTTGAGAATGTGCTGGGAGACGCCACGCCAGGAAACTGGGGTTTGGCGCTGCAACAATTTCTATTTATCGATGTTTGGCGCGTCCTTTTGAGCGCCATTGCATCTGTTACTAGTGTTCCACCTTTTTCATCTTCGGGGGTGGACGCAGCGCCAAAGTGGGGGGAGCTTCAGGGCTAAACTCCCACATCACGTGAGTATCAGTATTTTGTTCTGAAATCCGTTCGCTTGACGACGTCGACAGCGTCCGTCATCAAGTATTGCTAGCCGCAGCTGTGCGGATGCGACTGATGACTAGGTTCGTTGCGGGGCCTTTGGCATACTTGAGCGCGTGGCGAATGAGAAACCTAGGATTTTGCAGGACAGTCGAGACATGATTCTCACCCTCGTGGTGATGTTTCTTGCGGTGGCTGTCACCATCGGCTTTACCGGCCTGTGCAGTTTTAACCCCGGGAAGCCGGAAAACGGTCCGGTGCGCGAGGTCGATGCCGCCCCATTCGTGAACATGGAGGCTCGGCGCGTGGACTATCCAGTTCGCCTGCCGAAGGTGCCTGAGGGCTGGACTTCAAACTCGACCCGCGCGGGTATGGCGGCGGGGAAGCAGACGACCATTATTGGCTATGTCACCGCTAGCGGAGCATTCGCCCAGGTCACGCAAACAGATGCGGAAGCAGGTCAGCTGCCGGATGACGGTAAGAATCGTCTCCGCGACGGTACCACTGACGTGGAAGGTACAACCTGGACTAAGTATGTGCCGGCTGAGGACAACGTGCGTCGCGTATGGGTTGGGAACCTCGGTGACTCCCGCGCAATTATCGAGGGCACTGCCAACGACGAGGAGTTCACACAGTTGGCGGCGGCTTTGCAGAAGGCCGAGCCAATCGATCCGGACGCGACAATGCCGGATCCGTCACAGCCGCAGCAGACTGCGTCCGAGACGCCGTCGGCACCAGCAAAGTAAGCTGAGTTGAGAGGTCGCCTGGGTCGATAATTCCAACTAGCGCGATAAAATAGCTGAACTCAACTATCGGCCACGAGATGAGAAACGACGTGCACTGACGATCGTTTCTCGTCTCTTTTTATTCCTCACCGCCCGCATTCTCGGCCGAAGCCGCGGCATCCTGATTCTTGCTGGCCAAGGCGGCTTCAACTTTTGCCCGTGCGCCAGCTAAATGTTCCTCGCAGCGGCGGGCCAGCGCCTCGCCTCGCTCCCACAGCGCCAGGGATTCATCCAGGCTCATCTGTCCGAGTTCTAGGAGCTTGACGGTCTCAACCAGCGCATCTCGCGCCTGCTCGTAGCTCAGGTTCTCCACCGGTACCTGTTCCTCCGAAGAGGGAGCCTGACCCGCGCCGAAAACATTGTCATTCATTAGCGAATACGTCCTTCACATCTAGTAATTAAAGCTTCAAGGTTGGAAAAGTCAGTGCTTATTAATTCGCTGGCTTCGTAGCGAGCGTTGCTGCAGAGATGGAGCCGTCACTGACGCGAATTCGCAGTTGGGAACCCATCGGAGCATCTGCAATAGAGGTCACAATCTGTGGTTCTGGCTGAGTAGCCGATTGTGCCTGCACGATGGCATAGCCGCGAGCGAGTGTGGCAGAGGGGCCAAGTGCTGAAACCTTGCCGCGCAATCCCGATACCACTGCTTCCTCGCGTTCCAGACTGCGGTGGATGAGAAAACGCAGCCGATCGACCTGCGCCGTGACAAACTCTTCACGCACGCGGATGGGAGTGAGCGGATCGCGCAGTACCGGCCGCGACGTCAAATCCCGCAGAGTAGCTACTTCACGGTCAACCCATCGCCGCAGGGATGCCGAGGTGCGTTCACGCAGCTGTGCAATTAGGCGGCGTTCCTCAGCAGCATCGGGCACTGTTTTCTTTGCTGCATCCGTCGGTGTGGCAGCACGTAAGTCAGCGACATAATCCAACAGTGGAGTATCCGGCTCGTGTCCGATCGCAGAAACCACCGGTGTTGTCGCCTTACTCACCGCACGAATCAGCGCCTCATCTGAAAAAGGCAGCAAATCTTCGACACTGCCACCGCCACGGGCGACGATGATGACGTCGACCTCCGGGTCGGCGTCGAGCTGTGCCAGAGCCTCAATAATCTCCGGAACAGCCTTGGCTCCCTGCACAATTGTGTTGATTACCCGGAAATCCACCTCAGGCCAGCGGGCACCCGCAACCGAAAGCACATCGCGTTCAGCTGCCGAACCGCGACCGGTAATCAACCCGATCTTGTTGGGGAGGTAGGGCAGAGGGCGTTTCAGCCGTGGATCAAAAAGGCCTTCCGCCGCTAGCGCTTGGCGCAGCTGTTCCAGCCGTGCCAATAGTTGCCCCAAACCTACGGGCCTCCACTCCGTAGCCCACAGGGAAAACTGCCCCCGCCCGGCATAAAACGCAGGCTTGCCCAAAACCACTACGCGGTCGCCGTTGCGCAACGGATTATTACGCAGTGCCGCAGTAGAACAAGTCACCGACACCGAAAACTCCGCGGAGGTGTCACGCAGAGTGATGTAGGAGAGCTTCCAACTCGGCTTGGAGTTGACCTGGGCGATTTCCCCCTCGACCCAAATCTGTCCAAGGCGCTCAATATAGTCCTTGACTAACTGGTTCAGGCGCCGAACCTGAACCGGTTTCTCGGCCGACGTTTCCAATTTCGACATACATCAACACTTACACGATGGGGCGGATCGCCCTGCTAATAAACGCAGGTTGCCCACAGGCTAAATTTGCCTGTGGGCAACTGTGACGGTAAAGGTGCAAGCCCGAGTTACTTGCGGTAACGAGACCTGCTATCGTGGCCGGTTATCCGCTCCTGGCGAGGGCGCTGCTGTCGCGGTGGCCACTCCTCGGTGCGGCGGTGGTTGCCCACTTGGCGTGCGGGGCTCTGTTGAGACTTTTCGGACGGAGACTCCGGCGAGGACTGTTCTCCCCACATCCGTGCCGTTCCTTCAGTTTGACGACGGGGAAACTCTGGCGTTGGCCGCTGCGGTGCGTTTGGCCTTTCAATCGGACGACGAGGCTGCTGTCTAGTCGAGTTCGGCGAAGTGGAATCCTGAGTGAACTGCGCCTGCCCCGGATGCGAGCGAGACTGCCAACGGGAGGTTGGCTGCTGAGCCCGCTGTGCGAAATTCGAGCGCTGCTGGGCACGCTCCCCAGAACGGTCAACTGGTCGCTTACGCAGTTGCTCGGCGTTGCGCGATGCCGAGTTGGCGTTCGCTGCAGGTCGGGCACCAGAACGAGAAGTCTCCTGCCGAGAGCGTGCAGCTTGCTGGCGCGCCTGGCGGCGAGCTTCGGCATCTCGGATAATGTCCGCAGCGGGACGTCGTGAAGCAGGACGTTCCTGGGTGCGAGAGGCGACCCGGCGATCAGATTCGGCGAGACGACGGCGAACCTGAGAGCTGGATTCGACAGCGGCTTCGTCACGGTGCTGGCGTTGTTTAGCGACCTTGCGCTGGGTGTTGAGGGATTTCTCCTGGGTGCGGGTGATTTCGAGGTAACGCCACACTGCGATGATGACACAGATAATCATCAAGACCAGCAGCCACGGGAACTGCTGGATGATGGGATATGCCGAGGTCACCAGGCGAGCGCGTTTAGAGGTTGTCGCGGTCGCGCCACCATTTTCAGGATCGGCGAGAGAACCGGTAAACCACGCTGTGAAAAAGGTGACAAGCGCGAACAAAATGGGGATTTGAGCGACGGTAACTACCAGACCGCGAGGAACCACCAACAGTGTTCCGGCCACAGCAGCCACGGCAAAAGCAATGAAGTAGGGCTTGCCAATCGAACCGTTGGGAACAGAAAAGAGCAAACCAATAACGCCAGCTAGAAGCATCAGCAACGGCGGCACAAACATTGGCACGCGTGGAAGCAGGGGTTTGTTTCCACTGCCTTTACGGGTTATTGCTGATCTGTTCGACACGAATGCGTATCCTACCGGTTATTAGTGATAATACGGGCAAGCCCGGTATGTGGGCTCGCCCGTGTCTTAAAATTTCGCCTTACTTCTTTTTCTTAGAGAAAGACCCGGAGACCACTTCAGAGACTTTATGGAAGGCCTTGGTCATCGTTCCCTCTTCCTGCTTGGTCGGACCAGCATCGGGGGAAACCTTACCGGCGGTGCGAGCATCTGCCTTCACGGCGCTCTCTGCAGAGCTGTCGGAGTCGTCACTGCCCAGGCGGAACGAAGCCAGTCGGTCGCGCATCGCACGGCCGGCAGCTTCAATTTGAATACCCGAGATCGATCCGGCGTCCGTGGCGAACTCGATGTCCTTTGCGGTCTTGTCGCCCGTACGCAAATCTGTGAGGTCGCCGAGGTAGCGGAACCAGACCGCGACGACTGCGGTGACTGGCACCGCCAGGAAGGCGCCGATGATGCCGAAGATACCGCCACCGAGCAGAACGACCAGCAGGACGATTGCGGCGTGCAAGTCCATAGCCTTGGCCTGCAGGATTGGGGAGAGGATGTTGCCCTCGATTTGCTGGACAGCAATGATGATGAGCAATACGAGGATTGCTGTAGTCAGGCCGTTGGCGACGAGTGCGACTACCACTGCAATGAAGCCGGCGGTGAACGCACCGACAATAGGAATGAAGCCAGCGAAGAAAGTCACCACGGCCAGAACCATTGCCAGCGGCACATTCAAAATTGCAAGACCGGCACCGATGAAGACCGCGTCGATAAGCGAAACGATAGCCTGCGTGCGGATGTAGCCCGACAGCGTGTTCCAGGAGCGGGTGAGCACCTCGGTGAGGTGCCAGCCGAGACGACGTCCGGTCAGGCGGCGGAGCCATGGCAGGAAGTCCTGGCCGTCCTTGATGAAGAAGAACGTCAGAACCAACATTGCCATCAAGGTTACGGCGGCCGAGGAGACCACCGAGATGCCTTGGAAGACTGTGTTGGCGATATCGCCGGAGCGCTCCTGAAGCCATGTGGACCCCTGGTCCAGAGCATCGAGAATCTGCTCATCCTTGACGTTAAATGGCGGGGCCTGAATGATGTTCTGGACTTCCTGAATGCCGTCGGTGAACTGGCGACGCAATTCTGGGAACTGCGACTGCACAGTCGGGGCGAGGAACGCGACAACGCCGCCAAGCACCGCCACCGCGCCTAGGATGACCGTCAGTGCGGCGAGTGCGCGGGGCCAGCGGTGTTTCATCAGGAACACGGCGGGCGGGGCCAGCACCGTGGAGACAATCAGGGCCAACAAAATCGGCAGAACGCCAGCCCAAATCTTTCCCAGAATCATAGCGCTGACGTACAGCGCCGCTGCTGTGATGAGGAAGCGCAGACACCAACCTGCGAACCACCGGGCGCCCTCGCCGATGACGTCGGCGCGGTCGATGGACTCGGAGTCGTTTTCGCTCATAAGCTCATCGAGGTTTTCAGCATCTTCCGGCAAATCCGGTTGCGTTGCCGCTGACTTATGGGCGTCGGAGGGTATAGACAGAGACTGTTCTATACGCAGAGGCTCCGATCCCATTACGTGATCGATAGCGTCTTTTTCGGACTGCGCAGTCCGCTCTTCGCCTTCATTGGGTTTATTGCTCACATATTCATTATGGGGGTTCGCAGGGGATAGGGGGCAACTTCACGAAGCTAGGGCGAGTTCAAATCTGTCTCCCCAAGCCCGTAAGATGGGCAATGTGAGTCTTACACTTGGAATCGTCGGTCTGCCCAATGTCGGAAAGTCAACCCTGTTTAACGCCTTGACACGCAACGATGTGCTGGCTGCGAATTATCCGTTCGCCACCATCGAGCCGAACGTCGGCGTTGTGGAGCTTCCCGATCCACGTTTGAATAAGCTCGCCGAAATTTACGGCTCCGAGCGTATTCTTCCGGCTACGGTGTCGTTTGTGGACATCGCCGGCATCGTCAAGGGTGCATCGGAGGGCGAAGGTCTTGGTAACAAGTTCCTCGCCAACATCCGCGAGGCTGACGCTATCTGTCAGGTCGTGCGAGTATTCAATGATGATGACGTCGTGCATGTCGACGGCAAGGTCGACCCGGCCTCTGACATCGGTGTGATTGAAACCGAGCTGATTCTGGCTGATATCCAGACTATTGAGAAGGCGCTGCCGCGTCTGGAAAAGGAAGCCAAGAAGGATAAGGACAAGGTCGGCGAGGTTGAAGCCGTCAAGCAGGCTCTTGCCGTGCTGGAAGAGGGGCGCACTCTCTTCGCTGCTTCTGATGATGTGAAGCTCTCTGCTCTGCGCGAGCTGCACTTGCTCACCGCAAAGCCGTTCCTCTACGTCTTCAATGCTGACGAGGAAGTGCTTGCCGACGAGGACCGCCGCGCGGATTTGGCCGCTGCTGTGGAACCGGCGGACTGTGTATTCCTCGATGCGAAGGCCGAGTCAGACCTGCTGGAGCTGGATGAGGAATCCCGCAATGAGCTGCTGGCCGAAATTGGTCAGACTGAGCCGGGCCTGCATTCGCTTGCTCGCGCTGGTTTCCGCACTCTTGGTCTGCAGACTTACCTGACCGCTGGCCCGAAGGAGTCTCGCGCCTGGACCATTCCGAAGGGTGCTACGGCCCCGCAGGCTGCCGGCGTGATTCACACTGACTTTGAGCGTGGCTTCATTAAGGCTGAAATTGTGTCCTTCAGTGATCTGGTCGAGGCCGGTTCGATTGCCGAGGCAAAGGCTAAGGGGAAGGTCCGCCAGGAGGGCAAGGACTACATCATGCACGACGGCGACGTGGTTGAATTTAAGTTCAATGTGTAGCTAGGCCTTATTAATAGCGTTTGACAACACGCGCTCCTATTTGCCGTCGTATCTCACGAGACGCTGACGTGGATGGCCGCACCATCGACCTGCAGCCTCAGGACTGTGAAGTCATTGCAAAGCAGCGTGGCTTGCACGTTGGACATAGGACATAACGACGTCGATCAGTCCATTTCCGCGTCAAAGAAGAATGTGGCTCGCCCCAACTACGACGCCATGGTGGCATCCCTCGAACGCGGCGAAATCGACGCGATCATCTGCTGGGACCTCGCTGGACAGTCCGATCGGTCGGACAGAATTACTCCCGCACCCCAGCGTAATCAGGGGTGCACCTTAAAAACATTCGGAGGTGGGGGTAACTCCCCCTCGTTGCCCAGAGACAAAATACGCCAGTGGCGTCTGTATGACGCCCCGAAGGTAGGACAAATTCCAATCCAGAGAGGTCTTGCACTGTTGCGGTGCGGTTGTCTTCTTTCTCACCGTATTGCACCCTGCGAAATTAATTGGATACGATAGAACCATGTTGATTTCAGGTTCCGTTTTCATGCGGCCGCTCACCAACCGCTAAGGCGGTTTTCTCCCTCCCGCGGGTCAAAAACCGCTCCGGTCCTTTAGCCGGGCGGCCATTTGCCATGCCCGGCTCCGTTTCAACTCCACGGAGCACACCTGATGTCTACATACGGATACGGCCGTCACGAACATGGCCAAAATTTTCTCACAGACCAAAAGATCATCAACACCATCGTCGATCTTGTAAAACAAACCACCGGCCCCATCATCGAGATCGGGCCGGGAAGCGGTGCCCTCACTCACCCGATATCCCGCTTGGGGAGGGCAATAACGGCAGTTGAGGTAGACGCAAAACTAGCTGCCAAACTCACAAAAAAGACCGCCTCGGCGTCGGTCGAAGTGGTCCATGATGATTTCCTTAACTCCCCGTTACCCGCCACTCCCTGCGTCATTGTGGGAAACATTCCCTTTCACCTCACCACTGCCATTCTTCGAAAGTTGTTGCATGCGCCGGCATGGACTGACGCTGTACTCCTCATGCAGTGGGAAGTCGCTCGCCGCCGGGCCGGGGTAGGCGCAAGCACGATGATGACGGCTCAGTGGTCCCCATGGTTCACGTTTCACCTTGGTTCCCGAGTACCAAGGTCTGCTTTCCGTCCACAGCCTAACGTTGACGGGGGGATCTTAGTGATCCGCCGGGTGGGTGACCCGAAGATCCCGATAGAGCAACGCAAAGCCTTTCAGGCTATGGTGCACACCGTTTTCACCGCCCGGGGACGCGGGATAGGGGAAATTCTCCGAAGGGCAGGGTTGTTTTCATCACGTTCAGATACACAATCATGGTTGCGCTCGCGAGGAATCGACCCCGCAACCCTACCCCCCAGATTGCGCACCAGCGACTGGATCGATCTCTTTCAGGTGACTGGTTCCTCTCCATCGCACCATCGGCCAATTTCACAATCGGGAAGTAGTCAACGCCCTCCTCAACGCAAAAAACGAGGCCGGCGGCGTTAATCTCCCCGCCACCCAAACCGAAATCCACCAGTAGTAGTGGACGACCAGTGCTGGTCTACCGTGAGCCGGGTTATGACAGTGACGTGTTCTCGTCGGGCACAGTCATAGTTCCCGGCGTTGCCGGCGACAGGGTTCTATACCCAGCAGCGGGGCCGATCAAAATTACCCGCACGGGGAACGACCCTGCTGGTGGTTTCGATTTTGATGGAAGCGAGGAGATTAGCCCCTCGACAACTCCCCGTAGCTGGCGAACAGTAGCTCCTGGCGCTGGCGCTCGTTGGTGAGTTTGCGTGCCACACCGAAAGCTTTATTTACTTCTCGGTCCATTTCGTCGTGAGCCTTGAGCAGAGTTTGGTCCATCGCTAACGGGTTGTAGTGCTCCGCGAGTGACCCCTCGGGGTGCCGCTCGCGGGCCCGCAGTACCAACTGTCCAGCGTCGATGATTCGCTGCTGCGCTTTCTCATCTAGTTCACACGGAGCTGGTCCGAAGGAGTAGCTCCCGGTGTACTCCGAAGAACGGAAAAATGAATAGTGGGGATACATCGACTTCCATTTTCCATTCTCCCGGCTCAGAGTATTGAGGGGGCTGGGACCGGGTCCGTAAACCCTTTATGTTTTCCACGCACAGCGGTTTATAGCGACGATCCCTATAGGTTTTCCGCAGAACCTATATGTATTTCTGTGCACCCCCATGTTGTCCGTTTTAGCGGTATTTCGTTGCTACTTCCGCACTTGCGAATAAAATGGTTATTTATCGCCGACACTCCGTGGAGTTCAAATTTAACGTGTAGCGTTATTGACGCTTCGCGTTATGGGGGATAGGGTGAAGCATGATCCAGTCGTTCGCTGACAAGGACACTGAGCGTTTGTGGAATCGAGAGCGAGTTCGCTCGATCGATTCCCGCATTCACTCAGTAGCGCTGCGCAAGCTTCGCCAGCTTGGGTACACGCAGACTCTTGATGAGTTACGGATTCCCCCGGGAAACCGGCTCGAGGCGTTGAAAGGTGATCGGCGGGGTCAGTTCAGCATTCGAATCAACGACCAGTGGCGGATCTGTTTTCGTTGGTCCGCCGCGGGGCCAGAGGAGGTTGAGATCGTTGACTACCACTGACAAGCTCCCTCCGGTTCACCCCGGTGAGATCCTCATGGAGGACTTTCTCAAGGAAATGGGGATCACCCAGCACAAGCTCGCAGTCTCCATCGGCGTTCCGCCCCGCCGGATCAACGAAATTGTTCACGGTAAGCGGGCTGTAACCGCGGACACTGCTCTTCGCTTGGCTAAGTTCTTCGGAATGAGCCCCCAGTTCTGGCTCGGGTTACAGACTCAATATGACTTGGACGTTGCGGAAGACAAGATCCTCTCGGAAATCGAGCGGATTCAACCGGTCCAAGCTGTCTCAGCGTAGCGGTTACCCGAACCAGGTCCGTCAGCGTGAGGATATGCATGCGGATGGTTCGAACTAGGGAATTTGGGGCCGCCGTCGCGTGGACTTGAGTTCCGAGCGCCGCTTTTTCGCTTCGAGACGGCGTCGCACCGAGCTCCGCGTCGGCTTGGTCCTGCGCCGCGGGGGAGGAGGCGGAGCGAGCGCCTCGCGCAAGAGGGCGGCCATGCGTTCGCGTGCCTCGGCGCGGTTGCGTACCTGCAATCGCTGGGTCGATGCGGTAACGGTAAGGACGGTGCCGTCTAGGCGGTGCTCGTGGTTGTGGAGGACGCGGCGACGCTGGGCGTCGGAAAGCGATGAGCACGTAGCGATATCGACGGAAAGCTGCACTTTGCTGTCCGTAGTATTGACGCCTTGGCCGCCTGGTCCCGACGACTTCGCGAACCGCTCCGTCAGGTCGGCGGCGACGATGACCAGACCCCCGGGGATCCCTGGGCCAGGCGCGATGGTCAGGTCGTTCATACCGCCCAGCTTAGTTAGAGTTGTTTCCGGATCAGACCCGCCGTGCGAGATCAGGGTAGTGTACGACCACGCCGTCACCGTCGACCTCCAACTCGACGTCGACTCCCCGTGTTCCGCTTTTGTATCGGACAGTTTCAGCATCGACGGAGCTGTAGTACTGGTCTGATGCGATCACCTGGAGGGACGGTATATCAATCCAAGCCATGATCAGCTGCGTTTTCGGGACCTGAGTCTCAAGCAGCGTCAAGCGACGAATAGGCATTGTGTTGGTGAGAGGGCACAGACCGAGATCGCAATCGAGTGCGGCTTTCAGGTCGGCTGACTGGACGATACCGGGGGAGGGCAGATCTTCAGGCTGGGCGCCCTCTTCATTGGTTTCCGCCGACCACACGCCTTGCTCGGACCTAAACAGCTCGAGGCTTCGCCCCCATCCGTCGCCTTCAACGTTCACCGACACACGTTCGGTCACCCAGTTCTCCGCGGCGCGCAGCTCCCACGTGGCCTTGTATCCATCGCCGTATTGCACTCCGGAAGCGGTCAAACCGGCTCCTAAAAAATGAACTGCGGCCTCGTTCCGGATGAGGGGAGTCTTGACATGCTCCCACTTATACGTGCGCTCCATGGTGAGGATTTTACCACGCTTGATGGTGCGAAAAGGCAGGTAGCTTTCGACTGAAACTCGGTCGAGTTCAAATTCAACGTTTAACGCGGGCAGCCGCCGCCGGATTCTCGGTGGCGATTCCGGCCCGAACCTCGGGGACATTCTCGCGCTTCCTCATCTACGTGAGCTCCGCGATTCCGGCCAGCTCACCGCTGCCCCCATCTTCGATAGTTTGAGCGAGCTCGACCACGACCATCTGATCTGGTGCACTGGTTTCCGTCCGGCCCTCGGCCCATTCCGCCACCTCATGCGCGACCGCGAAACCGCGGTGAAGAATCTCCATCTAGTTGGTTACGGCAACTGGACCGGCGACGGTTCGGCAACCCTGATAGGTGTCGGGTCCTTTTGCTAAATACGCTGCCTAGGTAGTCGCGGGTCGTGTCGATGAAGCGCGGCATCAAAAGTTTTGAGACGACGCTTGGTCCCTGAGCAGCTCGATCCTTCAAAGATCCGCGCTGGAGAGCCAGCGCGCTGGGCGAAGGTGCGCCTCAGCGCTTCGCTCGCGCAGCCCGCAGGCCGTTCAAGATCACGATAACTTCAGCGACCTCGTGAACCAATACGACGGCGGCCAGACCCAGCACGCCGCTGATCGCCAGCGGCATCAACACGATGATGATGGCCAGAGACAGCACGATGTTCTGGTTAATAATCCTGCTGCCTCGACGGGCGTGCTGCAGCGCCTGCGGGATCAACCGGAGGTCGTGGCCGGTGAAGGCGACGTCAGCGGACTCGATTGCGGCATCAGAGCCGGTCGCTCCCATTGCTATGCCCACCGTCGCGCCCGCCAGCGCAGGAGCGTCGTTGATGCCGTCGCCAATCATCGCCGTCGGCGTCTTGGAGGAGAGCTCGGCGACGATGCTTGCCTTGTCCTCCGGGCGCAGCTCAGCGCGCACATCGTCGATTCGGGCGATTTCAGCCAGAGCCCGGGCGGTGCGAGCGTTATCGCCGGTGAGCATGCTCACTTCCACGCCGTTGGCGTGCAGGGTCTGCACAGCTTCGGGTACCTCGGGCCGCAGCTCGTCGCGGACCCCGATCGCCCCGGCGAGAGCGTCATCGACGGTGACAAGGACGCAGGTCTGGCCCTCGGACTCCATGCGCTCAACGTCTGCCTTCAGTGGCCCGGCGTCGATCCACCGGGGACTGCCCACAAGTACCCGTCGACCTTCGACGGTGCCGCCGATGCCATGCCCGGCTTCCTCGCTGATGTCCAAGGCAGCGGGCGCTTCGGGCCCCGCTGCCGCGATCGCAGCGGCGAGGGGGTGCGTCGATTGCTGCTCAACTGCCGCCGCGAAAGCAAGCACCTGAGCCCGATCGAATCCGTCTGCCGGGACCACGTCGGTAACCTCGGGCTGGTTGCGGGTAAGGGTTCCGGTCTTGTCCACCGCCAGGTGGCGGATGCCGCCGAGTCGCTCGAACGCCGCGCCGGATTTGATGACCACGCCGAACTGGCTGGCCGCGCCGATCGCGGCCACGACCGTCAGCGGCACCGAGATTGCCAGCGCACACGGCGATGCTGCGACCAGGACCACCAACGCGCGGGTGATCCACGTCTCGGGGTCGCCCAGCAGCGAGCCAATCACGCCGACCAGCACCGCCAGGATCATCACCCCGGGCACTAGGGGTTGGGCAATCCGGTCGGCGATCCGGGCGCGGTCGCCCTTTTCCGCCTGCGCCTGCTCGACCAGGTCCACGAGTGTGGTCAGCGAGTTGTCCGTTCCAGCTGCGGTCGTCTCGACCTCCAGCACGCCGGCGGAGTTGATTGCTCCCGCGGGCACCTCGTCGCCGGGCGCAACCTCCTCCGGAATGGATTCTCCGGTGATCGCTGAGGTGTCAAGGCTGGAGCGCCCAGACCGAATGATGCCGTCCGTGGCGATCCGCTCTCCGGGGCGCACGAGCATCAGCTCGCCAGCCACGAGATCCTTCGCTGCGACCTCGACCGTCGTACCGTCGCGCAGCACCGTCGCGGTCTGCGGTACCAATTTCAACAGTGCCCGCAGTCCGCCCTGGGCCCGGTCCATCGCCTTGTCTTCCAGTGCCTCGGCGATCGAGTACAGGAACGCTAGCGCCGCCGCCTCTCCGACGTAACCGAGGATTACCGCGCCGACCGCGCTGATCGTCATCAGCAAACCAATGCCGAGCTTGCGCTTCGTGGCAAGGTTCCGGATAGCGCCGGGCGTGAACGTATACGCCCCTAGCAGCAGGCCGATCCAGAACAGAACTGTCGCGGGTGTCTCTAGTCCGGACCAGTCCAGCGCCAGACCTATGCAGAGGGCTACGCCGGAGAAGATCGGCAGTAGCAACTCGGGGTCCTTCCACCATGGCCGATCGAGATCTTCGATCTCCGTGGCTGGTTCGTGTTCGCATCCACATGCTGAACTCATGCGTCCGCTCCTTTTCCGTCGCAGCCGGGCACCGAGCACTCAGGGTCGATGCACGGGGCGTTTTCGTCGACAGCCAACGTCGCGTTCACTAGTGCGTTGAGCGCTGTCGCGAGGTGCGGATCGGCGATTTCGTAGCGTGTCTTGCGGCCCTCCGGCTCGGCGACGACGATGCCGCAGTCACGCAAGCAGGTCAGGTGGTTCGAGACGTTCGAGCGGGTCAGGTCCAGGTCGCGCGAAAGCACGGCCGGGTAGCTCGGGCCGTCGAGTAGGGTGATCAGGATTCTGGAGCGCGTCGGATCCGCCATGGCCCGGCCGAGCCGGTTCATGACGTCGAGGCGTGAAGCAATAGTCAGCATATACTGAACTATACAGCAATTACTGAACTATTCAACACGCACTGAACTGACATTGAAGCGAAGAGCTTGCGAACTGCAGGAATTAGTCGATGAGATAGCCGGTAACTGGGCCTTCGTGATTCGGCTGCCAACCCAACGCGGGGGCGACATGCGTGGCGAAGTTGTCCAAGATCTTCACGTTGACGTCGACGCCATCCCGGTGGGGATGGTGATGAGCAGGGTGTCGGCGGACATGACGGCGGCGTCGGCTTTGAGCTGCTCAATGAGTTTGTCCGGCTCGGCGGCATAGGTGCGGCCGAAGGTGGAGGCGCCGACGTCGGGAAGCATGCCCACCTGATCGGAGCCGGAGGCCTGCATGCCGAACAACTGCATGTCCGCGCCGTCGACGATGGGGAAGATAGAGCGGGACACCGACACGCGCGGCGTCCAATCGTGGCCCGCCTTCTTCCACGCGGCGCGATAGCGGCTGATCTGATCCGCCTGGATTTCGCCCAGAGTCTCGGCGGTGGTCTCGGAGACCAGGGTGGAGGACATCAGGTTGAGCCCGTCCTTGGCGGTTTGCTCGGCAGAAGCGTGGGTGCCGGAGCCGTAGAAAATATGCTTACGCAGCTCGGGCGCCATGGGGAAGACCGGCAGGGCGGAGCCGGGTTGGAATATGTTGGGGTACTGCCGGTCCAGCGGTGCGGCGGTGGCGAATCCGTTGCCGTCCACTGCAGCCATGAACGCCTCGAGGTGGGCTCGCGCCACGTCCGCGCCGTTGGGCGCTTTACCCCAGTAGCCGAAGGCCTCCCAGCCGCGGTCAGCCACCTCGGGGGCGCCGCGCGAGATGCCCAGGGCCACGCGGCCACCGGAAATTTGGTACAGCGACGCGGCCTCTTCGGCGAGGTAGAGCGGGTTTTCATAGCGCATGTCGATGACACCGGTGCCCACCTCGATGTGTTTGGTAGTGGCCGCGACAGCACCCAGCAGCGGCATCGGGGCGGAGGCCTGCGGCGCGAAGTGGTGGACACGAAAGGACGCGTTGTTCACGCCGATTTCGTCCGCAGCCTGGGTGATCTCCAGATGAGTCTTGGCGATCTTTTCTGCAGATGGCCCGCGCTAGCTGCCGAAGGCGTAATGCCCGAAGCTTAAGAAGCCGAACGCTTTCATTGGATAACACTCCTTTTGATGGTGTTAACGAGAGGGGGTAACTTTGCAACGAGATGCCGTGGAGTTCAAGCTCGACGTCTAGGGCCGTGGCAAGTCGGTAGTACGTTTTTCGATTCGACGCTTTGGGGCACACTACCGGGGTTGCCGGTGCTCTTCTTAGATTGCGCGGTTCAGATTTCCTAACCTAAAGCTCGTTTGAGCGTGCTATCCGCTGGTGTGCCTCCGATGCTGCTGCTCATAAGGTGGTGGGCGCTCCATGAATACAAGGCGTAAGTCGCGCCTTAGGTCAGGCCGAGGAGGATGCCGTGGCTCACTGGGTCGTAGTCCGAGTTTCCGCACCCACTGGCCTCTGGTGTACGCGCTAGCCCCGCTCGGGGTAGCGCACGAGGAGATCGTTGCCGATGACTGCGCCGTCGTTGAGCGTTGCCTCGCTCACCTTCGCCCCGGCTGCACCCAGACCCATAATGTGGCCAACCTCGTCACCGTGGGCGATGAGGTGGTCGGCGATGATACGCCGGTGGCAGCGCCACCACACCGCCTCGGCGCACATGATTGCGGTGGGGGTTTCCGCGGCGTTCGCCCGTAGCTGCGAGATTGCGTCGGAGAACTCCTCGCCCAGCGCATGGTCGGCGTAATTGTGGAAGCTGCGGTTACGCCAGTTGCCGTTAACCTCAAACGGCACCGAGTGGGACACGTTGCGCCGCCCGGTGAGGCCCTCGCTTCTGCTGTAAGTGATGCCACATGTAGGAAGGTGTTCGGCAAGGTAGTCGCCGTTGAACCACGGGTACTTCCTGGATCCGGGCAGCTTGCGCACATCCACGATGGATGCCACACCGGCAGCTTTGATCATTTCAGCGAAGTCCTCGAACTCGAGGTTGGAGTGGCCCACGGTGAAAATGCGCATGTCGCCAATGCTACGCGCCAAGCGGTTACACCCACATCGGCTTCACGAATGAGAAGGTGACTTTGCAACGACACGTCGTGGAGTTTAAGTGCAACGTGTAAAGGTTTTTCAAGCATCGCGCGATGGGGACGTGGACCCACGATTGCAGGGTCGACTGCGACGGAGTGACCATTGTCTGGCTCAGCCAAGCTATTGACTCTGCGATGCTGCGGATGTGCCATCAGACTCTTCGTGCTGAATGCGTGAGGCATGCAGTCGGGCGTGGGCGATGGCGTCAGGGGTGTTGTCGAAGACGTGATTCTCGTGTGCAAGCTGGTCGAATACGCCGAGTTCGCGCAACACCGGAAAATGTTCGGGCTTCGTGGCTGCGAGCAGGACTCTGGTACCGCGGCGTTCGAGGCGCCCGATTGTGTCGGCGAGCATCTGGGCGCCGGTGGCATCGATCGTCGTGACGTAGCGCATGCGGAGTACGACAACCTTGACCGACGAGGCATCAGCGAGCTCGAGGAGGAAATCGTGCGCTGCGCCAAAGAAGAGAGGGCCTTCCATACGGAAGGCGGCGATGTGCTCGTCGAGGAGCTCGCGTTCCTTGTCGCGGTGGTCTCCCTCGTCTAGTGGGGCGGCTTCCAACACCGCAGTGCGGGCGGTCTCGCGCAGTGCGAAGAAGCCCGCCATTACAAGGCCGATGAGTACGGCGACGACAAGGTCGAACACGACGGTGGCGGCAGCTGTGATGAGCAGGGTCGCCCCGTCGCCCTTGGTGGCGCGTATCACCGAGCGGAGGTTCCGCGGGTGGATCATCTGAATCGCAGTGGCGATGAGCACGCCGGCGAGCGCGGCGAGAGGAATCTCGCCCACCCACCGGGCCGCGACGAGCACGGCCACGAGCAGGAGCAGCGAATGGAACACCGCTGCCAGGCGTGTGCCTGCGCCTGCACGCACGTTGACGGCAGTTCGGGCAATCGCGGCGGTTGCGGGAATCCCGCCGAACAGGGGCGCGACGACGTTGGCCACGCCCTGCCCGAAGAGTTCGCGGTCGGGATCGTGCCGGTCGCCGACAGTCATTGCGTCGGCAACCGTCGCAGACAGCAACGATTCCAGCGCACCGAGAGCTGCGACGGCGACCGCTGCAAACAGCAAGGAATCCAGGTGCTCCCACGGAATCTCTGGCCAGCGCGGAGCAGGCAATGTCGACGGGATGTAGCCGATTGTCTTCAGGCCGCTGTCTGCCAGCATGTTGATGGCCGTTGCTGCAGCTACCAACACTAGCGCCGCGGGGAAGCCACTACGGACGCGCGCAGCAAGCACGATTCCAGCCGCTACTGCAAGGGTCATCACGGGCGCCTGCCATGCCGGAGTATCTAACCAAGCATTGATTGAGCCCCACGCCAACCCGAGGACTTTCTCGCCCTCCACGTCAACACCAAGTGCTGCAGGCAGCTGTTGTAAGCCGATGATTAACGCAATACCGGCGGTGAAACCTTCGACGACAGGTAGTGGCATGTACTTCATCGCGCGGCCAGCGCCGGTGAACGCCAGTACGAGCAGCATGAGCCCTGCCAGCACGCCGACGACGAGAACCCCATCGGCACCATGGTTGGCCACGATGGGGATTAACACGACGGTCATTGCGCCGGTCGGGCCGCTTACTTGGACGTTACTACCGCCGAAGATCGCGGCCAGGATACCCGCAACGATGGCCGTCGTAATTCCGGCCGCCGCGCCGACACCGGACGCAACGCCGAAGCCGAGCGCGAGAGGGAGTGCGACGAGGGCCACCATGAGGCCTGCCGAGAGGTCGCGCCCAATCGTCGCGCGGGACCAGTCCGAGCGGCGCGGTGCGAAACGCAGGGCACGAGATTGGAAGCCCACCGTAGAGGCGGCGGAGGAGGGGCGGGTCATGCTACTTTCTTGCTCCTTCAGGGCTCAATGACACTCAAAGGATACACAAGGTATCATCCTCCGACGGCCGCATTCCCGGTTCTGGCCGAGGCCTCATGTCGACGGAATAAAACTTCCTGACCTGGCGGGAGTTCGCTGGAGCGTTGTCGCGGTGCTTGGAGTGACGCGTGTGAGCCGGTGTCCGAAGAGCAGACAGCCCGGGAGAATCGGTACCAGTGCCATACAGTGCGCGACACCACTGCTCATAGGACGGGCCCGACGGCGGGCTGGGGGGGGGCCGAGGACCGGCTACCGGATTCGGGCTTTCGCGGCGACGAGCAGCAGGGCGGCATGGTCGACTTCGCCGTTTTTGATCTCGCGATTGAGCTTGTGTAGCACCACGGGGCAGCGCAGGCAGCGGATGCCGGATTTGCAGCACTTCTTCTTCGGCGTCATCGCAGCCAGTTTAAAGGGGTCCTTGCCGGCGAGCTTTTTCGCGGCTTTGGCCTCGGCCTTCGAGTATTCGGGCAGGCGTAGCGAGGTCGTTGCCGCAGCCTTCTTCTTGGCTTTGGCGGCGTCCTTCTTCTTGCCCTTGTCGCCTTTCTTGCCCTTGGCCATGCGCGTTCCCTTCGTCGCGAATTTTCCTGAATTAGGTTAGCGTCACCTCATGCGATGTGGGGAGGCGTGGGTGCCTGACGGGTGTAATTGGGTGTTGCTTGACGACGGCTTGCTTGTCGGCCAGTGCCGCAGCGGTAAATGACAGCCAAAGGACGCAAAACCGACCAAAACGACTCAGGTCTGTTTACTGTGACCTGCGGAAATGGCGAGCGGTAGTGAGTTGTTTCGGCGACCAGTACAAACAGTGGAACGCCGCCTTCGATGCAGGTTACTGTGCTGCGCGGAACAAACCGGACAGCAACAAGCCCGCTAGGAGATTGCGAAGCCAGATGCTGGTCCAGGTTTTTCAACGGGCTCGCCAGCCTCGTCGACCATCCAGTCAATTTCCAGCTCCAGCTCGCGCTCGATGCCAGCACGCTTTCGAGAATCGACGACTTCCATCGTGGTATTAAACGATGTCGGCATGGTCATCGTCACCGCGGACTCGCCAGTGCCGAGAGTCATTTCCCCGGCGCGGATGCGAGCTGCCAGCGTCTCCAGTAGATCCGCGAGCTCATCGCGGTTGAAGCTTGCCTTGCTCTTCACCAGCTTTTGATTCTTCGGGGGCGTAATCTTTTTAGGTTTCGGTGCCATGTCTTTACTTACCTTTCCAGCCGTGTCGGTATTTGTGCAGTGCGGAGAATTGGCCGTCACTCCACACTGTCTTTGAAGATGGTCTAGAAAGCTTTCAGGAAGCTTATCCATCTCCATTATCCCAATAAAAGTAGTTATTACCAGGAGAAATAATAAGAGGCTAGAAATGTCTATAGGTAGGTTATAAATTGTGGAAAATCCCTACGCTATGCTCTGGGGTGCAAGGTCCTAAGTGCCTTAGGTGAGGAGCTTTAGTAACGGCGCCCTTGGAAAGTGCTTCAAACGTGTCGACCGACAGCAATAGGGGAGGAGTAAACGTCACATGGTGTCACCCGACAACATCCTGATGTACCTTCTGCCTGAGCAAGAGGCGCAGATTAAAGAGATCTTTGTGCAACTGGCAGAGCGTGGATTCCCGCAGCAGAATCAAAAGCCCCACATCACCGTTACTTTCGCACCGACCATGAGCCCGGAGGTAATCCAACGAGCAGCCGAAATTCTCCCACCGCTGATGCCTGCGGAATTTCGCAGGGTAGGAACGGTGGTGTTCGGGACAAAGAGTAAACAGACTGTCGCATGGTTATTAGAAACAAGCGATGAGCTGGAAGAAGCTGCTCGCGAGATCAGTCGTCTTAACCCTGAAGGTCGCGGCTCCCGCTGGATTCCGCACCTGACTATGGGGCTGCGAATCCCGCGGGATATGGTTCCCGGTTACGTCCGGGCTCTTGATGAACTAACAAGCCCGCACTTCAAAACTCTTAGTGCACCACGCGCTGCGTTCTGGAGTCCCAAAGTGCAGGAATTAACGGAGTTCTAGGGAGACTCCAGTACTTGTGTGCTGCTGTGCCTCAGCGATTACGTCCCCGCTACTTCACAAAAACTGTGGTTTCAGAAAACAGTAGCCTAAGAAGAAAAACTAAGCGGCATCCATAATCTTCTTTGCCTGGGCATCGAAGACCTCCAAGGCGCGCTTCTTTGCCGCTTCCTTGGACTCTGGGGTCGCCTCTGGAATCTGCATGGGATCCGTCGTGTTTTCCATGTTGCCAGCTGATGCATCCGGAGTCGGGGCGGCGGACACCATTACCATTACGCCGTTGACGATGCCGACAATGTCGTAGCTGGTGGCCGTAGTATCCGTGCCACCGGCGTTGATGTTCGCACTGGTCTCGTGTGCAGTGAATTCAGCTGGCTTGACGGAAAGATTTGGCTCCCACTTTTCTCGGTGCAGTTTCATTGTGGTCGTCATGTCCATGTCATTAAACATGTCCTGCATCTCAGGAGAAATCTCCTGACCTTCCATGGAGTCTTTCAGAATGTCGGAAGCATCCATCGTAGCTGTCACGTCGGAGCACTTTTCGAGGCTGTCTTCGTACTTCTGGTACGCATCAGTGTTCTTCAATACTGAGACGCTGACAGCGACGTTCTCTTCCTTAATGTCCGTGTAAGCACCGGCAGCATTCTCCAATTCCTCAGTTGAGTTGGTGAAAGTGGCGCATTCGGCCGGTTCAAATTTCATTGAGTCTTCCGAAAACATCTCCATGGCATCTTTGAACCCGGTGATTTTGTTTCCGGAGAAGTCCACACCTTGAACTTCATTAGTGAGCAGGAGCTGATCTTCGGCTGCAGCTGGAGCTGACCCGTCTGCCTTCGTCATCTTGCTGGTCGACTCTTTGCCTGCCTCGCCACCGGCATTGCTGCTTTCTTCCCCCGAGCCGCATGCGGTGAGCAGGGCGGCGCTTGTACAACCTGCGACGACGGTTGTCGCAATTTTCTTCCACATTCCAGAGCTGCGCTGCTTCATGATTCCTCATTCCATCGAGCTGAATTTCAACAACCTATGCAACCTGCTCAGATGTCCTGAGCCGGAGCCAATATTTTGTGAAAGAAAGAATACAAGAGCTCGCCTCGGCACGCTTCCCAAAAACAAGAATTTCAGTCGCGTCTGCTTTACGACGCTCCGTCGGACCTCACCGCAGACTGTGCAACCTTTGCCACGGGGTACGTGGATACCAACGCAATAATCGCACCGAAGATGAAAACGGGCACGAAACCGAATTTCGGTGCCGCGAAAGAAATAACAAAAGGAGCGAAGAAACCAACATAGGTCAGCGAATAGTAGATAGCAGTCGCAGCGCCCAGCTCGGCTGGCGGTGCGATAATTTGCACTTCGCGGAGGCCGGAGACCATCATTACGCCGTACGCAGCACCGAGGGCCAGAGCAGCGGGGAAAACGCTCCACACATTCTGGGTGAGTACGACGATGAGGCTGAGCAGCATTCCGACCGTCGTTAAGCCAAGACCGAAAATAGCTGGCGGGATAAAGCTGCTGGAACTGATGCGAGTGACCAGTGGTTGCACCAAAACGCCGGTGCCCATCGTGATACAGGCGATGAGCCCGGCGAAGGCGATGGGGTAGCGGGATTCGGCGATTGTTGGCAGGACGACGAAGGATGTGCACGCAGCGCCGAAGACCCACGGTGCCCAAGCGGCGACTGCCCACAGGAACCTCGGGCTAAGCGTGGCGGAGGAGAAGAACCGTTGCGGAGAGTCGTTGTGCGCTGCGTTTGGAAGTCCTCCGGAAGCGTTCCATGTTATTGGTGCGATAAAAAGCAGCAGTGCGAGATGAACAAGATAGGGGATGACATCAGGGCGCGGGGTGAATTCTGCGACCAACCCGGAAGCCAGGGGGCCGAGGGAGAATCCGGCGGAGAGTGCAACGGTTGCGCGCCGGGCAGAAATTTGAGGTGCGACGGGCGCAATTTCTTTGATCCACGAGGCACCGGCGGCCATTACCATGCCCATCGAAATGCCGATGATAAGACGTCCTACCAGAAGTGATGGGAAGTGGAACCAGATGCCGGTGAGTAGGACGGCTGAGCCAACGGCAGAGGTTATGAGTGCAGGCCGGATGATGGCGCGACGGCCGAGCCGGTCGGAAAGTGGGCCGCAGATGAGTAGCGCGGGGATGAGTCCTGCGACGTAGATGGCGAAGAGAAAGGTGACCTGGGACTGGTTGAGAGCATCGGTTATTCGATACGCGGGCAGGAGTGGTGCGAAGAGGTTGGCTCCAAACGCAACCGCGAACATGCCCAGGGCTACCCGAATCCAGTCTCGTATCACGGTTGCCTCCTGAGGGCTCTCATCTGTGGGGATAGAACAGTGTGGTAACAACAATAGGCCAGCTAGCAAACGCTAGCTGGCCTATTGAGTTACTCGGGTCGTCTACCCAAGTTAGTCGCCCTAGTTATTGGCGGCGCCGAAAAACGCGGTAATCGGCGAGAAGAATCCCTTGGACTTCTTTGACTTCTTAGCTGCCTTTGTCCTGCCAAGAATGCGCTCAGAGATGCGGTCGGTGAGGACACCTACCAGCTTGCCGCTGCGGACGACGGGCAGCTCGCTGAGCGGCCCGTCAATAAGCTGGCGAGCCCTGATTGCAGCTGGATCCTCGGGCTTGACAAAGACCTTCACCGGGGCGCCGACGGTGTTCATGTAGGCATCGCGGTCGGCGTACTCACGGAGTTCCTTCAGCGTAATATCGCTGGTCAGGTAGCCTTCATCGTCGACGAGGAAGACACAGGTATCGTCATCGAGACCAGCAAATTCGGCTGCGTAGGTGCTCAGTGCCTCACCGACCGTGATGTCCTCCGGCAGCGCAATGTAAGAATCCGTCATGTGCATGCTTACGGTGTCAGGCAGGAGGCTGTACGGGCTGATTGAAGACTTCGGCTTGAAGAAGTTGGCGATGGTGTTCTGTGTCTGTGTCATTGTGGATCCTTTTCCAGGTATCCCAGCTCCTTTGCTAGGAGGGAATTTCTGTTGATTGAAAAATTATGGCTCCCCGCCTAAGAGTGTTGGCAATGTAATGCCGTAACTAAAGGTGGCCACTTGAGATGGACCCTTGCTTCGAGAGTCTTTCGAAACTCTCGATAAAGTGCAGGGCAGCGGCCTATGTGGATATAGGAGCCTTACCTAACGAGGTTGTTCGCTACGCAAAGGTTAACACAAGGTTACGTACACAGTAAAGAGGAATGAACGAAAAGCTTCCTAAAGGTGGCGGGAGTTATAAGCCCATGAACTCTCGAATTGCTGGCCATTCGGCATCGGCTTGCGCCCGGCCGAGCTCGTAGTTGTGCAGCAGCTTCGACCGCCTCCGCTCCGCCTTTGTGATGCTCATGTTATTGGCGTAGAAAACATATGCTTGGCCTTTTCGTTCAAGCTCAGCAGCCCAATCGAGAGAAGCGTTGTAGCGCTCGTGTCTAGTGATAAGCAGCTCAGCCACCACCGGGTTACTGCGGAAAATCTGGCGCAGTAGCTGTGGGCGCTTAGGGGCGGTGCGACGGAATCCTTTCGGGCGAGTCAGGACGATGAGGAACTTCTTGAAACCATCTGCTTCGGCGGCATTAATGGGAATGCCACCTGATGATCCCAGTGCACCGTCGACGAACGGAACGCCATCAATATAGGGCATACGCATGACACCCGGAATCGTCGAACTGGCGCGAGTGTACTTCATCAGCGTAGGTAGATCTGGGATATCGTCTGGCCCCCAGTTGATGGTCTCGCCCGTATCCGCTCGGACAGCAGAAATCCGGTAGGGAGTTGGATTGTTCTTAAAAGTCTCGTAATCCAGGGGCATGGCGCCGTCGGGAAGTCCCGCGTCTTCGTAGATGTACTCGGCATCGAAGTAGCCGCGTCCGCGCAACATTGGGCGCCAGCCACTGCTGTTCGGCTGTGCGATGAAGTCAGTGAAGCTAATTATAGAGCGCTGGATATCCCGGGAAAGGTAATTGACCACGTGAGAGGCGCCGGCGCTTACGCCACCGACCCAGCCGACATCGATGCTCTCGCGAAGTAGCCGCTCGACGAAAGGTGCCGTGTAACTATTGCGAGTCCCTCCGCCCTCGAAGACTAATGCCACATCGCTGACCTGCATTTACATCCCTCCGGTTGTTCTCGCGCTGCTGCCTTTCGGGCGTTACGATCGTTCAAGACTACCCGAACGTCACCATATTGGATTTCGGTTAGCGTAGTTTACGGCGCATCCTGGAGGATGACTGGCAGCAGCCCCTCGCCCATATCTGGGTTCGGCAGTACGCCCTCCGGGTCGTAGAACAAGATCTCCTTGCCGTCATGGCTCAGACGTCGCATCGCTTCCAGAATCAACGTGCGTCCCACCGGGTTGACAATGCCAACGCGGCTGACGTCGAAGACAACTTCGCTTTCCGACGGTGTGGAAGTCGCCAACCTGTTGAGAATGATCTCGGCCGCAGTGAAGTTGACTGGGCCCTGAATCTCGATGATCGAGCGGCCATTGCTGACGCGCGTACCGCGCAGCGCACGCGAACCAATCGCATCGGCATCCATGAGATGAAGACCCAAATCTTCGGAGAGCTTCCGGAAGATGGCAATGCTGCGGACGCTGTTGCCGTGGTCGTTCAATCGCGGCGAAAAGGCTGCAAGACCCGCCTGTCCAGGCAGCGCTCCCAGCAAGCCGCCGGCGACACCGCTCTTGGCGGGAATCCCGACCTCGGTAAACCATTCACCGGCCTCGTCATACATGCCGGCAATAGCCATCACGGACAAGACTCTGCGAACAACCGAGCGGCCGAGCACAGTCTGATTGGTGACCGGGTTAACGCCACCGTTGGCCAACACTGCGGTCATCATGGCGACATCGCGAGTGTTGACCAGCACGGAGCACTGTGCGGTGTAGCCGCGGACAGCATCGTGGGGCGTGGTTTCGATGAAACCGTAAGCTGCCAGCATATGTGCGATGGACATGTTTCGATGGGCAGTGTCCATTTCGCATTCATAGGCATCGTAGTCAACGCGGAGCTTACGGCCAGCCAAAGTTGAGAGAAGCTCCACCATGTGCTTGGTGCGAGTCTTCCAGTTGGCACCTGGCTGGCATACGAACTGGTTGATGGTCAGTGCACCGACATTAATCATCGGATTCTTTGGTCGGTGCGTGCCCTGCTCCAGCGACAGCTCGTTGAAAGCCTCACCGGAAGGTTCGGTGCCCACAATGCTGTCGATTTTGTCTGTGCCGTGCTCGGTGATGGCTGCGGCATAAGCGAAGGGCTTGGACATCGACTGAATGGTGAATTCAGTATCGGTGTCGCCCGTGGCGTAGGTGCGACCTGACACGGTGGTCATAGCAAGTGCCAGGCGGTCGGGATTAGCTTGGGCAAGGGTGGGAATATAGTCCGCTACCTCGCCAGACTCATCGGGGCGGACGGATTCGACGATTTCGGACAAGTAATCTTTGATCGGCGTTTTCATCAGATTCTGCTAAGCATCTTTCCTGGGCTGAAAAATCCCGGTTGAGTCAATGGAGTCCCGTTCGAACCTACACCAGGCGAGGTCAGCCACTGATGCTCACCTCTGTGCACTCTCACCGTGCGCGCCGGAAAAATCGGCATATCCTGGGGTGTGTGAAATTCCTCAACAATCAGTCCGCGCCCTACGAGTTGACCTACAGCGATGTCTTCATGGTGCCGTCAAAGTCATCCGTCGGCTCTCGCATGGGTGTCGATTTAGCCACCGATGATGGCACCGGCACAACCATTCCGATTGTCGTCTCCAATATGACGGCCATCTCCGGTCGCCGGATGGCCGAAACCACCGCTCGCCGAGGCGGAATTGCCATCCTGCCGCAGGACGTCCCAGCTGACATTGCTGCTGAGACCATCCGCAAGGTCAAGTCCGCTGGGCTGGTTTTCGACACTCCAATCGTCGTCAAGCCTCACCACACCGCGGGGTATGCGCGCCATCTTCTGCCGAAGCGCGCGCACGGTGCGGCAGTGGTGGTGGAAGACAACAAACCGGTTGGTCTGATTACCGGCCGTGATCTGGCGGGCGTTGACAACTTTGCGCAGGTGGGGACGCTCATGTCCACTTCGCTATTTACGCTTCCGGCCGATATTGAGCCCCGTGACGCTTTCGACCAGCTCACTGCTTCCGGGCGCAAACTCGCTCCAGTGGTGGACGCCGATGGCGCGCTGGTGGGTATTCTCACGCGTAAGGGCGCGCTGCGTGCGACGCTTTACAAGCCCGCTGTCGACGCTGAGGGCAAGCTGCGCGTCGGTGCGGCGCTTGGCATCAACGGTGATGTTGAAGGGCGCGCGAAGACACTGCTCGACGCAGGTGCCGACGTGCTCGTTGTCGATACCGCCCACGGTCATCAGGAATCGATGCTCCGTGCTTTACGACGAGTCCGCGCGCTCAACCCACCTGTGCCAATTGCCGCTGGCAATGTCGTGACCGCCAATGGTGTTCGCGACCTAGCGGAGGCGGGAGCCGACATTATTAAGGTCGGCGTCGGTCCGGGTGCGATGTGCACAACCCGAATGCAGACCGGAGTTGGGCGTCCACAGTTTTCTGCCGTGCTCGAATGCGCTGCAGCTGCCCGTGAATGCGGCGTGCATGTCTGGGCTGTTGGTGGAGTGAAGGACCCTCGCGATGTTGCGCTTGCGTTGGCTGCGGGTGCGTCCAACGTGATGATTGGTTCGTGGTTTGCCGGTACCTTCGAGTCCCCAGGTGATGTCCAAAAGGACGTCGACGGGCGCATGTTCAAGGAGTCCTTTGGCATGGCTTCACACCGTGCGGTGGAGAGCCGAAATGCACAGGTAGAGGCCTTTGAGAAGGCCCGGCGCGAGATGTTCGAAGAGGGCATCTCGACTGCGAAAATCTACCTGGAGCCAGGCCGCGAAGGCGTGGAGGACCAGATCGATCGCATTATCTCGGGCGTACGTTCTTCGTTCACATACGCGGGTTCGGCCACCATCGAGCAGTTCGCTGAGCGGGCAGTGGTGGGAATTCAATCCGCTGCGGGCTTTGCGGAAGGAATGCCGAGGGCGACGCGGTAGCCGTCGTCAAGCCTCTCGGGGCTAAGCCGACTAGCGGTGCTGCGGGCCAATTGGTAGGTATGTAAAGACGTTGTTAGGACGTGTTTAGTACCACGTGCGAGATTGGGGAGGGGCTGGCGATTATGGGTCGGCAGGTAAGAGAAAATAGTGCTGTAACGGAGTCTGGATTGGTAGCAGGAAACGGTGCTAGAGCAGGAAGCGGGAACGCATTTTTCGCTCGCGCCCGCGTTACTGATTCCGATTTGTGCCCGTGTGGTGGGGGACTCTACGGGCAGTGCTGTGGCCCGCTGCACCGCGGTGAGCGGGAGGCGGTGACCGCAGCTGAGCTGATGGCAGCGAGGTACAGCGCTTACGCTGCCCACGAGGCGGATTACATCTGGCGGACGTGGCATCCGCGCTACCGCCCGGAAGTTATCAATGTCGATGACGGTGTGGAATGGGAAGGACTCACCATCATCAACGCTGTCGATGGCGGCGAGGATGACCGCGAAGGCATCGTGGAATTTGAAGCGGCTTTTCATGACCATGACGGTGTCGGCACGATGCACGAGCGTTCCCGTTTTGTTCGTCGTGCGCGACGTTGGGTCTACGTCGACGGCGAGGTCACGTACTCCTAAGCGTCAGACTTGTTGTGCTTGCCGTGGCCGAATGGCAGCACGGCGACAATCGCCACAATGATTGCGCCCCAGATGGTGCCGAAGATCAGTGAGCCGGTGGTGTTGGCCAACCAGCCGAGGAAGCCGCCGGTAAACTGCTGCTCAAGGTTGTGGACCAGCTGGTAGGGGAGATGCCAGCCCAGCTCGTCGAGGCCGACCACCATGATGTGTCCACCGACCCACAACATGGCAAACGTGCCGATAATGCCGATCGTGTTCAGAACGATTGGCATGGCTTTGACCAGCGCAGCACCAAACTTGCTGATACCGGTTGACTTCTTGGACTGCAGGTGCAGGCCAATGTCATCAATCTTGACCAAGAGGCCCACCACGCCGTAGACCGCAAGCGTGATGATGAGTGCCACCACAATAAGAATCAGCGCGCGATTGAGCAGCGGCTGATCAGCGACCTCATTGAGAGAAATCACCATGATTTCCGCAGAGAGAATCAAGTCTGTGAAAATTGCAGACTTCACCAGCGAATCTTCATTCTGAGGTGTGCGGTTAGTCGCCGCCTCCATCCGCTCCTGCTCAGTCTGATCGGGAGAGATTCGGTGCTTAATCTTCTCCCAGACCTTTTCCATGCCCTCAAAGCACAGGTAGGAGCCACCGAGCATCAAAATCGGCGTCAGCGCCCAGGGCAGAAACTGACTTAGCAGCAATGCAATCGGCAGAATAATGACAATTTTATTGACCAAGGAGCCCTTGGCGATACGCCAAATAATCGGCAGCTCGCGTTTCGGCGAGACACCCTCGACGAATTTAGGTGTCACCGCAGCGTCGTCAACCACAACACCGGCGGCTTTAGCGCTAGCTTTGCCGGCCGCAGCCGCAATATCGTCTGTTGTGGCCGCTGCAGCACGTGCAATCGTGGCAACGTCGTCAAGCAGCGCGACAAGTCCGCCTGCCATAAAAACCTCCCGTATTGGAGGACGCGACCAGGAGCCGTCGTCGTATCAAAGAATTACCGGAGCAATTTTAACCGCTTTCCCGGATTGACTCTGTGTTGTCGGTAGGGCGTCGAGGTCCGGTCGATAGTTCACGTGCTCCTCTGAACGTGGGCACGTGGCAAGATATAGGCCATGAACGCTTCCTTCTCCGAAATCTACCGACAGGTCAATGCGGACAACTCGGACAACGCTGGCACCGGGGCAGACACCAGCAATGATGCTCACTCCGAGGAACAGCAGCGCCCGGCTCGTCCTCGCATGGCACTGGTAGTCGTCGACGCTCAGAATGATTTTTCCGCGGGTGGCGCACTTGCCGTCGACGGTGCTGAGGCAGCGTACACCGCTACATATCTGCATGTTGCGGGCACGGCTAACAAGTACTCGGTTCTTGCGACCACCCGTGACAATCACATCGACCCAGGCACGCATTTCTCTGAGACCCCAGATTTTGTCGATACCTGGCCGAAACACTGTGTTGCAGGTACTCCGGGCGCGGAAATTCACCCCGGTATGCAGCGCGCCATCGCGTTTTTTGAGCAGCTCAACCCCGCTGCTGTGCGTATCGATGTCACAAAAGGGGAGTACGCCGCCGCCTACTCCGGTTTCGAGGGAACAACGGAGGCTGGCGTTTCGCTTGCCGACGCTCTCCGCGCCTCTGACATCGAAGAAATCGATGTGGTGGGTGTTGCGACTGACCACTGTGTGCGGGCCACAGTGCTCGATGGCCTCAATGAGGGCTTTTCCGTTCGTGTTCTGAGCAATCAGGTCGCGGCGGTGGACCCGGAGCGCGGCAAGGCTGCACTAGCGGAACTGGCCGCGGCGGGCGCGACAGTGGTGTAGTGCTGCGACGCTGACCGTCAAACAATCCGCCTAGCCGCTTAGCTAGGCGCCTCGGCAGCCGCCTAGTTAAAAGTCACCATATCCAGGTCGACCTCGCGGAGGTGGCGGTGGTTGGACGCTGTTTCCACATAACGCCCTGCATGGGCGATGAAGCCCTCTGCTTCCTCGGCGGAGAGTTCACGACGCACCTTGGCGGGAACGCCTGCAGCCAGCGACCTGGGGTCGATAATCTGATCTTCCAACACCACGGCACCTGCAGCAATGAGGCTGCCAGCGCCGATACGGGAACGCGAAAGCAGGGTGGACTTCATGCCGATGAGGCAACCATTTTCAACCGTGGTGCCGTGGACCAAGGCCATGTGTCCGACGGTGACATCATCGCCGAGAATCGTGGGCACGCCTCGGTCGACATGGACTGTGGAGTTGTCCTGAATATTGGTGCGCTGGCCGATGCGGATTGGTGCGACGTCTCCTCGGAGAACAGAACCGTAGAACACGGAGCTATCCGCACCGATTTCGACATCACCGATAATGACCGCGCCGGGCGCAATCCAGGCGCTGGAATGAATGCGTGGGGTCTTATCTTGGTAGGTGAGAATGAGCGGAGTGTTCATCATACAAACCAATATAACTGTCACCTGAGGTCAGCGTAAGAAAAATTCTCAGCGAAACTCTATTCGTCGAAGGGTGCAATTCTGCTTGGACGCGCCTACAGTGGGCGACATGATTTTTATCGTTGTGAATTACCAAGTTAAGCCGGAATTTGCCGACGAATGGATGGACCACGTCGCTGAGTTCACCGCTGCCACCCGCGCAGAGGCTGGCAACAAGTGGTTTGAATGGTCCCGCAGCGTAGAAGACCCCAACCAGTACATCCTCGTCGAGGCATTCGATGATGACGCTGGTGAAGCCCACGTCAATTCCGAGCACTTCGCCAAGGGCCTGGAGGCGATGAAGCCGCTGCTCGCTGAGACCCCGAAGATTGTCTCGCAGGTACTGCCAGATAAGCAGGACTGGGATCGCATGGGCGAGCTGCAGGTCGACTAATGTCCTCAGACACCATTCGCGATAGCGCAGCCGCTTCCAGCAGTGACACCTATTTTCTGATTGGGCGTGGCCTGCGTATTGGCTCCGCTGTGCTGGCCTCTGCTCTCGTCGTTGGTCTCAGTGCTTGTGGGGATAGCGATGAGGCAGCCCTGGAGGGTAGCCAAAATCAGTCAAGCCAGGAGCAGAGTGCTGTTGCCTCCACTGCCGCCATTCGGGATAACTTGGCTCAGCTGGCGGCAGATACTGCGGCGCTGAAGAAAGCATCGCAGACACTAATTGCAAAGGAATCGGTCTCGGAAGAGACTCGAAAGATTGCGCAGCAGGCGGAGCCAATCTTTGCTGAAGAGGAAGCGCAGCTAGTCAAGACTCTCGGCGTCGATGTTGATCCGTCGGAGACCAAGCTCGACACCGCCACCATGACTCGCCTCGAGAACGAGGAGGGGCCACACGCAGATATGGCTTATCTGACGTTGATGGAAGGCAGCCTGGATAAGATGCTCGGACAGTGGGAAGAGCTGGAAAAGCATGGCGGAAACGACCTGCAAGAGTTGGCACGCTCTTCTCAGCAGCAGCTGGAAGATATTCAGCAGGCGCTGGAAAAACGTATGCAGTACTAGCCGCTGCCCAAAGCTCGTGGGGGGGGAAATTCAAGTAAAAAGTCCTGCAAAGCGTGCCCGGGGAACCGGAGAAGTGAGTAGCGTGTAAATAAAGCCAGTGCGCTGTGATCGTCGTCAAGCGAATGCGCACTCGGATGAAGCACAATGCTGGCTAATAACCCAGAGTAGAAGGTAGGAAAACACGCCAATGGCAAATAGTATCTCGCGAGTAGGTATCGTCGGCGCCGGTCAGATGGGCTCCGGAATTATTGAGGTCTGTGCGAAGGCCGGTAGCGATGTCAAGGTCTGGGAGGCCAAGGAGGAGTTCCTTGAGTCCGGTCGCGCCCGTATTGAAAAGTCGCTGGATAAGGCCGTTTCCCGTGGCAAGCTAGAGCAGTCTGCACGTGATGAGATTCTGGGGCGTATTAGCTTCACCACCAAGCTGGAAGACTTCGCTGACCGTGAGCTGGTCATCGAGGCCATCGTGGAGAACCCAGAAGTAAAGGCCAGCGTATTCTCGCAGCTCGATGAAATTGTTGAGTCAGAAGATGCCATCCTGGCTTCCAACACCTCCTCGCTGCCGATTCAGTCCATTGCTGCAGCTACCAAGCGCCCGGAGCGCGTCATGGGTCTGCACTTCTTCAACCCGGTTCCGGTTCTGCCTCTGGTAGAGCATGTCGTTACTCTGACGACCGGTGATGTTCAGTCGGAGCGTGCGTACGAGTACGCTTCCGAGGCGCTGGGCAAGACCGTCATTCGCGCTAAGGATCGCTCGGGCTTCATTGTTAACGCCCTGCTGGTTCCGTACATCCTCGGCGCTATTCGCATGCTGCAGGACGGCATTGCTACTGCAGAAGACATCGATGCCGGAATGGTCAATGGCTGTGCGCACCCGATGGGTCCGCTGACTCTGGCCGACATGGTTGGTCTGGACACCATCAAGTTCATTGCCGATGCCATGTTCGATGAGTACAAGGAGCCGACTTACGCGGCACCTCCGCTGCTCAAGCGCATGGTTGAGGCGGGTCACTTCGGTCGCAAGTCCGGCCGTGGCTTCTACGACTACTCCAAGTAGTCCACGCTTTTAGCCCCGTTTGGGGCGAGTATTGAATTCTTACCGGTTGACGGGCTTTTGTCCCGCCAACCGGTTTCTTTTATGCATTTATCAGTGAAAACCCGGAGTCTAAGGGGGAAAGTTCCCACGATTGGCCCTAGCATTTTGAAAACTTGTTTCTTTTCAACGCGCCGAAACCTCACAGTGCGCTTAACATAAGTGAAGATTTTGTCAGACCTTGGCTTATAGAGCACTTCACAACTGGTGCCTCCCACGCAGCAATCTGGAAAGGAATGCTTCAGTGTCTTCTTTGAAGCCGCACAAGCGCACTGCAACACGTACTCGCGTCGGCGCTGCTACCGCAGCAATGGCAGTTGTAATGGGGCTTACACCGGCAACGGCCGTGGCAGCTCCGGTCAACCCGTTGGCCGAGCTCGGCAACCGCCTGGACTCTGTTTCTGATCTTCCAGCTAATGTGGCAGCTCCAGATGGAATCAAGCTCCCCGGCGGTGGCTTCGAGGTCCCGGATTCCATCTCGCTGCCGTCATCTTCCGGTGAAAACACCGACCCGAATGCGCCGAAGCCAACCTCGTATCGCCCGGACCAGATTGCACGCGCGTACCCGTCGGATGCCGCCACCGATAACTGGTTCTACTTCTACGTTGTGCATCCTTTCGTGGAGCTGGAGAAGAACCACCCAGAGGTTATGGACCAGAACCTCGAAACGGTCGTCCGCATTAACAACGCTGCCAAGAATGACCCGCAGGCACAGGAACTCGCTCTTGATGACGACTACCTGGACCCACTGGCCAATATTTCCACTGCTTTCGGTGCAAACCTGGGCCAGCACTTCCGTGATGCCTACGACGAGGATCGCCTGCCGAAGGTAAAGGCCCTGCTGTCCGGCAACCTTGCTCGCGGCGGCGGTCTGGTCAGCTCGACCTTCTTCGAGAAGTACGTCTACGGCTACGATCGCCCATTTGTGGTGGCGCCGGAGCGCATCGAGCGCTACTACCGCGAAGGTCAGGACGACCCGTACTCGACCACCCCGTCCTACCCGTCGGGCCACACCAACAAGGCTGCATGGACTTCAACCATGCTGGCTATGATGCTGCCGGAGGTTGCACCGCAGATTCAGGCGCGTGCGTCCGAGGCTGGTCATTCTCGCCTTGTCATGGGCGTCCACTACCCGCTGGACGTTATGGGCGGCCGCATGATGGGCAACCAGGCCGCAGCTGATCGTTGGGCAGACCCAGAGTTCCGCCCACTCATCGAAGAAGCCATGGATGAGCTGCGTACGGAGCTCGAGTACCGCTGTAGCGACACCATCGCCAACTGCGTTGCCAAGGACACTCCGTACATGAGCACCGCAGCTGCCGTTCAGCAGTACACCGAACGCATGACCTACGACTTCAAGCAGGTTGGCCCGGCTAACGAGCCAGTTGTTGTTCCGAAGCGTTACGCAGGTTTGCTGGAGACCCGCTTCCCGCAGCTGACTGAGGAACAGCGCAGCTCCGTCCTCGCTCAGACCGCAATCCCATCCGGCTACCCGCTCGATCGCACTGACGGTGAGGGCCAGCACGTTCGCATGAACCTGGCTCGCGCTCTGGCCTCCAACGTTGTTGTCAACGCCGACGGCAGCGTCACTGTCACCAACTAAAACGTCAACTACAAGCGCAGGGCCGCGTCAAGACGGTCCAGGGCCTCACCGAGGATTTCCGGGGAGGTCGCAAAGTTAAGCCGCACATGCCCAGCCCCGCCTTCGCCGAATGCGAAGCCGGGGTTGAGTGCTATTTTGGCGTTTTCAACCAGCCACGCAGCTGGGTCCTCACTGGCAACACCAGGCACGTCACCCAAGTCCAACCACGCCAAAAATGATGCTTGCGGTGGGGTAAAGCGAGCCTGCGGCGCAATAGTGGACAAACGTGTTCGCAGAGTCTCACGGTTGGTGCGCAGGACATCGACAAAATTGTCCAGCCAGGGCACGCCATCGCTGTAGGCGGCGGTGGCCGCGGCGACACCAAGAATAGAAGCGCCTTCGCGAACAATGAAGGGCAGCTCCAGCCAGGTTTTGGCATCTTCGTCGTTAAAGATGATCTGCGCACACTTGAGGCCGGCGGTATTCCAGCCCTTCGAGGTAGCAGTCACCGTGATAGTCACGGCCGCCGCGGTATCCGACACCGACGCGGTTGGAGTGTGAGTGCCATCTAGAACAACTGGGCCGTGAATCTCGTCTGAGATAACGCGCGCACCAAAGCGAGCGGCTAAATCAGTAATCTCACGAAGTTTTTCGGGGGAGTAGGTAAAGCCGAGAGGATTATTCGGGTTACACAAGATCAGGCAACCGGCACCGTCGGCGAAGGCGCGTTCGAGGGCGCCGAGATCCGGGCCGTCGGCAAGCGTGGGAATGCACACTGTCTCGCGTCCCAGCGCGGGACCTACCTGGAAAAACGGCATGTAGGCGGGAGTGGGGACGACAATTGCGGAATCGGGGCGGGTGAAGCGTTCAACCGCGAGTGTGACACCGCGGACGACGTCAGCGACGGCAAAGATATTGTCGGGGTTCGGGCGCCATCCGTAGCGTTGTGCAGAAAAGTCCGCGGTTGCGGTCGTAAGCGCGGTGATGTCCTGCGAGAGGTATCCGAATTGTTCGCGCTGACACGCCTCGTCGATTGCGGCACTGACGGCAGGGCAGGTTGTGGCATCGGATTCGGCGACCCACAGTGGCAGCACGTCCGGTGAATATGCGGTCCATTTGACTGTCCTGCGGGAGCGGAGTTCATCGAGGGAGGGGAAAGTGACAGCGTTATTTACACTCATAGTTTCCGTGTATACAGAAAAAGCGGGAAGTCCGAAGACCTCTGCTTTAACCAGTAGCTACGGCCGCATCAGAAGCAGCCGCGGCAATGGCCAGCGCTAGGCCAGCCCCAGTGCCTCCTGAGCAGCTGGCAGGGCAGCTTCGCGATCAGCCTTGACCAGCCCCAGACGTGTGCGGCGATCGAGAATATCGTCGACGCTGAGAGCTCCCTCGTGCGTCACATGCCAGGCGAACTCGGCGCGGGTGACATCGAGACCCTCCGCTACCGGGTCGAGCGGTCGGTCGAGCGGACAGGATTCGATGACCTCGAAGGATTCGGCACCGTAGCGGTTAAACAGCGGCATCGGGATACGGCCGGCAGCGGCAGCGGTGCGAGCGCGGTCGAGCTCCTCTGGCTCGGAGCCCAGCACAGGGATGGTGCGGGTGGAGCACGGAGCAAGCGAAACACCGAGCTTTTCCGCAACCTTGTCCACGGTTTGCTCCGCCATTAGACGGTACTCGGTGAGCTTGCCCCCAGTAATGGAAATCAGGCCGTTCGGGGCCTCCAATAAGGCGTGCTCGCGGGAGAGATCCGCGGTATGCGCCTCGCCGGTGTCGATGAGAGGACGCAGACCGGCGAAAGCGCCGATGACATCGTCGCGAGTGAGCGGAACCTCGAGGGCCTGGTTGATGACATCGAGCAGAAAAACGATGTCATCCTCCGGTACTTCCGGCTCGTCCGGAATCGGGCCCGGTGCATCCTCGTCGGTCAGGCCAATGTAGACGCGGTTGTGCTCTGCGGGCAGGACAAAACAGAAACGGTTGGTGTGACCAGGAACCGGTACCGTCAGAGAGCCGGTAGGGTTGCCTAGCTTCGCGGCGTCAAGAACCAGGTGCGTGCCGCGAGATGGGCGAATCTTGATGTTCGTCGCTAGGTCTGCGGCCCACACACCAGTGGCATTGACCACAGCGTGAGCCGGCAGCTCGAAGGAATCGCCAGTGAGCTCGTCGATTAGCGTGGCGCTAGTGCCAGAGGCATTCTCGCAGCGCACCCGGGTCAGAATAGTTGCACCGTAGCTGGCGGCAGTTCGAGCGATAGCGGTGACCAAGCGTGCGTCGTCACGCAGCTGACCGTCGTAGTTGACGTAGCCGAATTTCACGTCGCGCTTACGGACGGTCGGCGAAAGCTGGCTGACTCGGCGGGAACTGACAGTGCGGGACAACGGCAGGGTAGTGGCGGAGGTACCAGCGATAATGCGTAGAAAGTCACCGGCCAAGAAGCCTAAACGCGGCAAAACCCGGGTCAACGGTGCAAATTTGTCCATTACCGGTACAACCTGTGGCAGGTTATGCACCAGGTGCGGAGCGGTGACGTCGAGCAGCGCACCACGTTCAATAGCTGAGCGGCGAGCGATACCGACATTGCCACTGGCAAGGTAGCGCAGTCCGCCGTGGGCGAGCTTCGATGACCAACGAGAGGTGCCGAAAGCGAGGTCCTTCGATTCGACGAGAACGGTTTTCAAACCCCTCGACGCTGCATCTAAAGCGATGCCGACACCAGTGATACCGGCGCCGATGACCAGCAGATCTGGGATGTCGCCCTTAGCGGTTTCTTCGCGTAGACGATTCAAGTCCGCTTGCCGACGAGCCTTGTTCAAAACCGCAGCTGAGCGATCGCGCTGAGGAGCGTGCGTGGCAGTCATAGTCTTTCTTCCTCGACTTTCCCGAAGACGGTGATAGTGATGAAACTATCTGGCGTAAGTGATGAAGTTGTGGAGTGCGTAGTGAGTGTGAACTATTTCGGGCGTACCCCATTGCAAGGCGCTTAGAAATAGACTAAGTTGTTCATTATCAACGACCGGCACGGATATTGATTCAAGAGATCTTTCTTAGTTGCGAATCATTTCCCGGGATTACAAGGAAGGAGACACCTCGATGGCTATGCACCCAGCGTCCAACCGCTCTGAGTCCATGAACCGAGCTTTCGCTGCTATTGCACCATCGCTGCAGATGTGTTGCTGCTGTCTCCAGTCCGTGCCACCCCAGACAGGTCGTAACTAGAAAAGCGCGCTTAGGCATTTAAAACGCCACGCTGTTTGCGGTCGCACGGACGAAATCGCAGCGATTGAGCCGACCATCCCACTATCCGGGCATCTTCGCTTGGGATCCCAGGAAGAAGCGACAGCGACAATGACCGCAGCACTTGAATCTTTTACCCTTGACGATTACGTTTCACTGTTTATTTATGACGGCCCAACGTCGCCGGAAATCTACGCCAGCGAACTGGTCAGTCTAGCTCGCTAGCCGAAGCCGGCGGCAACAGGGTTAAATCATGTTGCCGTCGTAACGCTCTTCCAAGGAGCGCGGACCGGTAGCCAACTTGCCCGGGTTGAGGATGCCAGCAGGGTCGAGTTCGTCCTTAATTGCACGCATAACCTTGGCGAACAACTCGGTGTTCTCCTCGTAGTACTGCGGGCTGTGATCCTGGCCAATGCCATGGTGGTGCGTGATGGTGCCGCCAAAGTTCATCATGGCCTCCGACGCCGCGGTCTTGATGTCCATCCACTGCTGGAGAATCTCGCCCTCGGTCTCGCGGAAGAAGTACGTGAAGTACAGCGAGCAGCCGGATTCGTACATGTGCGAGATGTGGCAGAAGACGTACACCGGGGTGCCGTGCTTCTCGCCAGCGGCTTCCATTGCGGAGGCGATTTCGCGGCGCAGTGTAGCGGCGTTATCCCAGGTGGTGGCGGTCTCCAGGGTGTCGACGCCGACGCGGCGAGTCATCATGACATCGCGCAGGTACGGCGAGGAGAAGCGGTGGTTAACCCAAGCCATGCCCGGGATGGAGCCCATGCGGACGCACTTCTTGGTCAGCAGGCGGGCGGCCAGGCGCTCACGGGTGACGCGGGCGCCGACCGGATCAGTCTGTGCGAAGCCAAAAATCACCATGCACGGAGTGTCGATGCCACGTAGCTTCAGGTACTTTGTGACCTTCTCGGACATGCTGGCAGAGCCAAGCTGAGTGAGGCCGAACAGCGTCTCCTTCTCGTCGGAGATGCGCGCTAGGTGCGGGATATTGCCGCTCTGCTCCAGCTTACGCAGCTCCTCGGCGGCTTCCTCAAAGGAGTTGAAGAAGTAGGTGTCGAAGAGCATCTCCTTTTGTGGACGCTGATTCAGGGCAATCGTCACATGCGTGATGATGCCGAGGGTGCCCTCCGAGCCCAGGAAAAGCTCACGCGGGTTCGGGCCGGATGCTGACGACGGCATGTCGCGGAATTCCATGGTGCCGGCTGGCGTGACGACGCGCATGCCAATCACGTTGCGGTCGATACGACCGTAACCAGAGGATTCCTGGCCTGCCGAGCGGCAGGAAACCCAACCGCCGACAGTGGAATACTCGAAGGACTGCGGGAAGTGACCAGCGGTGAAGCCGGCCTTGGACAGCTCCTTTTCCAGGTCGGGGCCGAAAACGCCGGTCTGGGCGGTGACAGTGCCAGCGACTTTGTCGATGTCGATGATCTTGTTAAAGGCGGTCATGGACACTGCGATGGCCTTACCCATGCCTCCGTCAACAGCCTCCACACCGCCGACGACCGAGGTGCCACCACCGAAGGGGACGACTGCAATCTTGCGCTCAGCGCATACCTTGAACAGGTCCTCGATATGCTTTTCAGTTTTCGGTAGCACTACAGCATCTGGGGCGACATCGAGCTTGGCTGCGCGAAGGCGAACCAGGTCGGGGTAGGAGCGTCCGACCGCGTGCTTGACGCGGGTGTCGTGGTCGGTGGCGACGGCATCCGCGCCGACAACAGCGCCCAGGGCTTCGATATCCTCGGCGCTGAGGCGACTATTGGGGATGGTGACGTCGGCGATGTTGCGCGGCGGGTTGTTTGCGTCCAACGACATACCGATTTCGCGTTGCAGTAGCTTCTCGCTGGCCGTGGTGATTGGCTTGTCGTTGCCGTCAACACCCCAGCCCCACCAGCGCATGCGGTACGGAATCGTGAGCTTGTTAGACATCCTGAGCTTCTCCTTGGGCATCGGTGCTGCGAGTCTGAACTGCGGAATTATATGTAACTTGCGCGGAAGCACATCTTTACATCTTTTATTATAGCGGTATTACGTTACGTTTTCTCAAAAAATGTCAATCAATCTTGGTAAGCTTTAGTTAGATGCATTAACGCACTCCCATAAAGGCCAGTATTGACCGGTCAAAAGCCCACGTAAAAGTAGGTATTTCTTCGATGAACGCTAACGACAAGAATCTCAACTACCCGCTGGGAACAACTGAGATTCGTACCCTTGCTCTGGTCACTAACCCCCACGCGGGTCATGGCGCCTCGCAGATTGCGTCCGCCCGGGCGAGCCGGGTGTTCGCGGATCGCGGCATCGATGTCATCGCTCTCCAAGGTGCTAACCCCGACGACGCCCGCAAGCTCATTCGTGAGGTCATCGCCGACGGCCGAATTGATGCCCTGGCAGTCTGTGGTGGCGACGGCATGATTAACCTCGCACTGCAGGAGCAGGCACAGACCGGCATCCCCCTCGGTATTATCCCGGCCGGTACCGGAAACGACCACGGTCGCGAATACAATCTGCCGCGTGGCAATGCTCGCGATGCCGCTCACGTTATCGCCGATGGCTTCTGGACGACCACTGACCTCGGCCGCATCACCAATGAGGCAGGGGAGCAGCGCTGGTTCGGCACTATCATGTGTGCCGGCTTCGACTCGATTGTCTCCGACCGCGTCAATCAGATGACCTGGCCGCATGGCCGCAACCGCTACAACCTGGCTATCGTCCGCGAGTTCTTGGCTTTCCACTCGCTGCCATTCCGCATCACGCTGGATGACGATCGGGTTCTCGAAGATCCAATCACGCTGGCCGCCTTCGGTAACACCCGTTCTTATGGCGGTGGTATGAAGATTTGCCCGTCCGCAGACCACTCCGACGGACTGATGGACATCACTGTCATCGGCAAGGCCGGGCGCATTAAGGCCGCCCTGGCCTTCAAGTCCGTGTTCGACGGCACCGTTGAAAAAATCGGGGAGGTCAGCACCTACCGCGCCAAGAAGGCTTACGTGGAATACATCGGCCCGCCACGCCAGATGAACGCCTACGCTGACGGCGACCTCATGTTCCCGATGCCGGTCACCGTCGAAATTGTTCCGGGCGCTGGCCGCTACATCGTTCCCCGTCCGTAAAAGGGCGCAGGGGTGCCCGTCGTCAAGCGTTTCCTGCATGCTTGACGACGGCGCGTTACCCCTTGATGCCGTACTTCTTCAGGCGCAGACGATCCGCCGCCGAGGCCGAAGCCGTCAGGCGTAGCAACTCGGCGTAGATACCGTCAGTCTGCGCCAATTCTGCGGGTGCGCCCACCTCGTCGACGTGACCGTCACGCAGCGTCACGATGGTGTCCACATCGGAAATTGTGGACAGGCGGTGGGCGATGATAACCGTTGTGCGTCCCTCCATCAGCTTGTCCAAGCCTCGCTGAACTTCGCGTTCGGCCTTGGTGTCCAGCGCCGAAGTGGCTTCGTCCAGGATGAGCAGGGGAGCATCCTTCAAAATAGCGCGCGCGATGGCGATGCGCTGCTTCTGGCCACCCGAGAGCTTCAGACCTCGCTCGCCGATAGTGGTGTCGTAGCCTTCGGCGAAGCTGCGGATGAAGTCGTCGGCGTTGGCCTTCTTCGCGGCGGCAATGATTTCTTCGTCGGTGGCATTGGGTTTGCCGTAGGCGATGTTTTCCCGAATCGTGCCGGAGAACAGTGACGAGTCCTGGAACACGACGGCAGAGCCGGCGCGCAGAGTGGAACCGGAAACTTCGGAGACATCCGACCCCAGAACGCTCAAGCGGCCTGCGGTCGGGGCGTAGAAGCCGAGCAGCAAGTTGACGATGGTGGACTTGCCGCCACCGGACTCGCCGACCAGGGCGATTTTCTGGCCTGAATATGCCTGGAAGCTGACATTGGAGAGCACCGTCTTGTCCTCTTCGTAGGCAAAATCCACTGCGTCGAAGTCGACAATGGGAGCGCCAATTGCCTCCTGTTCGGCTGCGCGTTCCAGGGAGGAACGGTGGGCGCTGTCGACGGACTCTGCGTCTGCGGTGGAACCAACGGACGCGGAGTCGAAGTCGCCGTTATTCGCGGTCGCTGCACTGAGCAGCTCCGGCTGCGTGCGGGTCTCTGGAGTAAGCTCCATGACCTTGAAGTAATCGCGCGAACCGGCGACTGCGCGCTGGGCAGCGTCGACCAGGAAGCTCATCATGGTCACTGGTTGGCGCGCCATGTTAATCAGCTGAATGAGCATGACCATGGTGCCGATGGAGAATTCTCCCGACAGCGTACGCAGGAAAAGCAGCAGGTAGATGCCTGCGAAGATGATATTCAAAATGCCCCCGCGAAGAGCATCCATGCGGTGCCACCACGTTGACTGATCGCGGGTCAGGGAGATGGTGCGGCGGAAGCGGGAACCAAAGAAAGCGATTTCGCGCAGTTCCGCAGTGAAGGAGCGGACAACCTTGACTTGGCCGATGACCTCGGCAAAACGGCCACCGGCGATATCGATTTGTTCGTTCTTTTTCGCTTCAATCTTCTGCCAGCGCTTCGAGGTCAGCGCGGTCAGCAGGGTGTAGACCGGGAAAACGATAATCAATAGCACCGCCAGGGGCCAGTAGTGCCAGGCAGTGATGCCCAGTACCGCGCCGACGGTCAACAGCATCGGGAAGAAGTTGTTGGAAAACGCCTGGAGGAACTGCGTGATATTGCTAATCGAGCGTTCCAGGCGGGCGATAATTGTGCCGGTGACCTGACTGTCGAAATAGCGTTGCGGCAGCGACAGCAGCTTTGCATAGTAGCGGGTCGACAGAATCTCGCGCATGCGTGCAGTCATCACATCGCCCAGGTAACCACCGATGTTATGCACGATGGTTTGCGTCAGATCTGCGATTAGCAGCCCGATGACCAGCCAGATTACCGTGCGAGTGGTATCGGACATCGCCGCCTGGCTCAAGGCTTCACCGCTGGACACCGCGCCGACGATGGCGTCGGTGGCATCGCGGATGAGGAAGGGGCTAATCAACGACGCGGCGGCGGTGGCCAGCGAACAGATGATGACCCCGATATAGAAAGGCCAGAGCACTCGTGTAGTGGACAGGATTCTGCTGAGCAGACGCACGAAAGACCTCTATCTTGCGGGAGGATCACTCCCGCTATGAAATTACTGCGACAAAAGCCCTATCCTAACAGCGAGTGCACAGCACCAAGCGGCAGCGGCAGCCAGTTGGGGCGGTTCTGCGCTTCGTAAAGGCACTCGTAGATGGCCTTATCCAGTACAAAGGCCTCCAGTAGCGTCGGGTCACTGGCATCGCCATAACCCTCCAAGAAGGCATCGATATTGCGGCGAGCCCACTGCTCAACACGCTCGGTAGCCGCCTCGGTGTCTTCACGTCCGGTCAGCAGCGGGTAGTGAGCGGCGTAATCGAAGGAGCGAATCATGCCGGCGATATCGCGTAGGCGGTGATCCGGCAGACGACGCTCCTCCCACGGGCGCGACGGCTCGCCCTCGAAGTCAATCAAGCGCCAAGAGCTCGGCGTGCGCAATACCTGCCCCAAGTGCAGATCACCGTGGATTCGCTGGACGACGGCGCCACCTTCCGGAACCGCAGCCTCTGCGCGATCGAAGATAGCCTGAGCCTTATCCTTGACCTCAGCAATTTGTGGCACCACACCAGCGACGAAGTCCAGGCGAGCTCGCAGTGGGGCTACCAGCTCCGCACCGGTCAGACGCTTCTTTACCGCGACAGCGGCAGCGAGGCTGCTGTGTACCGAGGCCACTGCTTCGCCGAGCGCACGCGCTTCGGATGTAAAGTCGGTGCCCAAATCTTCCAGCGGGGTCTGACTGTCGCGGATGGCATCGCGCACTGCGCCAAGAGCCAGCTCCCAGCCATCGACCGAGTTCGGTGCGAATTCCTGCAGCATGGCGGTGGTGTAGGTGTCTTCGCCAATGGTGGTCTCCACCCAGGAGTAGAGCTCAGGGACGAACTTGCAATCCGCCTGGGCCAGTGCGGCCAGCAGCTCCACATCGGCATTAGTACCGGGGTAGAGGCGACGGAAGAACTTGCACATCACGCGGTCGTCGAAAATGACCGAGGTGTTCGACTGCTCGACTCCCATGGGGCGGCCGGATTTCGGTCGGAGCTGCTCAGAGCCCGGCACACGTCGCAGTTCCATGCGGCCGAGCTTGCCTTCGTCGGAAAGCTTCTGGCCGAGTGCTGTGATGGCATCCGAATCAATCAGAGCGTCGTAGCCGACGATGCCCTCCGCGCGAACCAGCAGGGACTGCTCGTGGCCATCGGGGACGTCCTCCGCCCAAGCGATGGGCAGCTGATAGGTCGGTGCGGAATGCGCGGTGTGCACCCTCACCAATGCGATATCGACATCGGGACTGTCGGGATTGTCGCGCAGTACGGGGTCAAGCGCGAGGATCTCGACGTGGTCGATGTCAGAGACCTTGTCAGCGAAAAAGCGCATCTTGACCAGTGTGTCTGCCAGCTCTTCGGCAATGAAATCGGCGGTGGGAATAGTCATTTCAGTTCGTTCGCCTTTCGGGACTTAAAAGATCACTCTTTATTATCGGCGTTTGTGACGGCATCGGCTGCGGCATCGGCGGCGGTGCCTGAGTGCTCGCGTGATGACGTCACCGGCGCGTCCGATATCGCCTGCGCAACCGGGATTGTCGGTGCCGACATCGAGGCGCTCGATTCGAGGTTTGTCTCAGGTGGAAGCTGGATTTCGAACCAGTAGAAACCGTGGCCAGGAAGCGTGATCTGGTAGGAATCGGTGCCAATTGTGGGGAAGGGAACCGAACCCGTGAGCTCTACCGGGGTGGCACCGGCGAACTCGGACAGATCCAGTGAGACGGCCGCGGGGTAAGAGGACAGGTTGTTGACGCACAGCAGCACTTCGTCGCCGTATGTGCGCAGATAGGTCAGAACAGAGGCGGTATCGCTATTCAGCTCGCGGAAATCACCGAGGCCAAAAGCCTCATAGCGCTTGCGGACCTGAATCAGTCGACGCACCCAATTCAACAGCGAATTGGAGTAGCTCGCTTGGTTCTCGACATTGACCGCCTGGTAACCGTAGGTCGCATCCTGAATGGTCGGCAGATAGAGCCGACCGGGGTCGGCCTTGGAGAACCCGGCGTTGCGGTCGGGTGACCACTGCATCGGTGTGCGCACACCATCGCGGTCACCGAGCCAAATGTTGTCGCCCATACCAATTTCGTCCCCGTAGTAGAGCACCGGCGAACCTGGCAGGGAGAGTAGCAGGGCATTGAAAAGCTCGAGCTGAGTGCGGTCATTTTGCAGCAGTGGCGCTAGACGACGGCGAATGCCGATGTTGGCCTTCATCCGCGGATCGTGCGCATACTCGGCGTACATGTAGTCGCGCTCGGCATCGGTGACCATTTCCAGCGTCAGCTCATCGTGGTTGCGCAGGAAGATTCCCCACTGAGCCGAAGACGGAATCTCTGGCGTAGACTCCAGGATCTCCGAGATGGGGAAGCGGGACTGCTTTCGCACCGCCATGAAAATGCGTGGCATGAGCGGGAAGTGGAAAGCCATGTGGCATTCGTCGCCGCCGACCTCCGGGTCGCCGAAGTATTCCACCACATCGGAGGGCCACTGGTTGGCCTCCGCCAGCAGGACGCGACCCGGGTATTCCTCATCCATGACCTTGCGGCAGCGCTTCAGAAAAGCGTGGGTCTCGGGCAGGTTCTCGCAGTTAGTGCCTTCGCGCTCGAAGAGGTAGGGCACAGCGTCGAGGCGGAAGCCATCGATGCCGAGATCGGACCAGAAGCGCAGCACATCGAGCATCGCTTCCTGCACCGCCGGATTGTCATAGTTCAAATCCGGCTGGTGGGAGAAGAAGCGGTGCCAGTAGTACTGGCCACGCACCGGGTCATAGGTCCAGTTGGAGTCCTCGGTATCGACGAAGATAATGCGTGCGCCCGAGTAGGTGTCCGGGTCGTCAGTCCAGACATAAAAATCGCCGTAGGGGCCATCGGGGTCAGTGCGCGACTGCTGGAACCACTCATGGCTATCGGAGGTGTGGTTCATCACCAGGTCAGTAATAACGCGGATACCGCGCGCATGGGCCTCGTCGAGAAGCACCTTAAAATCCTCGACCGTGCCAAACTCGTCGAGCACGGCGCGGAAGTCGCGGATATCGTAACCGCCGTCGCGCAGCGGGGAGTCGTAGAAAGGCGGCAGCCAGAGGCAGTCAACGCCCAGCCATTGCAGATAATCGAGCTTCTCCGTCAGCCCTTTGAGGTCGCCGGAGCCGTTGTTGTCGGAGTCGAAGAAGGCCCGGACGAGCACCTCATAGAACACCGCGCTGCGGTACCACTCGTAATCTTCCTTGGCGATAGTCATGCATCCCAGCGTAATGACTATGCCACTAGCCTGCAGAGAGAGTTTTCCTGCGAGATCCCACAAGACCGTGCGAGATGGCCGTCCTGGGAGACCTCATTAAACAGCATTCTAAACAGCCTTGTGTTCCTGAATTAACGCAGCGAGCTGGTACGCATCATCCAACTTCAACTCCGTTGCCACCGGAGTGACCGCTCCCGGCACCATGTCGATCCGCACGTTCGCCACTCCCGCCGCTTTCTTCAGCGGAGAAATGGTTAGTGTATGCCCCTGGATGCGCTGCCAGGGGGCCATGAACCGCGTATGCCAGAACCGACCCTTGGTCACTAACAGCCCCCGCTTCGTGGCCTGCACCTTTTGAAATTTCCAGTCAATTGGGCTGAGCCACCATGCCGTGCGTGGAGTCTGCCAGGAGCCCAGCAGGTCATCGGTAGAGGCCGGTCCCGCAATCTCAGTCATCAGGTAATCGACAATCGTGTCCGTCTCCGGTGTCGGCGCCACTGGCACCAGTGTGTTGTTCGACTGTGTGCTGTCCAGGCCATAGCCCGCCACCGAGACATCCGCACGGGACCATCTCCACGGACGCCACCAGAGCGGTTGCACCACTTTAAAGCCATGAATGCGATCAATGGGAATGGTCTGAGCGCGCGTCGACAACAGTCCGGCGGTAATCGCCAGACGCCTGCTTTCCGACGATACCTTCAGCGTGAAATCCCACGACTGATTTAGTACCCCGAAAAGGCCGACAGCGAAACTGCCAATCACAATCAGAGTAGTGATGGTTACTCCGCTGAGGATTTCTACGATGAGGTCGGTAAACAGCGCAGAGACAACGGCGAGGAGGATGAGAGCTATGCCGACGAAAAGACCGGGTCCAATGGCCACGGATGCAATCAGCCGTCCGACATCGACCGGGCCAAAGATGGTCTTCGCTTCGGGCATGCGAGAGGACATGTGAGCGCCGGAGTCGAGGGGCGCGGTGGAGCTGTCGCCGTCGTAAAGCGAACGTGCCAGCTCGGTGTCCAGCTTTTCTACCTCACCCAACACGTCAGCGCGGAACTGTTCGCACTGCGGGGGAGTGAGGTATTTGATTGTGAAGTGTGAATCGGAGCCGCCGGCTGTTTCAATGACAATTTCGGCGAGCCCGAAAATGCGCGCCAACAATGGTTGGTTGATATCCACCGCCTGCACGCGGTCGAGCCGTGCCGCGCGTCGAGAACGCAGTAGCCATCCGGAGCCGTAGCGAACCTCATCGTCGGTGAGCTCGTAGAACGTATACCGCCAGGACAGCCACGAGAAAAATGCAATCAGACCAATAATTATGGCGACCGCACCGGTACCGACAAGGAGACCGAGCCATGCCCAGTCGTAGAGCTGAGTCACGACCGCAACGGCCAACTGCCACTGATTCGCGACTGCGAATGCAGTCACCGCAGCGATTGTGGCAAAGCTTTTGAGCAGCGGAGATAGGGGATGAACTCTATGCCTCATTTAGAGACCCGCCATCCGGTCGTGGGCGCGCTGAGATAGACGAGCGCGCAGGGCGAGCGCTTCTTCACGTGGCAAACCGTGGACGGCTGCATCCGAGCTCGCCGATGCTGTGTTGAGCTTCAGCGTTGCCAGTCCGAATAGTCGAAGGAGAGGTCCTTCATCGATGTCGATGAACTGGATTCGTCCGTAAGGGACGACAGTGACCGAGCGCCACCAGCGTCCGGACGCAACAATGAAGTCGTTGTCCTCTTCGAGGTATCGGTGGGCACGAACTCGTCGACCGATGAGCCAGTAGATATATGCGAAGTAGAGCACGCAGGCGAGGACGCCCAACCACATCCACGGAGTCCACATCACAGCGGCGACGACGGATGCAATCGTGATAACTAGCAGGGGAGCGGCGTGCGCGACTCGCTTCACCTTAGCCAGCGCGGGGTCGACCGGCTGCAGCGCGGAATTCTCGGGGACTAATAAATCAAGCGGCTCCATAGTTGACAGTTAACCACAGAGGGTAAAGCTTGCGTCTGGCCTGGTGCTTCGGTAAGAACGGTGGCTATGGATCGCAGGAAACTCATAGCAGTACTTATCACGCTGATCACCATTTTGGTCTGCGTCGAGATTTATCGGTACATGCAGACTTTGCCAGCTTAAGTCGCTGGGCTCAGTTGTTGAGCACAACAGCACAGCGCTAACCAGCGCAAGCCTCACCCGCCTTATGCCTTATGCGCCAAAGAGCTGGCGCGGAGCCGCCCACGCATCGATGGCAATGTCCTCGACTGCCTGGGCGTCAGCGCCAGCAAAGGTGGTCACCTTGCGGTCATTGTTGTAGCGGGGCATGTGTGAGGTGCCTTCGCGGATGAACTCGACCGCCACTTGGTGGAATGGATGGTTGGGTTCCTTCATACCGAAGAAGCGTGCAATGTCGATGCAGTGCGGAGCACCACTGGTGCGGCCAGCAGGTGCATAGCCCAACCCTTCTCCCGGTTCGAACTGTGCCGCCCACACATCCAGCTCAGCCGCCACGGACCGTTCGGCGACTTTAACAGCGTATGAGCGAATCGCTGAGTCAGAAATGACATTCCCCATCGGACGTTCGGCATAGGCGGTGGCCGGAAATTCGCCGTGGCCGCGATGCCCCTTGGCGTAGCGCCGAGCCATCCACTCCCGCATGGGCAACTTGTCCATCGCCACAACCGGCGGTTCTGAGAAGAACTCTTCGCTGGTGGCAGTCACCATCGTTGGCAGTGTGGGAGCAAAGCTGTCAAAGCGAGGCCCAATTGCCGGATCCGAAGGTGAGGATGCCGACACCAATTTCTGGGCTCGAGCGACCCTGCGTTCGTCGGCACGCGAAAAGATGTCGGTGGACGGCGCACGTCCCACACCGATGCCCGCCAACGTGCGGCGGAGACGCGAGCCCGACAGCAGCGAGAAGGCCGGCGACATGGCGATGGTGCGCTGGATCTGGCCGCGAGTGCGTTCGTCGGCAGCGAGAGTGAGCGCCAGCGCCGCACCCGCCGATTGCCCCGAGATAGTGATGTTGTCGATATCGCCGCCGAAGGCAGGCGCGTTACGACGAGCCCACTGCAGCCCCAGATACAGGTCATCAATGGCCCGGTAGGTCTCTGTTTCACTGTCGCGCCAGAATCCCTCGAGGCCCTTGCGGTATCCGAGCGAAACGGTGACGATGCCTGCCTGTGCGAAGGCCGTCGCGTCCGTCCAGGGCTCGGAGGGATGCCCAAACTCGTAGCTACCACCGTGGATCCACAGCAATACGGGATAGGAAGCGTCCGCGGGCTCAGCCGGTGCGGTGACGGTGAGAACTAATTCGCGCTCGGGTTCACAGCGCCGAGTGCCTGACTGTGGCCCGTCAGCCACCGGTGCCGACGCGGCGAACGGAGCAGCATCTGCGTAATCGATATTGAAAACTTGTATTGCGTCATCGTGAATACGGCCGGTTAGCCTCCCACAGGGAGCGGAAATAGTCGTCTCTGTCATGGCGGAAAACGCCTCCTCGTCACGGTTGGTCCTGCCAGAACGGCGGGGAGCCTGTTTCAGACGGTAGGCGCACTCTGGTTTTTCGAGCACGCTACAGTTGAATTCACTATGACCAATGATGCACGAAATCCACTGTTGACACCGTCAGAATTGTTCTGCGAATTGCCAGATTTTGCGGCAATCGATGACAGCCACGTCCGCGAGGCCTTTAGCGAAGCAATGCGCAGCCATGCACGCGAGATCGACGCCATCGCCACGTCGTCGGAGGCGCCGACCTTTGTTAATACCATCGAGGCAATGGAAAAGGCGGGCCAGGATCTGGACCGCGTCGCTGCTTATTTCTTCAACGTTGCCGGCACGGACGCCACCGATGTCCGCATGGAAATTGAAGCCGAGATTGCCCCGCAGCTCACTGCACACCTGGATCAGATTCGCATGCGCAGTGACCTGTGGCAGCGCATCAATGCCATCGACAGCGTTGAGGATGCCGCCAATCCGGAAGAGGCGAAGCTGCTGCTGAAGAAAGTCCGCGAAGACTTCCAGCGCGCCGGTGCGGACCTCAGCGACGAGGACAAAGCCGAGCTCAGCCGCATCAATTCCCGTCTCTCTGAGCTCTCCACGGCTTTCGGTGAAAACCTACTGAAGGACACCGTCGCGCGCGCCGTGGAGATCTACGACCGCGAGGAACTCGCCGGGCTTTCCGACGACGCCATTGCGTCCTTCGCCGCCTACGCGAAAAAGGCCGACACCGATGCGCCGTGGCTGATTCCGCTGGACCTACCGTCAACTCCGGCACAGCTGGCTGACCTGGATAATCCGGCTACTCGCGCCAAGCTCTATGAAGCCTCACTGGGGCGTGCGGGTGCTGCCTCCGGCACGTTCGACAACTCCGGCATTGTGCTGGAAATGGCGCGCCTGCGTGCCCGCCGTGCCAAGCTGCTCGGCTACGACACGCATGCGGATTACGTCATTGCCAAGGAGACGGCAACCACCGCAGAGGCTGCTCGGAAGCTCATTGCAGACCTGGCGCCAGCTGCCATTGCCAATGCTGAAGGCGAGTACAAGCGGGTCGCTGATCTGGCTGGCGGTGAGACGGTCACGGGCGCTGACTGGCCGTATTGGGAGCGCCGTCGTAAAGCGGAAGAATTCGCAGTCGACACGGAGGAACTCAAGAACTACTTCGAGCTGCACCGTGTCATCGAAGACGGCGTGTTCTACGCTGCCCGCAAGCTCTACGGCATCGAGGTAGTCAAGCGCGAGGACCTGCAGGGATACGCGCCGGGCACGACCGTGTGGGAGGTACGCCAGGGCGGAGGCGAGACCATCGGCCTGATTATTACGGACTACTTCTCGCGCCCGACTAAGCGCGGTGGTGCATGGATGAGCTCGTTTAGGGACCAGTCCCGTCTGCTGGGGCGCCTGCCAGTCGTGGTCAACGTGATGAACATCGCCGAAACCGAGCCGGGAACCCCGGTGCTACTGACGCTCGACGAGGTCACCACTGCTTTCCACGAGTTCGGGCACGCCCTCCACGGTCTGCTTTCCGACGTCACGTACCCGACCTTCTCGGGCACTAACGTCCCGCGCGACTTCGTGGAATTCCCCTCCCAGATTAACGAGAACTGGGCACTTGAGCCATCCATTCTGGCCAATTACGCCGTCCACGTTCGTACCGGTGAGCCGATCCCGGCCGAGCTAGTCGAGTCTGTGAAGAAGGCCCGCACCGCTGGTGAGGGATTCGCCACGGTTGAGTACCTCGCCGCGTGCGCCATCGATCTGGCCTGGCACAGCCTCACCGAGGAGGAAGCAGCTCAGGTCACTGATGTTGATGCCTTCGAAGCGGAAGCACTCGCTGAACTCGGCCTCGACGTTCCCCACCTGGCTCCGCGTTACCGCTCCCGCTACTTCAACCACATCTTCGCCGGCGGTTACTCGGCGGGCTATTACTCCTACCTGTGGGCAGAGGTGCTCGACGCGGACGGTTTCGGTTGGTTCACCGACAACGGCGGTGCCACAATCAGCGGCGGCAGCCACTTCCGCGAGGAGATTCTCTCCCGTGGTGGCGCCATCGACTTCATGGCCGCCTACCGTGCCTTCCGAGGTCGCGATAAGGACATCCAGCCGCTCCTCGAACGCCGCGGGCTGTCGGGCACTGATGCCTAGCTTCACGCTTTACGACGAGCCCCGCGACCGCCGCCCACTGGTTATTCCGGTCACCGGCAGGGTAGGTTGACACTCATGGCAGAAGCATTCGACAGAGTAGGGCAGTGGCTTATCCAATTGCCACTGCTTGCGCAGGTCAGCGTGCTATGCGTGGTTCTCCTGGTAGTCGGAGGGTTTCTTGCTTTCGTTCTCGTTGGCGCAATCGATGTTGTCAGCGGACGTCTGTGGCAGAGGTCGGTGCATCGGCGGGAGCGTTCGCAGGAGCGTCGAGGAGCGGGCAGCGAGAGCTAGCCGAAGAGGTAGTGGCCTTGCGGATAGCTCACCGAGAGACCCGATGAATTGAGCTGGGAGAAGCCCCCTTTAAGTGTTGGGTCGCTATCGCTGCCCTAAGGTATGTCTTAAAGTATTAGGAAATTTGCCCAACAGGCTAGAGTTGGGTAGTTCGCAAATATTTCGCAGTAGGGAGCTGAGTTAGCATGCATCGGTCGAGGCACTCGAAGGTCCTACTTGCCCTAATCGTTTTGCTTCTTCTCATCCTCATCGCTGGTGCAGTCACCGATTTCCAGTTTTAGCCTCGGTTTTAGTGCCGGGCATATAACCTGAAAGATCGGTGAACAGCAAAAATGAGGGATTAGTCGCTCACGAACCAATTAACGCTTGAATCCGGGGAAGCGAGGCAGGTCCTCGACAAGCACGGCCTTGCCCTCGGCATCGGTTAGCGGAATGCACCAGTTCGGGTACTGGTCGTGGCTCGTGCCCGGCTGGTTCTGAGTACGACGATCGCCGACCATGTCCACCAAGGCCTCACACTTCAGCGCGGATGGCGTCTGGTCGAGGAAGCGGTGCAGCCCCGTGACCAGTGCGTCAATTGGTGGCAGATTATCGCGGGTAAGGGAATGAACATCCATGTCCGCCGCAGCCGTGTCACCAAAGCAGCCGGCTTCCTTGGCCGCACCCAAAACCTTTCGAATCCACTCGAAGTCCCGGCGGTCTTCCTCCGCGACGTCGGAAAGCAATAGTCTCAGGCGTTCCCGTAGCTTGATGTGCTCGCCTGCGAGGTAGCCTGCCGTCGGCGGCAGATCGTGCGTGGTGACGGAGGACAGGCACAGGCTGCGGTAAGCGCTTGGTGGTTTCGGCTGGTCGCCCTCGGATTCAAACCACACGATCGAGGTGCCCATGATGCCCCGCGAGGCCAGGTAGTCCTGCACCCACGGCTCGAAAGTGCCCAGGTCTTCGCCTACGACGACGGCCCCAGCGAGCTCGGCCTCAAGTGCGAGAATGCCGACCATTGCCTCGTGGTCGAAGTACAGGTAGGTGCCATTGACGGGGGACTCCATCCGCGGCATGACCCAGAGGCGGAACATACCCAGCACGTGGTCAACACGAATGCCACCTGCGTGGCGAAGGATTGTGCGCAGCATGTCGCGCCAGGGGCGGTAGCCGGCCTCGGCTAGCTTGTGCGGGTTCCACGGCGGCTGCGACCAGTCTTGGCCGCGCTGGTTAAAACCGTCTGGCGGTGCGCCAACAGAGATAGCAGGAGCGAGCCAATCCGCAAGGTTCTCGGCATCCGCGCCGCCAGGGTGCACGCCGACGGCAAGGTCGGCCATGATGCCGATGCGCATACCCGCATCCAGGGCTGCCTCTTGTGCCTGGCCGAGCTGCTGATCGAGAATCCACTGCACCCAGAGGTGGAACTGGAAGATTTCCTCCCGCAGAGATTCGACACTGGCGTGGTTACCCAACGGTGGAACCAACTCGATATCGTTCTCGGTTACGGCACCAGAATCGGAAGTGGCAGCGCGTGCAGCATCGCGGGCAGCAGCGCGATCCGCGAGCTCGCGCTCGGTGCACCACGACGCGTAGTCGTATATGCCACGGCCCTCGGCCTCCAGCCAACGGTCAAATTCCGCCTGGCGTGCGCTGGACAGGGGGATCTTGTGAATTGCCCGCAATACCTTGAGCTTTGCAGCGTAGATGGGGTTGCGGTCAATCTCATCAGGGCTGTGATTGAGCTGGTGGAAAGAGTTCGCTAGCGCACGGGCTTCATCGGCCTCGTCCTTGTCCAGGTACCCGAACTCGTCGATAAGCTCTGGGCGCGCGTACAGCGGATTGACATAGCGGCGCGTGGTGGGCAGGTACGGCGAGTCTTCTACCGGAGGCAGTGGCTCTGCGGCGTGCAACGGATTGATGAGGACGAAATCAGAGCCCGCGTGCTCTGCACTGACCTGTGCCAAGTCGCCGAGGGTAGCGAAATCGCCAATACCCCAGCTGCGGCTGGAGCGTACCGAGTACAGCTGTGCCATGACACCATGCGCAGGATTCTGCACGTACTTGTCGGCAGTGGCGAGACGGTTGGGGGTTACGGCCACATCGCACTCAGCGACGTTGTCATCGTTGACTGCGCGCAAGCGATGCCAACCAAGTGGCAGATCCTCTGGAATTGCGAAGGCGGCTTCACCCATCAACACATCGCCGACCTGGCGTGGCGGTACCAAGTGGTGCACCTGAGCGCAGGGCCATTCTGCGCCGTCCTCCAGTTTCACAGTCACGCTGACATTGCTGCCGTGCGGTACGTGAACCAGAACTCGGTGGAAGATGCCCTGGCGGGTAACTACCACGGGCGGGAGAAGGCGAGACCACTGCGTGTCTGCCCACTCACGACGGGCGTCGTTGATGTCGGCATCGCTGGGATCTGGGCCCAGATCGATGTCGAGAGCAGCGAGAGTTTTTAGCACTGTCTCACGAGAGACGTGCACGAGTTGGCCCTCGGTGGAGTAGTAGGAAACCCCAACTCCGACATCTTTAGCGAGGTCGGCGAGTGGAGAGGAAAGGGGAGGATTGGAAGCTGCCTGTGTCACCCTTTCCATCATGCCAGTTTAGAAAAACTTTGCCAGTAGTAAGGTAAATCACTTCGTTATCGAAATATTTACTGAAATCACAACGGCGCAGGGTTTGATGTTCTAAGTTGATTCCTAACGAAACCAACGACGGACAGAACTACCGAAAGTAGGGGTTTGTAACTCGATGCGTGAATATACTACCGAGGCGAAATACGTCATCGGCGAGGACGAAACGATTATTACCTCGCTGCAGGAGCTGGTGCAGAAGCGCCCGAAGCTGGTGCTTTTCACTCGCCCCAAGAACTTTGAGTGGGTAAATGTCACTGCTCAGGAGTTCTATGACGAGGCAAAGGGCGTCGCTAAGGGGCTAATTGCCAACGGTGTTCAGCCGGGCGACCGCGTAGCGCTGCTCAGTGAGACTCGCTACGAGTGGAACCTGATCAATACCGCTATCTGGATGGCAGGCGCTGCTGTTGTCCCGATTTACGGCTCTTCTTCGTCTGGCCAGATTCGTTGGATTATTGAAAACTCCGGTGCTGTTTTCGCATTTACCGAGTCGCGTGAGCACACCGACCGCATGAAGCCTCTGCTGGTCGAAAAGGGCACCGAGAACCCGGAGGGCGAGTCTCAGCTGCGTCGTGTACTGGAGATTAACGCTTCCGCTACTGACACCATTAGCTACGAAGGCCGTGACATTGACGGCGACGAGGTCGAGCGCCGCATCAAGGACACCAAGGCCGACGACCTGGCAACCGTGATTTACACCTCCGGTACCACTGGTCGTCCGAAGGGCTGCGTGCTCCTGCACAGCAACTGGCTGGCGGAGGCCCGCGCCATCCTCACCAACGAGATTGGCCTGATTGCCCGTCCGGGGAACCGCATTCTGACCTTCCTGCCGTTGGCGCACGTGTTGGCTCACGCAGTGTCCCTGGCTTCGATGATTTCCGGTGCTACCCAGTCTCACTGGGCTGATACCAAGACCGTCACCCTGGAGTTCCAGCGTTCCCGTCCGCACATGATTCTCGGTGTGCCGCGCGTGTTCGAGAAGGTTCGTGACTCCGCCTACGCCTCCGCTAAGGAGAAGGGCGCATTCGGCCTGGCCATGTTCGAGCGTGCTGAGGCCACCGCCATCGAGTACTCCAAGGCACTGGATACTCCGGCAGGTCCGTCGCGTGTCTTGAAGCTGCGTCGCCAGCTCTACGATCGCCTGCTGTTCTCGAAAATTCGCGCAGCTATGGGTGAGGCCGTGCAGTACACCATTTCCGGTGGTTCGGCTCTGTCCTCTGACCTCGGGCACTTCTTCCGTGGTCTCGGTGTGCCTGTCTACGAAGGCTACGGTCTGACTGAGTCCACGGCTGCCGTCACCGTGAACAACCCGAGCGAGCAGATTATTGGTACCGTTGGTCGTCCGGTCGGTGGTTGCTCCGCCGCTATCGCTGATGACGGCGAAGTTCTGCTCCGTGGTCCGGTTGTGTTCGACCGCTACTGGAAGAACGAAGAGGCAACCAAGGAAGCCTTCATCGACGGCGAATGGTTTAAGACTGGTGACCTCGGTGAGCTGACCGAAGAAGGCCACCTGAAGATCACCGGCCGCAAGAAGGACCTCATTGTCACCGCAGGTGGTAAGAATGTCGCGCCGGGTCCGATGGAAGACCGCATGCGTGCGCACCCGCTGGTGTCCCAGGCAGTCGTCATCGGCGATGGTCGTCCGTTCGTCTCCGTGTTGGTCACTCTCGATGAGGAGGCACTGGAGAAGTGGAAGATTGAGCACTCCGTCCCCGAGCACACCTCGATCCGTGAACTCGCTGCCTCCAGCGCAGTTTTGCGCGCCGAGATTCAGGACGCCGTCAACTCCGCTAACGAGCTGGTTTCTCACGCAGAGGCTATTAAGAAGTTTCATATTCTGGACAGTGACTTCACCGAGGAAAGCGGCGAGCTGACCCCGACCATGAAGGTCAAGCGCAACATTGTCATGGACAACTACTCGCGTGACATTGAGGCTCTCTACCAGCGTTAATTCACGTTCTGCCCGCTGTCGATAGAAAACGGCAGCGTGTTGTTACCGCGCTAGCGCCCCTCACCCCATTAAGGTGAGGGGCGCTAGAAATTTTTAAGGAGTTTTCAGTTTTCGAAAGTTGGCATTCGTCAATGTTCGTCGGTACTCGGAAGCGGAAAACTGCAATGATGTCACCGACACCGAAGATGTCGTGGGAGGGCGGGCAATGATTAACCACTTCGATGCTCGGCTACGCCTGCGCGAAGTGACCCAAGAGCTCTACGACATTGGTGACGAAGTTGCCGAACACATCGAGCACCTCGCTCAGGCGGTTGCTGATGTAGATCGTGAGCTGGTGGACGAATGTGTTCTCGAGCTCGCTGACATCGTCGACGAGGCCGTTGAGGACTGCCGCCCTCTGATTGGTGAACTTGATGGTCTACGCCAAGCGTTTACCTCCGGCATTCGCTCGGGGCGCATCGGTACTCTTTCCTCCGCTTCGACACCGCGTCGACACCCGCATCCGGCACCGAAGTCTCCGGATGTGCAGTCACTGTCGCTCATTCCGGCTCCTTTGAAGCATCCGGTTGCAGTCCCTACGGTCACGCAGGCAATGATTGCTCGCTCCGATGCCGTGGCTTCTTACCTGGAGGAACTCGCCGACTGGGTTTCCGCCGAAAACATCCGAGGCGTGGAGAAGCTCGGTAGTGTGGTGCTTCCGCAGCTTTACGCGCAGTCTGGCCGCCGAGCACTGTCCGCTGCCGCCGCTTGGTGTGTTGCTGTTCCCGAGACTCATCCGGCAGTTGCCAATGCGCTGCGCGGCCGTAGGCCTCCGGAGTTCCTGATGGAACGTGCCCGCATCGATGAAATTGTCCGCCGCGTCAAGCAACGTCGAGCCAAGGAGCATGCGTGAGCGAAGCCTCCGCACACACCGATTCCTTCGGTGTCTACTTACACGTCCCATTCTGTGCCACCCGTTGTGGCTACTGTGATTTCAACACGTACACGCCAGGTCAGCTGGGCAGTGGCGCAACGCAGGGAGACTACCTCGATGCCATCGTGGCTGAGCTCGAGATGGCCGTCGTAAAGCACCCCGAACTAGCGCGTGGCGCCGATACCGTATTCGTCGGCGGGGGTACGCCGTCGATGTTGGGGGCGAGTGGTCTTCGTCGTCTGCTCGACGGTGTGCGCAACAGCTTTGGGCTTGCTGACGACGCTGAGGTCACCACCGAGTCGAATCCCGAGTCGACCTCCCCGGAGTTTTTCGAAGGCCTGGCCGAGGCAGGGTTTACCCGGGTGAGTCTGGGCATGCAGTCGGCTGTGCCGCATGTGCTGGCCACTCTGGATCGTACGCACACGCCGGGGCGTCCTGCGGCGGCAGTGGCGGAGGCACGCGCTGCCGGTTTTGAGCACATCAACCTCGACGTTATCTATGGCACGCCAGGGGAGTCGATGGCGGATCTCGATACGACGTTGGAGGCGGTCCTGGCCACGGAGGTCGATCATGTTTCGGCGTACTCGCTGATTGTCGAGCCGGGTACTGCGATGGCGCGTAAGGTCCGTCGTGGTGAGCTGCCGATGCCTGACGACGACGATCTCGCCGACCGCTACGAGCGCATCGATGCCGCACTGAGTCAAGCCGGTTTCTCCTGGTACGAGGTGTCCAACTGGGCGAAACCGGGCGGCCAATGTCGTCACAATATGCTCTACTGGCGCGATGGAAATTGGTGGGGTGCGGGCCCCGGTGCCCATTCGCATCTGGATGGCACGAGGTTTTACAACGTCAAGCATCCGGCTCGCTACGCGGCGACCATTTCCGGCGGAGAGTTGCCGATTAAGGATTCAGAAGGGCTAACGGCCGAGGATCGGCACACTGAGAAGATTATGCTGGGCCTCCGCTTGGCCGAGGGTATCGATGCCAATCTGCTCGGTGAGGATGAGCTGGGCAAGGCACGTCGGCAAGCGGAAGCGGGCATGGTGGAGTTTGTTTCCGTCGATTGTGGCCAGCGGATTCAGCTGACCAATCGCGGTCGTTTGCTGGCCGACGCAATAATTGTTGACATCCTTAGTTAAACTATCCGCATGTCATCTCAGACGGATAAGCGCAGGCAGGAAGTTCTTCGGGCAATTGTCTCGGATTACGTAGCTTCCCAGGAGCCAGTCGGCTCGAAGGCTCTGGTGGAGCGCCACAATCTGGGTGTGTCCTCGGCGACCATTAGAAATGACATGGCGGTGCTGGAGGCTGAAGGTTATATCCAGCAGGAACATGCATCGTCCGGGCGTATCCCGACTGAGAAGGGCTACCGCCTTTTTGTGGACAATCTTTCGCAGATTAAGCCGCTGTCCCGGGCCGAGCGCCGAGCTATCCTCGAGTTCCTCGAAGGCGGCGTCGATCTGGAGGACGTGCTGCGCCGCAGTGTGCAGCTGCTGGCCCAGCTAACTCGTCAGGTCGCAGTGGTGCAGGTGCCGACGCTGGAGGTCTCCCGCGTCCGGCACTGCGAGGTCGTACAGCTCGCCGACGCGCGATTGTTGCTGGTAGTCATCACTGACACCGGGCGCGTGGAGCAGCGCAATGTTGAGCTGCCAGCACCGATGGATCCCGATCTCGTGCCGCTCTTGCGTGAGCATTTCAACCGCGCAATGTCGGGGCACACGCTTGCCGACGCGTCGATTGCGATCTCCGATCTTGCGGCTAACGCCCCGCGTGATTTGCGGGATGTGCTTATTCGCTGCTCGACGGTGCTGGTGGAGTCGCTGATTGAAAAGCCGAATGACAGACTCATCCTGGCCGGGGCATCGAATTTGACCCGTGGTAATATGGCCGGTCGCTTACCTTCTACGTTGCCCATGGTTCTTGAAGCTCTCGAAGAACAGGTGGTCGTGCTGAAACTGCTGTCGGCCGCGCAGGATTTGCACCACGTTCGCGTTTCCATCGGTGAGGAAAACGAGGACGAGGAGCTGCGCGCTACCTCAGTTGTTTCAACTGGCTATGGCACCGGCACCGAAATTTTGGGTGGCATGGGCGTAGTTGGCCCCACATTTATGGATTATCCGGGAACAATTTCCTCGGTTGCTGCTGTTGCACAGTACGTTGGCCGGGTATTGAAAGGAAGTAGCTAAAGTTGGCACGCGACTATTACGGCATCCTCGGAGTGGAGAAGGACGCTACGGACGCTGAGATTAAGAAGGCGTACCGAAAGCTGGCGCTCAAGTACCACCCAGACCGTAATCCGGGTGATGAAGAAGCTGCGGAGAAGTTCCGTGAGGCCTCTGAGGCGAACGAGGTCCTGCTGGATCCTGAAAAGCGCCGGATTGTGGATATGGGAGGAGATCCTCTCAATCCGCAGGGCGGTATGCCAGGCGGCGGCTTCGGCGGTTTCGGTGGCGGCGGAGTCGGCGATATCTTCGAAGCATTCTTCGGCGGTGCCGGCGGTACCCGCCAGCGCCGCTCGCGTGTACAGCCAGGTGCAGATGCGCTGCTGCGTATTTCGCTGGGCCTCGATGAGGCATTCACCGGTGTCCGCAAGCCCATCACGGTGGACACCGCGGTGCTGTGTGAGCAGTGCGAGGGAACTGGCTCGAAGTCCAAATCCAAGCCGAAGATGTGTACCAGCTGTGATGGCACTGGCGAGATTCAGCAGGTCCAGCGTTCCTTCCTGGGCAATGTGATGACCTCGCGGCCGTGCCCGACTTGTGAGGGCACCGGCGAGATCATCCCCGATCCGTGTAACAACTGCGGTGGCGATGGCCGCGTCCGTGCTCGCCGTGATCTGACGGTCAACGTTCCGGCAGGTATCTCTGATGGCATGCGTATTCGCATGGCAGGGCAGGGCGAGGTCGGTCCGGGCGGTGGCCCGGCGGGTGACCTCTACGTGGAAGTTGCCATGGACCCGCACCCTGTATTCGAGCGTGAGGGCGATGATCTGCACTTTAACGTGCAGGTGCCCATGGCTGATGCCGCACTTGGTACCGAGTTTGAGGTCGACGACCTGCTCGGCGAACCAATGACCATCAAGGTTGATTCGGGCACCCAGCCGGCAGAGCAGATTCGTCTGTCGGGTAAGGGCATGCCGCATCTGCGCGGCGAGGGCAACGGCGACGTGGTCGCACACGTCGATGTCACGGTGCCGACGAAGCTGGACCGCAAGTCCCGCGAGCTGCTGGAGAAGCTACGCGAGCACCGCGATGATGATGCCAAGGTGGCAGACTCGAGTGAGCGCAACGGTTTCTTCTCCCGATTCCGCCGCCGTTAGAACACGCCATCCCCAAAGCCCCCTCCAGTGAGTGTGAAGCACACATGAGTTTGCCCGTATTCCTCGGTGAGTTCACCGAGCTGCCGCGCCCGGAAGAAATCATTCGAATCCTCGGGTCGGAGGCAAAGCACATCAGCGTTCGCAGGCTGAAGGAGGCCGCGGAGATTCTTCTTGCCAATGGTGCGGACAAGGTGGTGCGGGCACAGCTCATGCACGTAGATCCGCGTGAGGTCCACGTTCGCGTAGTTGCCGCCGAGGAACGTCCACGTCCGCGCCCGCACGTCACTGTGGTGCAGGCACTGCCGAAGTCGGATCGTGCTGAGCTTGCGGTCGATTTGATGACCGAGGCCGGGGTCGATGAGATTATCCCCTGGGCGGCCGTGAATTGTGTGGCCCGATGGCAGGGTACCGCGAAGGTCACTAAGGCCCGCGCCAAGTGGCAGTCGGCTGCGCGCGAGGCAGCCAAGCAGGCTCGTCGTGCATGGATTCCGCCGGTCGCTGACCTGCATAGCTCCGCTGATATTGAGCAACTCATCCAGGAAACCACGTCAGCAGGTGGTGTGGCAGCAGTTTTGCACGAGGAGGAAACAGCTCCGTTCGTGGACTTCGCCGCGCAGGCAGCAAACGCTGACAAGGTTCTTTTCATCGTCGGCCCAGAAGGGGGAGTCAGTCCTGGGGAACTCGAGGCCTTCCGCGCCGCAGGTGCTAGCTCGGTAGTACTCGGCCCGACAGTTCTCCGCAGCGCCCTCGCGGGAGCTGCTGCTCTTTGCGCACTGGGCCCGTTGACAAAGCGCTGGGGCGGCGCACCCACGCCTGGTCAGTAGGATAGACGCATAATGACAAAGTATTCAGTAACTGCTCGTACCACTGCCGTCGTCGAGCTCGATGACAATCTCGCGCCGATTGTGGTCGGTCATGCGGATCAGAACCTACGTCTGCTGGAATCTCTGCTGGCAGCGGATATTCATGTCCGCGGCGGAGTTGTGACAATCAAGGGTGCTCCGGCGGATGTTTCGTTGGCTGTCCGCGCTTTCAAGGAGTTAGAGGCAATGGCCCGTCGTGGGCACGAGCTCTCCCCGGAGTCGGTGCGGCACGCGGTGGGCATTGTGGATCGCGGGGAGAAGTCCGCCAGCGAGGTGCTCGGTGGCGGCATCGTGACGCATCGTGGCAAGACCGTGCGTCCCAAGACTGAGGGACAAAAGAACTACGTCGATGCCATCGACCGCTATAACGTTGTTTTCGGTATCGGCCCCGCCGGTACGGGCAAGACCTTCCTGGCCATGGCCAAGGCTGTTGCTGCGCTGAAGAATAAGCAGGTCGAACGCATTATTCTGACTCGCCCCGCAGTGGAGGCCGGTGAAAACCTGGGCTTCCTGCCGGGTACTCTGCATGAGAAGATTGACCCCTACCTGCGCCCATTGCACGATGCGATGCGCGAAATGCTTGAGCCAGAGCTGATTCCAAAGCTGATGGAAACTGGGGTAGTGGAGGTCGCACCGCTGGCGTACATGCGCGGTCGTACCTTGAACAATGCGTTCATCATTCTCGACGAAGCACAGAACACTACTCCGGCGCAGATGAAAATGTTCCTCACCCGCCTGGGCTTCGGTTCGAAGATGGTCATCACCGGTGACGCCAGCCAGGTCGACCTGCCTCGGGGGCAGAAGTCCGGTCTAGCTGTCGCCCGTGAGGTGCTGCGCGGTGTGCCGGGAATCGCTTTTCCGGCGCTGGCGGCTGTGGATGTGGTACGCAACCCGCTGGTAACCGCAATTGTCGAGGCCTACGATGACTACGATGCCTATAACGAAGGTATTGAGCAGGGCACCGAGTCCCCACAAAAGCGACAGTCCGCCACAAAGCGATAAAGGACGCTGAAATTACATGAGCATTGAAGTTTTCAACGAGTCCGGTCAGGGCGTCAATGAAGAGTCGCTTATCGACGTTGCCCGTTATGCGCTGGGCCGCCTGGACGTGCATCCGGCAGCCGAGCTGAGCATTCACATTGTCGACTTGAAGACGATCGAAGACCTCCATGTGCGCTGGCTGGATCTGCCGGGTCCGACAGATGTGATGAGCTTCCCGATGGATGAGCTCACTCCTGGCTCTGGCCGACCAGATGCAGCTAGCCCAGGGCCTGCAATGCTGGGCGACATTGTGTTGTGCCCGGAGTTTGCCGCGGGGCAGGCGGAGCGTGCAGGTCATCCGCTGAGCCACGAGTTGGTTCTGCTCACCGTGCACGGCGTACTGCACCTGTTGGGTTATGACCATGTCACGGCGGAGGAAGAGCGCCAGATGTTCTCCCTGCAGAATGGCCTGTTGGCGGATTGGTACGACGACATCGATCGTCGTGGCGTGAGCTTTTCCGAAAAACCAATTAACCCCAATGCGTTCCCGGAGCGTTCTAACGAGCGATGATTACTTTGATAATTGTCGCCGTTGTGGCGATGATCTGCGCTGGCGGACTTAACACAGTCGAAACTGCGGTCGCAGGCATTTCCCGTGCACGCGTGGCAGAACTGCAGCGCGACGAGGTCGCAGGTGCTAATGCTCTTCTCAAGGTCGTAGAAAATCGCGCCCGGCACGTCAATGTGCTGGTGATCTTGCGTACGCTGTGCGAGTCAATCGGTGCAGTGACGCTTGCGGCGGTCTGTCTTAAGCTTTTCGAGCCGGAACGCTGGGCCATTGTGGCTGCAGTGGTGTTGCTCGCTCTGTTCACCTTCCTGGTCCTCGGGGTGTTTTCCCGCACGATGGGTCGGAAGAATCCGTACTCGATTTCCCTCGCCACCGCGGTCGTCCTGAGTTTTATGGCCAAGGTGTTGGGGCCACTGGAAAAGTTGCTGATTTGGTTCGGCAACATCATCACCCCTGGTGGTGGCTTCCGCGATGGCCCGTTCGCCACCGAAGTCGAGTTGCGCGAGATGGTCGATATCGCCCAGGAGCGCGGCATTGTGGAGCACGATGAGCGCCGCATGATTCAGTCTGTGTTTGATCTCGCGGAAACGTCGGCACGCGTTGTTATGGTTCCGCGCCCAGAGATGGTGTGGATTGAGGCGGATAAGCACTGCGGTCAGGCAGTGGCCCTATGCGTGAAGTCGGGTCACTCGCGACTGCCGGTGATTGGCGAGAGCGTTGAGGACATCGTCGGCGTCATTTACTTGAAGGACATTGTCCAGCAGACGTACTCGCGTACTGATGGTGGCCGCGGTGTTCGCGTCTCCGAGGTCATGCGCGACTGCGTTTTTGTTCCCGACTCCAAGCCACTGGATGATCTGCTCGATGAAATGCAGCGCACCCGCAATCACATCGCCATTCTCATCGACGAATATGGATCGGTCGCCGGTCTTATCTCTATTGAGGACATCCTCGAGGAGATTGTCGGTGAGATCGCCGACGAATACGACGAGGCCGAGCAGGCCCCCATCGAACCACTGGGGGATGCCTCCTACCGCGTCCAGGCGCGCCTCAGCTTGGGCGAGCTCATAGAGCTTTACGACGAAGCCCACGGGCGCCAACTCGTCTTCGATGACGAGGTCACCGATGAGGTGGATACGGTCTCCGGTCTGTTGGCATATGAGCTTGGACGTGTGCCACTGCCCGGTTCGTACGTAGAATATGCAGGACTGAAGTTTACCGCCGAGGGCTCGCGTGACCGTCGTGGTCGTATGCGGGTACGCACTGTGGTGGTGGAGCCGACTGCGGAGTTTTACTCCGAGGAAGAAGATACTGATGGGCAATCTTGATGACATGCTGGCCAATGCTGGACTTGGCGGAGATGCTGATGATTACAGTGCGCCGGAGGGCTTTCGCTCTGGGTTCGTTTCCATTGTGGGGCGTCCGAATACCGGTAAGTCCACGCTGACCAATTCCCTGGTGGGCGAGAAGATCGCTATTACCGCTAACCAGCCGGAAACCACGCGTCATCCAGTCCGAGGTGTAGTCCACCGCGAGAACTGTCAGATTGTTGTCGTGGATACGCCAGGTCTGCACAAGCCACGCACGCTGCTCGGTGAGCGCCTGAATGACATGGTTCAGGAGACCTATTCCGATGTGGACTTGGTAGCGATGGTCGTGCCTGCCGACGAGAAAATTGGTCCCGGTGACCGTTGGATTTACGAGAACGTCTCCAAAGGTTGCAAGAACATCATGGGCATTGTGTCCAAGGTGGATAAGGTCTCGCGCGACACCATTATTGAGCGCCTGATCGAGCTGCAGGAGTTGCTCGGTCCGGATGCTGAGTTGGTTCCACTGTCGTCGAAGTCCGGGGAGAATATCAATACGCTGATTGATGTCATGGCTTCCCAGTTGCCGGAGGGCCCACGCCTGTACCCAAAGGGGCACATCACCGATGAGGATCTGCACACCCGGATGGCGGAGCTCATTCGCGAGGCGGCCCTCGGCGGTCTGCGCGATGAGTTGCCGCACTCCGTGGCAGTCCAGATTGATGAGGTGCTGCCGAACCAGGACCGCGAAGGCGTCCTGGATGTCCACGCCGTTATCTATGTCGAGCGTTCGGGGCAGAAGTCCATCCTCATGGGGCGCGACGGTCGACGCATGGGCACCACCATTCACAAGGCTCGTAAGGAACTCATTGCGCTGCTCGGTCAGAATGTTTACCTCGACCTGCGCGTGAAGGTGCTGAAGGACTGGCAGTCGGACCCGAAGCAGCTGGGCAAGTTGGGATTCTAAAAAGTTGGTCGAGCCGTATCGCGACCGTGCGCTGGTCGTACGCCGCTACGACCTCGGCGAAGCCGATCGCATCATCGTCCTTTTCACCCGCGACCACGGCCTAGTCCGCGGTGTCGCCAAAGGCGTGCGGCGCGCGAAGAGCCGCTTCGGCTCCCGCCTCTCACCATTCGTCGACGTGGATGTCAACATCTACCCACGCCGAGGACTGTCCACTATCGCAGGCGCAGATACCGTGCGCACGTGGGCAGCACCGCTTGTCGACGACTATGCGCGCTACACCTGTGCGTGTGCAGTCCTGGACGTCGCCGAACGCATTGTCGGCGAGGAGCAAGTGCCGGCTCCCGAATTGTGGGATCTCACCACCCAATCGCTCGACGACGTTGCGGCCGGTCGCCATCGCCCCGATTTGTTGCTGACCTCCTACATCCTGCGAGCAATGGCGCAGGCAGGTTGGCAGCCAAGCCTCTTTGAATGCGCAGGCTGCGGCAAAGCCGGCCCGCACCACGCGTTTTCTCCCGCACTGGGCGGAGCAGTGTGCACTAACTGCCGGCCACCGGGTGCAGATACTCCGCCGACCGAGGTTCTGCATCTAATGTGGCAGCTTGCTCATGAGCAATGGGCGGGCATCGATACGTCGTCAAGCGAATTCGAGGGACGGATGGCGACGGCGCGTACCCTAACGGCGAAGTACCTGCAGTACTACCTGGGCCGCCGGGTGCCGGCGCTGGAACATGTGGATGCTTTTTGGCAGTAAACAGTAGCGGTGGGGCACAATAGGAAGCGTGTTGAATCCTCCTGTACCGCAGCAATTCGTGCCCAATCACATCGCGCTCGTGATGGACGGCAATGGTAGATGGGCCGAACAGCGTGGGCTCAAACGCACCGAGGGGCACAAGCGTGGTGAGGCCGTGCTGATGGAGTGCGTCGATGCTTGTTTGGAGATGGGCGTCAAGCACCTGTCGGCTTACGCATTTTCCACTGAGAATTGGCGCCGTTCGGTCGATGAGGTCCGATTCCTTATGGGCTTTAATCGCGATGTGCTGCGCCGACGTCGTGATGAGTTGGATTCGAAGAACGTTCGCGTGCGTTGGGCAGGGCGTCGCCCGCGACTGTGGCGCTCGGTTATTAAGGAACTTGAGATTGCCGAGGAGCAGACGAAGGACAATGACGCGCTAACTCTGTATATGTGCGTCAACTACGGTGGTCGCGCTGAAATTGTTGATGCTGCTAGAGAGATTGCTCGTCAGGCAGCAGCGGGGGAGCTCAGCGAATATGACTTGACCGAGAAGTCTTTCGCACAGTTCCTGGATGAGCCGACTATGCCGGATGTTGATCTGTTCCTGCGTCCATCGGGCGAGCAGCGCACGTCCAACTTCTTAATCTGGCAGTCCGCCTATGCGGAGATGGTCTATCAGGACAAGCTTTTCCCGGATTTCGGTCGGGATGACATGCGCGCCGCAGTGGTGGAGTACGCCAAGCGCGACCGTAGGTTCGGCAAGGCCTAGAGCCGATATTTTTTAGGGGGGGAGGGAGCCCGGGCTACTTCTTCTGGCAGTCCCTGCACAGGCCGAAGACCTCAGCAGTGTGCCCGGTCAGATTAAAACCGTGCTCCTCCGCAAGGCTGTGAGCCCACTGCTCGACAGGGCCGCCGGCGACTTCAACGGTGCTGCCGCAATCGGTGCAGACCAGGTGATGATGGTGGTGGTCACCGCACAGCCGGTAGAGAGCCTCTCCGGAGGCATTGTGCAGAACATCGACAATGTCCATTTCTGCAAGGGACTGGAGCGTCCGATAGACCGTCGTCAAGCCGACCTTGTCCCCACGTTCCGTCAGCGACTTATGAATGTCAGCAGCGGAGCGAAAATTAGGGGCCTCACTCATAATCGACACGACGGCGCGGCGTTGGCGAGTACTGCGCTGGCCGATGCGGGTTGCGGCCGGCCGCGCGGAGGCGTGTGCCCCGGTGCTAGCGGGGGAGCCCGTACCACGTGGGTTTTCGCCAGAACTAACTTCGTGCATATCTTCGCCAGCCATGTAACCGACACTACCCGGTATCGGTTGGACAAGATGCGCTAGAGTATAGGGGAACTTTTAACTGGCCTGTTGGGGTCAGTACATTTTGCTTTTCATTATGTCGTTCGCCGCACGGAACGGGCTGAATTGTGTGCCCGGAAAAGGCGTGTGGTGTGCGATGCGAAGCCATTTATAAGGAGTGGTCTAGACCGTGGCACCTAAGTCAGTTGTCGATACCGTCGCCAACCTGTGTAAGCGCAGGGGGTTCGTTTACCCGTGTGGTGAAATTTACGGCGGTACCCGCTCGGCATGGGATTACGGTCCCCTGGGTGTGGAGCTGAAGGAAAACATCAAGCGCCAGTGGTGGAAGACCTTCGTCACCGGCCGTAAGGATGTCGTCGGCCTGGATTCCTCCATTATCCTGCCGCGCCAGGTCTGGGAAGCTTCCGGCCACGTCGCTACCTTCACCGACCCGCTGGTGGAGTCCCTGCACACCCACAAGCGCTACCGCGCTGACCACCTGCTGGAGGCCTACGAGGCCAAGCACGGTCACCCGCCGGCCAATGGTTTGGCAGACGTTCCGGACCCGGAGACCGGTCAGCCGGGCAACTGGACCGAGCCGCAGATGTTCTCCGGTCTGATGAAGACCTTCCTCGGCCCGGTCGACAATGAGCAGGGCCTGCACTACATGCGCCCGGAGACCGCTCAGGGTATCTTCGTCAACTTCAAGAACGTTATGACCACGGCTCGCCTGAAGCCACCGTTCGGTATCGGCCAGACCGGTAAGGCATTCCGCAACGAGATCACCCCGGGTAACTTCATCTTCCGTACCCGCGAGTTCGAACAGATGGAGATCGAGTACTTCGTCGCACCGGACCAGGCGGAAGAGAAGTTCGATGAGTGGGTCGACGCCTGCTGGAACTGGTTCATTGACCTGGGCGTTAACCCGGAGAACATGCGTCAGTTCGACGTTCCGAAGGACGAGCGCGCTCACTACTCTGCACGCACGATTGACTTCGAGTACCGCTTCCACTTCCAGGGCAACGAGTGGGGCGAGCTGATGGGTGTCGCCAACCGTACGGACTACGACCTCGGCTGCCACATCGAGCACTCCAAGGAAGACCTGCGTTACCACGACCAGGTCACCGGCGAAAAGTACGTTCCGTACGTCATTGAGCCGTCCTTCGGTCTGACCCGCGCCTTGATGGCCTTCCTGTGTGATGCCTACACCGAGGAAGAGGTGCCGAACGCAAAGGGCGGCACCGACACCCGTACCGTGCTGAAGCTAGACCCGCGTCTGTCGCCGGTTAAGGTTGCTGTTCTGCCGCTGTCGAAGAAGGACACCCTGACTCCGACCGCTGAGGCTGTCGCGGACAAGCTGCGCCAGTACTGGGCCGTCGATTACGACACCTCCGGTGCTATCGGCCGTCGTTACCGTCGCCAGGATGAGATCGGTACTCCGTTCTGTGTCACCGTTGACTTCGATACTCTCGAGGACAACGCTGTGACCGTCCGTGACCGCGACACCATGGAGCAGGAGCGCGTCAAGATTGACGAGCTGGAAGGCTACCTCGCAGCTCGCCTGGTGGGCTGCTAATGGCCGAAGAAGTTTTTTGGGAATCCTATAGTCTCGGCGACGGCTCTCGGGAAAAATCCGAGCAAACCTGGCCGATTCTGAAGGAAAGCACCGAAGTCGGCACGTACATCCGTGATGAGCAGGGCGATCGCCTCAACACCCCGGAAGGGGAGTGGGTCATTGATGCCTCTGCTAATCACCGTGTTTCCGCCACGCTTCCCAACGGCCGCGTGTTCTCGACCGTTGCTGCTGACCGTGACAAGATTTCGCGAGCCAAGCAGCTTTCAGTGACCTTTGGGCCGGATCGTCCTGAAGGCAAGCTGGTGTGCGAGGGATCGACGAACTACGTCATCGAGAATGCGAAGACCGGCGAGAAGTGGGGTCAGTTTACCGGTGCGTCCCGTGGCGTGCGCCACGCAGAGGTGCAGTTCGACACCGATGAGGGCCGTGCGCTGCCGGAAGAGGAGAAGATCTTCCTGGTCTACAGTGCTCGTCGAGTGCTGGAGTCCCGCATGGTTTCCTCTACCTGGATTCTCACTGTCTGCTTGCTCTTGCTGATTGCCTATATGATTTGGGTGTGGATCGTGTAGCAACTATTGCAGACGGCGTCGTTTACGACGAGAACCAAAAGGCCCTGTCCGACGGCTGGAGCTGTCAGGACGGGGTCTTTAGTGCTTTCTGGATCACCTCGTCACAAGGGCGTGGCTGGCAGGTGAAAGCCCGCTTTTTTAGCACGAACGCGCTAGTGATGACGAATCCGGATGAGGGGGATTCTTTCGTCCTAAACAGAGAAGGACGGGGAATTCGCACGGTCTTCGACATCGAGCGGCCAGGCTATGAGCTCGCCCGAATCGTCAGAGAGGACAGTCTAGGCCGAGGGGTATTTGGTGTCTATGCCCAGAAAGGAGACTTCCGGGGGAGTTTCGAAGACTGGCTGATTGCCGCCGCTCTGGCGACGTGGTCTGTGGATGGACCACGCCAGATGCGAATTTAGGCGGGAATCTAGAAGCCCATTGTGCTGCCGGAGCCGCCTGGTCGGCTCGAACCTCCGCCGAAACCGCCGAAGCCACCGATGCTGCCACCAAAGCCGCTGTTGTTGCTGAGCATGCTTCCCAGCACCATGCCGGCGACCATCGATCCGTTGCTGCCGCCACCGCGGCGCTGATCCTGGTAGCGGCGGATGTCACGGCGGGCCAAGTCAGCGGCCTCAGCCGCGAGCTTGCGCGCACGACGTGCGTAGGCCAACGCCTTTCGCGGATCGTCGTTGGCCAAGCCCTGAGCAGAGCCGTAAGCACGCTGCGCCTCCGCGAGGCGAGTGCGAGCCTCAGCGCCAACCACACGGCGGCGGGTAGCAATTAAGTCAGCCGCGGCGCGAATGTGATTGTCGGCATCCTGCATGCTGTGCTGCAAAGTAGCGGTAGCGCGGGCGAACGACGCGGCCTTGTCTCGAGCGGAGTCGAGGGCTTCGTCGAGTAGCTCATCGGCATCGGTCAGTGCGGTCCAGGAACTCAGTGGATCCACTTCGGACTTATTGGCTGCCACACCGAGTGCTTCACGGCCTGCTTCGATGGCCGCATTGAGACGCTCGCGGTTGATGTTGGCGCCTTGCGGTGCCGACATCAGGTGCGAGGCCTCATCGATTTCACCGCGGACCTCGGCGATAAGGGAAGCCAGTCCAGCGACTGCAGCGTGAATATCGCTATCGGCGTGTTCAATGGCCTCCAGAAGACTCTCTGCCTGTGTGAGCGCAAAGTCGGTGGCCGACAGCGCATCAATCAGACCACCTTGCTCACCGGCAGGTAGGTCCGCGATGCGGCGGGCCTCAGACATTGACTGGTCAGCCTGATTCAGGTGCTCCGTGGCCATGTCGATATTGTCGGTCACAGAGCTGAGCATCTGCTCTTCGTAACGTGCGCGCAGACCATCGAGAATTTCGCCGGCACGCGGCATACGTGAACGCAGCTCGACACTTCGCTGAGTGAGCTTCGAAATCGTCGCTTCAGCATTCATCAACTCCTGGCGGAGTTTCTGGAAGTTTGCGGCCTCGCCGTCGAGCTGGTCATCCGCAACACCACAGGTGGAGATAATCTCCAGCAGGACACTGCGGCGCTCGATTTCGTCGGACACGGAGCCGTCGTCAAGCTGTTGGCGAAGTGCAAACGCACGCTCGAGCGTGGACTGAGAGTGCTTCAGTGCGTTGTCGAAGCTGCGGATGCGTTCGGTGCCGAACTCAGCGCGGGCGAGGTCGAGCTCGGTGCGGGCTTTGCGAATGGACTCATCGGTACTGACAATCTCATCGTGCGCAAGAACATCGAGCGAGCTGGTGCTCAGCGAGTCCAGCGAAGAGACATCCTTGGGGTCGATGTTGCGGCCACGAGCGATCTCCTCCTCATCGCGCTTCTTCTTATTGCGACGGCCCACGGCCCAGGTGGCGCCACCGACAACGGCGGCACCACCGAGGCCGGCGCCGAGTGCCCACCCACCGGCGGAGCCGCTGCCACCGCCTGCCTCGGCGATGGCAGCTTCACCCGCAGCTGCCCAGTTGTCATCCTCTAACAACTGCCCTTGAGCTGCTCTGTTGATGGCCTCCGCGTTGCGGGGGAAGGAGTCTCCGACGAAAGCGCCGAGGTTTCGGTCTTCCACGGCGACGACCAGGACACCGCGGTTGTCGGCAGCTCCGAGGTGCTCCCAGGCCTGCTGCGCCCACTGTTCGCCCTGAATGCCGTCGAAGCTCTTGATGTAAAACACCGAGAACAGGAGTCGCTTCTCTGTCTTGAGCTGCTGAATCTGCTCCTTCAGACGAGCTTCATCGCCGCCGCTCAGCACACCTGCGAGATCAGCCACCTCGCCCGACACATCCGCCGGTGCCTCGGCGTGCGCCAGGGATGCTGACGGTGCGAGTGCCAGCAGCGAAGCAGGTGCGTGAACCGGTGGCTGTGCCGGTAGTGCGGCAGTAATTAGCGGCATGCTCAGGCCGAGAAAAGCACCCGATGCGGCAAGGTAAAGGGGGCGAAACACGCGATTCCTGTCAGACATATCTACAAGGATACGTAACAATAATTACGTGGCCGGTAAATTTTCGTATTCATCTTTTGAACTCGCTCGTATTGTCGAGGAGTCTCCGAAGCAGTCATTGCTGCCCGGGGTGCAGTCCTTGGAATCTCACCGGGCGGCGTTTGCGCGAGATCGCGCCCGCGTTTTGCACTCCGCAGCGCTGCGCAGACTGGCTGACAAAACCCAGGTCGTGGGGCCAGGAGAGGGTGATACTCCGCGCACGCGCCTGACTCACTCGCTGGAGGTCGCGCAGATTTCCCGTGGAATCGCCAGCGAGTTGGGTGCAGATGAGGATCTCGCAGAGCTGGCCGGCCTGACCCATGACATCGGGCATCCGCCGTATGGCCACAACGGCGAGCGCGCCCTCAACGAGATTGCCGCTGGTTGCGGCGGGTTCGAGGGCAACGCGCAGACGCTGCGTATTCTCACTCGCCTCGAGCCGAAGGTGCTCGATGGTACAGGTGAGCCCTGTGGACTCAATCTCACTCGGGCGGCGCTCGATGCGGCTTGTAAGTACCCGTGGACACCAATCGGTCCCGATGGTCAGCTCCGCCACAAGTACGGGGCCTACCAGGAAGATGCTGCGATCCTGCAGTGGATTCGCCAGGGCGTTCCGCACGGCAAGCAGTGTCTTGAGGCGCAGATCATGGACTGGTCTGACGATGTCGCCTATTCCGTCCACGATGTCGAGGATGGCATCGTCTCTGGCCGCGTTGACCTGGGTGTTCTGTGGGACACGGTGGAACTGGCCGCGCTCGCTGACAAGGGCGCTGCCGCATTTGGTGGCGATCCAGCGGAGCTCGTCGAGGCTGCCGGGCGTCTTGCCAGCTTGCCGGTGGTATCAGCTGCGGCGTCCTATGATGGTTCGCTGCGCTCGCTGGTCGCGCTGAAACGGATGACCTCGGAGCTGGTCGGCCGTTTCGTCACGGCTTCCGTCGCGGGTACGCGTGCTGCCTCCGGGTCGACGCTTCCGCTCGGGCGTTACGACGCGGACCTCGCCGTGCCCAGCTCGATTCTGGCGGAGGTCACCATGCTGAAGACCATCGCCGTGCTGTATGTGATGGATCTTCCGCGTCATATTCGCCGTCAGGAGCGTGAACGCGATCGTCTTTTCCGGGTGGCCGAGTATCTGCAGGAAGGTGCTCCAGGGACGCTTGATCCGATGTTCCAGTTGCTCTATTCCCGGGCGGAGAGTGACCAAGCGCGGCTGCGGGTTATCGTTGATCAGCTAGCGTCGATGACGGAATCGCGTGTAGAGCGGCTTGATCGCCGGATTGCTGGTGTGGCTGCGGCGTGGGGGTAGTGCTGTCAGCGATTACTATTTTTGAAGTATCCGCTGAAGGCTACTACTGAGGTCATCGGAAAGCGCCTTCGTAGTCTCTGCGTCGGGCTTCGCATGCATGTAATCGAGGGCTAGTCCATTTACGATAGCTGTGATGAGCCGGGCCGTCTGAGCTATATCTCCAGGGACGTCTGCGGCGGACAGTGCTGAAATGAGATGGTCCTGGAATCTACTGAGTTCGTTCTGGTACTCCTGGGCCAGGACTTTGCGTGTTGATGCAGCGGCACCGAGGATAACCCACAGTGCTGCGTCTTCGCGCTGTATTGGGCCGATGGGGAGTAGTTCGAGCAGGGAGCGGTGGAGCTGTTCTAGCGGCGAGGTATTCGATTGAAAGCGTAGCGACGAGACTCTTTCATGCTGTCGTGCTGCCGAGCGCAGAAGTGCCCTGCTGAGTAGTTCGTCTTTCGTGCCCATAAAATACTGCACTGTTCCAGGGGCTACGCCCGCCTGTTGAGCCACTTTTCGAACGCTGACAACGTCGAACCCCTGGTTAACAATTACTTTGATTGCTGCATCGGAAATGGCTTTTTCTTGAGGTGACATCATGCTCATATCCTAAAACTCCTTTGGGGTTTCATTCGCGCCACTTCCCGTACGACTGTATGATAGTTTACTATACGAATGTACGAGGGAGTGATGGAGATGGACTATCTTGTTCTTGTGGGGCTTGCGCTTCTTGACAGTCTCAGTGCTGGAACCCTGCTGATTCCAGTAGTGCTGCTCATCGTCTGGCAGAGGATGAGGGGTGCCGAATACGTTACTTATTTAGGGACAATTGTCTTGTCTTACTTTGCGGTTGGCATCGCGCTCTTTTTCGGCCTGCGTCAGGCTTTAGACGCAGTCTCGGGCATTGCATCCAACACTTGGTTCAGTTGGGTGATGATGGTGTTGGGTATTTTGTTAGCTGCTTACGGAATCCTGGCACCGAATCCCAAGAAACGGACCGTCGAAGAGGTACTTGAATCTCGGTCGGAGGACACGAAGAAAGGTTCTGCCGGCCTCCCCGCGATGGTGGGTTTAGCCTTAGCGGCAGCAGTTGTCGAGGTCGGTACGATGTTGCCGTACTTGGCGGCAATCGGAATTATTGAATCGATGGCAGTGCCTTTCGCAGTGCAACTGCTTATCCTCGCGCTCTACTGTGTAGTGATGATTTCGCCCGCAGTCATTGTTGGAGTGCTCTTCGCAGCCTTTGGAGATAAGGTCTACAACCGGGTAGTGAGCGTTATTCCCCGGTTGGAATATGAAACAAAGGTCACTGTTTTGTGGGTGGCAGCAATAATTGGCATCGTTCTTGTTGCCCGGAGCGCAAATCAACTCGGTTTTATCGGGTAGCGCTAGTTCCGCAGTGATACTTTGGCTCAGTCCTCCGCGTCAGGAATCTCGCAGAAGCTCTCGTAGTGGTCGTCGGTGTAGTACCAGACATCCGGATCGTTTTCGGAACCGCCGCCGACAACGATGCGGCGTGCACCGCGGCTGGAATTACCCGGGGTGGTCACGGTGTATTCGCGGTAGTAGTCACCGCGCTCCTTCGGCAGGCGTCCCTCGTAGTTGCCGAAGTGCTTGCCGTCGTGCTGCGAGTAGATGTGGTCCTGGTCGGTCAGGATGCGGTCGATAACATCGTCGGCCTCCTGCGGCAGGGTATCTACTGCGCAGGTGGCACCCTTTGCACCCGACTTGTTGCTGCTCGAGTTAGGACCCGGCTTGGGATTCGACTTCGCGCTAGAGGCGGCGGAACTCTGCGACCCCTGTGAGTCCTCCGACCCCGATGCGTTCTGATCTCCGCCATCGAGTCCCAGGTAACTACCAGCCAGCACCAGGGCGGCAGCGCCGACGCCGCTCGCAATCTTCTTCCACTCAGCCATGGCTAGTATCTTTCCATATCGGTCGCCGCCGGCACGTTATGGGCTGGGCGCGGGCGGCTCGTCGGCAAGCGAAACCTCTACGGCGGAGTCGATTGGACGGGTTGGGTAAGGTTATTTTCATGGCTAGGGGAAGAATTCCGGACTCCGATATCGCGGCAATCCGCGAACGGACTCCGATTGAGGAGATCGTTGCAGAATACGTGAACCTCAAACCGGCTGGCGCGGATTCTCTGAAAGGGCTATCGCCTTTTAAAGACGAGCGCACGCCGTCGTTCCACGTACGCCCCAATCATGGCTACTACCACTGCTTTTCCACCGGCAAGGGCGGTGATGTATTCAGCTTCCTCATGGAGATGGAACACCTGTCTTTCCCGGAGGCTGTCGAAGCCTGTGCGGAGAAAATTGGCTTCCACATTAACTATGAGGGCGGCGGCACGGGCCGTCGCGAGGAACCGGGAACCCGACAGCGTCTCATCGCCGCAAACCGCGAGGCACAGAAGTTCTACCGCGAACAGTTCTCCACGCCAGCGGCAGCGCCCGCGCGCGAGTTTCTGGAAAACCGCGGCTTCACCGCCGAGCACGCGGCCCAGTTCGGCTGTGGTTACTCGCCAGCCGGCTGGGACACTCTAACCAAGCACCTGCAGCGCCTGGGCTTTAGCTTCGAGGAGCTGGATAAGGCGGGTCTTTCCAAGATGGGGCGCATGGGGCCGATCGATCGTTTTCACCGTCGTCTCATGTGGCCGATCCGCAATATGTCCGGCGATGTCATCGGTTTTGGTGCCCGCAAGCTTTTCGACGATGACAATCTGGGCAAGTACATGAACACGCCCGAGACCATGCTGTACAAGAAGTCCAAGGTCCTTTTCGGCTTGGATCTGGCAAAGAAGGACATTGCCACTGGTCATCAGGCTGTAATCGTGGAGGGCTACACTGACGTCATGGCCATGCACGCCTCAGGCGTGACCACGGCCGTCGCGTCCTGCGGTACCGCTTTCGGCGAGGAACACCTCCAGCTGCTGCGCCGTCTCATGCTCGACGACAACTTCTTCCGCGGCGAACTCATCTACACCTTCGACGGCGACGAGGCAGGACAGAAGGCCGCCATGCGCGCCTTCGAGGGGGAGCAGAACTTCACCGGCCAGTCCTACGTCGCGGTCGCGCCGGACGGCATGGATCCGTGCGATCTGCGCCAGAAGAAGGGCGAGGCCGCAGTGCGCGATCTCGTTGCTTCACGACGGCCATTGATCGAATTTGTCCTCCGCACACTTCTGGCCGACTATGACCTGACCACCGCTAATGGCAGGGTCTCCGGGCTGCGCCGAGTGGTGCCTGTCCTGGCCCAGCTCAAGGACGCGGCGCTGCGCGATGAGTATGCCCGCGAAGTTGCCGGCTGGATTGGCTGGAATGATGAAGCCGAGCTTGTGCAGCGCGTCCGCGAGGAGGCCAGTCGGCCACAGAATGAAAAGCGCACTCCCTACCAGCGTCGCCAAGAAGAGGCCCGGGCCCGTGAAGAGGCGGAGGAAGCGCGGCGCCGGCGCAACCCGGCACTGCCGTATCCAAACCCGCGGGACCCTGTGCTTTATGCGCAGCGTGAGGCCCTCAAGCTGGCAATTCAAGAGCCCGCTACCACCGGCCCGGTATTCGATGCGCTCGCACCTGAGACCTTTGGGCATCCGACATACCGAGCGGTATTCGACGCCATCATGGCTGCCGGGGGCGCCTGTGGGGAGGCGGCCACACAGCCACATAGCTGGGCGACCGCAATTATGGATCAGGCGCGGGAGGACGTCGTCAAGCATCTCGTGACTGAGCTGGGCGTGGAGCAAATCGCCGTCGATGCAGAGACGCTGCGCCCGTATGCGCAGGCGATTCTGGCGCGGTTGCAGGAGGTGTGGGTCGGTGACCAAATTGCACAGCTGAAGGCGATGCTCTCGCGAATGCGGCCCTCAGATGACGAAACCGCCTACAACTCGCTGTTCGCGGACCTGCTCGCGATGGAGCAGTACCGCCGCGAACTGCAAGCAGAGGCGGTCAAGGTCGTGTTTGAGTAGCTAGCGACTAGTAGGGCGGCTAGTAGCCGCGGCGAATCCACTCTTCCAAGTGCGGAGCCTCGCGGCCAATCGTCGTGTGATCGCCATGACCCGTGCGGACAGTCGTTTCCGCAGGCAGAGTCAGCAGGTTGTCGCGGATGGAGTTAATAATCGTGTCGAAATCCGAGTAGGACCGACCGGTCGCCCCCGGACCGCCGGAAAACAGCGTGTCACCAGAGAACAGCTCCGCGGCCTCCGGTACGTACAGACAGCACGAGCCAGGGGAGTGGCCCGGAGTGTTAATAATGACAACCTCCGTGCCCGCAATCTCCAGGCGCTGACCATGCGCGAGATCCTCGTGCGCCAGATCCGGCCAGGACTGCTCCCACAGCATCTGGTCGCCCGGGTGGACGAGCAGGGGAGCGTCGAGCTTCTCCTGCAGTTCAGGGGCCACAGTGATGTGGTCGTTGTGTGCGTGGGTGCACACGATGGCCTTTACCTTGCGACCATCCACCGCATCGATAATCGGCTGCGCCTCATGCGCCGCGTCGATGACAATGACCTCACGGTCATCGCCGAGCACCCATACGTTGTTGTCTACGTCCCACGTGCCACCATCGAGCGAGAACGTGCCCGACGTGAGAACGTGGTCAACCCTCAAATCCTTGTTCACAGCGTCACCACCGATCGCAGTACCTTACCGGCCTTCATAGTTTCGAAGGCCTCATCAACATCCTCAATGCCAATGCGCTCCGTCACGAAGCCCTCTAGTGGCAGGCGGTTCTGCAACGACAGATCCACCAGCATCGGGAAGTCGCGCTCTGGCAGGCAGTCGCCGTACCAGGACGACTTCAACGCACCACCGCGGCTAAACACATCCGCCAGCGGGATATCCAGCTCCATTGTCGGCGCCGGAACGCCGACCAGAACAACGCGTCCAGCCAGGTCACGGGCGTAGAACGCCTGCTTGTAGGTTTCCGGACGGCCGACCGCATCGATCACGACATCAGCACCGAAACCATCGGTCAGCTCACGCACTCGCTTAACGACGGGATCCTCTTCCCCGGTGCCCTTATCGCTCTTAGCCAGCTCCGCAGAGTTAATAGTCTCGGTCGCGCCGAATTCGCGGGCGGTGTCCAGCTTCTCGTTCGAGATATCGATGGCAATAATCTTGCTAGCGCCGGCCAGCTTGGCACCGGCGATAGCGGCCGTACCAACGCCACCGCAGCCGATGACGGCTACCGATTCACCGCGCTTGACCTCGCCGGTGTTAATAGCCGCACCGATGCCGGCCATGACACCGCAGCCCAGCAGGCCCGCAACGGCCGGATCGGCTGCCGAATCGACCTTGGTGCACTGGCCCTCGTGGACGAGGGTGGCATCCGCAAAAGCGCCGATTCCAAGTGCTGGGGTGAGGACGGTGCCGTCGGCAAGCGTCATGGGCTTGGAGGCGTTGAAAGTGCTAAAGCAGTACTGTGGCTCACCACGCTTGCAGGCGCGGCACTCGCCACAGACGGCGCGCCAATTGAGGACAACGAAATCGCCGACGGCAACATGCGTGACCTCTTCGCCAATCTCGGAGACCACGCCTGCGGCCTCGTGGCCGAGGAAGAACGGGTACTCGTCGGTGATATCGCCGTCGCGGTAAGCCAGGTCTGTATGGCAGACGCCGCAGGCCTGGATGTCAACAATGACATCGTTCGGGCCCGGGGACGGGATGTGGATATCAGTAAGTTCTACAGGTGCGCCTTTTTCGCGGGCGATAACGCCGCGCACAACGCGTGCGGTTTGCTCGGTGTTTTCGGTTCCGTTGGTTTGTTCAGACATAAGCCCCATCGTATGAGCGCGGTATGAAAAGTGCATGATGGAAAGCATTTTCAGTACTGGTAGGAGCTTTGTGGGCGCTGTGTGAGGTTGCGTGGATTGTGTGGATTGCGTGGCTCTGAGAACTCACAACGGTGTCATGACGTGTGGGAAAAGAAGGTATAAATTGACCTTTGACCTGGCGATTTGTGAGTTTCAAGGGGTCTGGGTAAAGTATCTATCCGTCGCAAGGAACGGCATGGCCGAAGTTCGGTTTAGCCGGTTCTGTGCGGTGGATATTCCTCCATAGCTCAATGGCAGAGCATTCGACTGTTAATCGAAGGGTTGCTGGTTCGAGTCCAGCTGGAGGAGCAATTAAGCCAGGTCAGAGAGTTTTTCTCTGGCCTGGTTTTCGTTTAAGAAGACGAAGAAGACAAAAACAGACAGAAAATAATCCAAGCCCTAGGAAAGTCGGAAAAGCGTGTCTGGGCGGTGCGTCGCCGGTGGGCACCTTTCGCCACTTACCCCAGTGCGAGTTACTGACTGCGTTTATGGCTGATGGCGTTGGGTGGATGCGAGTTACTGACTGCGTTTATGTCAAAAATGGTCCGAAAAATGGCTTGAAAGTGTCATAAACTCACACAGTTTCACATTTGCAGCCCATAATTTTTCGGGGTTGTCAGTTTCTCTCCTTACCCCACTTTATGCTCGGAGATCTTTGTTCTTGTGGGCGTGACTCGATTCTCCACTGAGGAGGGGAGATTCAGCATTTTTGGAGGTCATCTCACGTAACCTGGGACGCATGAGGCTCGACAATATAACCCGCCCCTTGCTGGCGTCCTTTTTCGCCGCGGTCGCGTGGAGCGTTTTAGGTGGGCTAATCTTGCCGGAGCCCAATCTCGCCTACGACGAAGGAATTGCGTCGTGGATCGTGTCCATGCTGGTCTCAGTAATGCTGGTCGGAGCAATAGCTGTTTTTGCCGGTGATCGTTCGTCGGTCCGGGGGATGACCAGCGCGCGGAGCATTGTCGCAGCAGCTACCGGCGCAGGAATTGCTGCGCTTGGCGATTTGGCATTCCTATTTCTCACCACGCCGCCCGATGGCCAGGACGGCCTGGTCGTCGCCTATGTCGTGTTCTTCTACATCCCGCTACTATTTATCGGCGGATGGGCCGCCAGTGCCACGATTAAACGGGTGTGTAGGTGGCGCCGGAAAGCGAAGAAAGAAAGAGAGACCTAGCTGGCGGCCGTGAGCTAGGCCTCTAAATTTGGAGTCGCCAGCGCCTGGTGCGTCCGGTTAAGGCCGACCATTGCAACCTGCCGGGTGCGGAGGGCGTTTTTTCGGGGGGGGCAGAGGCAGTTGTCGACACCTTCATCGGACGTGAATCGGAATCGACAAACCGCCTAGCCCCAAGTGGGCGGATTCTTAGAACAGGCCAGTCGGGTTCTCGTCGTAAGAGACGAGCATGCACTTGGTCTCCTGGTAGTGCTCGAGCATCATCAAGTGATTCTCGCGGCCGATACCGGACTGCTTGTAACCGCCGAAGGCTGCGTGAGCAGGGTAGCTGTGGTAGTTATTCACCCACACACGGCCAGCCTGGATGCCGCGGGCAGCGCGGTAGGCGTTATTCTGGTTGCGGCTCCACACGCCGGCGCCAAGACCGTAGATAGTGTCGTTGGCAATCTCGAGAGCCTCATCCAGAGTCTTGAAGGTTGTCACGGCCAGGACCGGGCCGAAAATCTCCTCGCGGAAGAAACGCATCGAGTTGTTGCCCCTAAAGATTGTCGGCTCGACGTAGTAGCCTCCCTCCAGCCCTTCGAGCTTGGCGACGTTGCCGCCGGTGAGAACCTCCGCGCCCTCCTTCGGCCCGGACTCCAAGTAGCCGGAGATTTTGTCCAGCTGCTCCTGGGAGGCCTGGGCGCCCATCTGTACCGACGTATCCAGCGGGTTGCCGGTCTTAATCTGCTTAACGCGCTCGACCGCGAGCTTCAGGAACTCATCAGCGATGTCTTCGTGGACCAGGGCTCGCGACGGGCAGGTGCAGACCTCGCCCTGGTTCAACGCGAACATGGCCAGGCCCTCAATGCACTTCTCGCGGAACGCATCGTCGGCGTCCATGACGTCGGGGAAGAAGATGGACGGGGACTTGCCGCCGAGCTCCAGCGTGATCGGAATAATCTTGTCGGACACTGCCTTGTTGATTAGCTGGCCCACGGCAGTCGATCCGGTGAACGCAATTTTGGAGATCCGGTCGCTTGCGGTCAGCGCAGCACCGGCCTCGGTGCCGAGGCCATTGACGATGTTGAGAACGCCGTCCGGAAGCAAATCGGCGATAATCTCGGTGAGCATGAGAATCGACGCGGGGGTCTGCTCTGCTGGCTTGAGCACGATGCAGTTGCCGGCGGCGAGGGCCGGGGCGATCTTCCATGCGGCCATCAGGAGGGGGAAGTTCCACGGGATAATCTGGCCGACGACGCCGAGTGGCTCGTGGAAGTGGTAGGCGACCGTGTTGTCGTCAATCTGTGAGATGCGCCCCTCCTGCGTGCGGGTGGCCCCGGCGAAGTAGCGGAAGTGGTCGATTGCGAGCGGGATGTCAGCGGCGAGGGTCTCGCGAATGGCCTTGCCGTTCTCCCAGGTCTCGGCGACGGCAATCTTCTCAAGGTTTTCCTCCAGACGGTCCGCGATGCGGTGGAGGATCAGCGCCCGCTCGGCCGCAGGAACCGAGGCCCAGGAGTCCTTCGCCTTGTGCGCGGCGTCGAGAGCGAGCTCAATGTCTTTCTCGTTAGACCGCGGAACCCGGCAGAAAACCTCGCCCGTAACCGGGGTGGAGTTGTCCATGTATTGCCCGTCTACTGGAGGTGTCCACTTACCATCGATGAAATTTTCGTACTGCTCCTTGTACGTGAAGATTGCATCGGGGGTGCCGGGGTTGGCGTAAACAGTCATGTAGACACGTCCTTTCTATAGGGAAACAACAAACGTATGAGCCAACTTTAAATTGTGACTCGTGTCATAATCAACACTTATTTTTTCATCGCTTTTGCGAGAGATGCGATTGCTGCCGACCCTAAATCTGCCCCGACGTCGCCGTGAGAAATTCCAAAATTGCCCGCACACGGCGGTTTTCCTCGCCGGGCTCCAGATGCAGCTTCATAAAGATGTTGGACACGTGTTTCGCCACCGCCGCCCCGGAAAGCACGAGGTCATCGGCAATCTGCTTATTGGACTTGCCGCGTGCCATCAGCTCGAGCACTTCGCGTTCGCGCGCCGTTAAACTGGCTAGCCCCGATTTGCCGGACTGCATCAATGCCGTCGCCACATCAGGGTCAATCACCACGCCACCACCTGCGACGACCTCGAGCGAACCCAAGAAGTCCAGCACCTGGCCAACGCGGTCTTTGAGCAGATACCCGGTCCCGCCACTCGAGCTGCTGCCACTTGAGCCGGCCCCAGTACCAACCCCAGCACCTCCCGGCGAGAACAACTCACGCGCATACGCCGGCGCCACATACTGCGACAGCACCATGACATTCAGCTGCGGATAACGCTCGCGCAGTTCCACTGCGGCCCGCAGGCCGTCGTCACTCATCTTCGGAGGCATGCGCACATCGGTAATCACCAGGTCTGGCAGCTCGCCCGAGTCGTCAAACCGGTCATCGATGTCCGCCACCAGACCGTGCGCAGTGTCGACCATCGCAATCACTTCATGTCCGCGCTTTTCGACGAGCCCCGCGACTCCTTCCCGCAGGAGTGCCGAGTCATCCGCAATGACAATTTTCATTATTTCGCCGCACCTTTCTTCTCCACGCTTTCCATATCCATGCCTTCTATTTCTCCAATGCCCGATTCCCAGCGATTTAGCATCAAGGGAATTCTGGCTATTACCTGCGTTGGCCCGCCTTCGGGAGAGTGCATGGTCATCGCACCGTCAAAAGTGGCCAGGCGCTCTTTCATGCCCCGCAATCCGCGCCCCAATTTTGCCCCACCTGGGCCTTGGTCCGTAATTGAAATATTCAGTGTTTGATCTGAGGTGAGCAGCACAGAAACAGGAGCATTCGGCGCATATTTTGCTGCATTTGTCAGCACTTCTGCACAGAAAAAATATGCCGCGGCGAGCACGCTTTCCTCCAATTCCGGCAGCGGATAGGGAGTGTGTACAACAACGTGAGGGCCATATCCTTCAGCAATTTCCTCAACAGCCGCTTGCAGTCCGCGATCGCGCAACACCTGCGGATGGATGCCATGGACTGTTCGCCGCAAGGCCCGCAGGCCATCCTCCAAATGGCCGCGCGTTTCCGACAGGAGCTGCATTAGTTCCTCATTGCCAGTATTGGAGGCCTCTAATTCCGCAAGTCCTAATTTCATTGAAGCCGCAACAATGTATTGCTGAGCTCCGTCGTGGAGGTCATTTTCAATGCGGCGACGTTCAATCTCAAAGGCTTCGGCAATTGTTCGTCGTGAAGCGGTAAGTTCGGCGATGCGGGCGGCGGCGGATTCCTCGTAGCTGCGTTTATGCGCTTTTTCGCGACGGTTCGCGCCGATATATTTGCGGAAATAATCCTTCAGCTCCATAGTTTCCCATGGTACGAAAGCTCTGTGTGCGGAGGAATTAATTTCCGGCATGGTAGACCTAGCACTACCGCAAAAGGAAAGTGGGCACGGTGTTGAAATCGCCTCCGTGCGAGTGAAATGAGTGCCATGACAGAGAACAACAGCCCCAGAAACGCACGACTTTGTATCCGCGACATCACCAAGTCCTACAATTCCGCTCCCGTTCTCACCGGCATTTCGCTGACCATTGAGCCCGGCGAAACGGTTGCAGTCATGGGACCGTCAGGTTCTGGTAAGTCCACGCTGCTGCACTGCATGTCCGGCGTTTTGCTACCGGACGACGGCGACGTCATCTTCGGTGACACAAAGATCAGTTCGCTTTCCGACGCCGACCGCTCCGCCCTCCGCCTGCACGACTTCGGCTTCGTTTTCCAAGATGGCCAGCTCCTTCCCGAGCTGACTGCCAGGGAAAACGTTGCTCTGCCAATGATTCTGCAGGGCAAGAAGCGCTCGAAGTCACTCGCGCTTGCCGACGATGTCCTCAACCGCCTGGGGCTCAAGGACCTCACGCGCCGTCGCCCAGGACAGATGTCCGGCGGTCAAGCACAACGTGTGGCAATTGCCCGCGCGATGGCCGGCGAGCCAGGTGTCATCTTCGCCGATGAGCCGACTGGCGCGCTGGACCAGTCCACAGGCCATGAGGTCATGCAGCAGCTCACCGCGTTGGTGGAGCAGACTGGCACGACATTGGTGATGGTCACGCACGATGTGAAGGTGGCCGACTGGTGTCGTCGACGTGTGGAGATCCGCGATGGCCTGATTCACGACGACCGCATGCTGGCAGGAGCGGAGGTTACAAAGTGAGCACCGTAACTGAAGCAACAAAACCCCAGAGAATTCCTACCGGCGCACTAGCGGACTTGAGCACGCGGCTGCAGCGCGCCGGGCGTGAATCCCATTCGGGAAACGGCTGGCTGTCCGCATTGTCCGTGGTGGCCATGACCGTGAGTACCTGGTTGGCGTTGGTCGTCGTCGGTGGCACGGCGATGTTTTACCGCCGTTGGCAGGCTGAGCCAAAGCTGCCGCCGAACCCAACACCCGAGGATTACATGAATCAAGGTCAGGGCGAGATGTACCTGCAGCTGGCACTCGTGGCCTGTGTTTTTGTGATTCCGGCAATGGTTTCGCTCGTGGCACAGTCGGCGGTGCTTGGCGCTGCAGGACGTGAGCAGCGATTGGCAACTCTGCGCTTGATTGGTCTGTCTAACGGGGCAGTTACGCGCATGGTGATTATCGAAACCCTCGTATTGGCAGCTGTAGGGCTTGTCGTGGGCACGTTGTTGTCGGTGGCCACTGCGCCATTCTGGGCGATAATCAAGTTCGACAATGACTACCTGGATACCTGGGACATGTTGCTGCCCTGGTGGGGCTACCCGCTGGTCTGGGTTGCCGTGGTGCTCCTCGCGCTCTATGCGGCTGTGGTTGGTTTGCGAAGGGTGATGATTTCACCACTCGGCGTTAGCCGCAAGGAAGTGCCCAAGTCGATGAAGGCTTGGCGCATGATTGTGGCCGTTGTTATCGGTGCGATCGTCCTATACGTGATTGCCAACTCCAATATCGCGGGTGGAACCGTCACTGCCACGCTTGGTGTCGCAGCGATGATGTACCTGATGGTCTGGGCAATTGGCCTGGTGGCGCCTTTCTTTATCCAGCTTGTTGCCCGCATCTCCAGCTTCTTCGGTACTTCAAGTGATTTTGTGGCGACGCGACGAGTCGCGACTAACGCTAAGGAATCGTGGCGTCGAGTAAGTTCCATGGCCTTCCTGTCTCTGCTGCTTGGCTACACAATGATGGTGCCTGGCGAAGACAAGATTGAAGAGGTTGCAGATGTCACATTCGCGCACGATATTGCAACCGGTGTGACTATCACTTTCGTAATCGGTTTCATTCTGTTGCTGGTGTCAACGCTTTTGACTCAGGCCTCAGCCGTCTATGAAGAGGCATCGCTGACAAAGGCGCTGGACTTCATCGGGACGCCAATCAGCTTCCACCGCACGGTCACTTTCAAGCAGACATTCTTTCCCATGCTTGCGACCAGCATCTTCGGCTTTGTTATGGGTGCGCTGTTGGGAGCCACCATGTTCGGCCCGATTGCGAACGAAATCACGTTTGGTCAACGCTCACTTGTTGTTGCGCTGGCGTACCTCGTGGGAGTTGTATCAGTTGGCGCTGTGACCTTGGCGGTTGATCCGCTTCGCCACAAGTTGCTGGGTCGACAGATTCGCCATAACGACTAGTCGCCATTAAAAGGGCAGTGGAGTGGCCGGGCAGTGGTGCTCGGTGCTCGGCCAGTTCCTTAGGGTTCAACTTGAGGATTAGAGCCTGTAACCAACTGTGGTTCATCTGATAACCAAGCATTCATCTCACAACCACGTAATTTCTACCTCTGACTTTTAGCCTGAGGGCATGCGTACCTACGTGCTTGATACCTCGGTCCTGCTGTCCGATCCCCACGCCACCAAGAAGTTCGATGAGCACCAAGTTGTGCTTCCGCTGGTCGTGGTGAGTGAGTTGGAGGCCAAGCGCCACCACCCAGAGCTGGGGTGGTTCGCCCGAGAAGCGCTCCGTTTCCTCGAAGAGCTGCGTTACCGCTACGGCCACCTGGACCGGCCTGTGCCCGCCAATGATCTTGGCGGGTTTATGCATATTGAGCTCAACCACTCCGATCCCTCCATCCTTCCCGCAGGCTTCCGCACCGCCGAAAACGATCACCGCATTCTCGCTTGCGCCCTTAATCTTCAGCACGATGGACATGATGTCGTGCTGGTCACCAAGGACATTCCGCTTCGCGTCAAGGCTGGTGCGGTCGGCTTGCCTGCCGACGATTACCGCGCCCAGGACGTCGTTCTGACTGGGTACTCGGGAATGGTGGAAGTAGACGTCGACCCGGAGGAAATTGATCGTCTCTTCGCCAATGGGTTCCTTGAGCTCGAGCAGATCCAGGATCAGCCGCTGCACTGCGGCGTGCAGCTCAGCGCTGGTAGCCAGTCTGCGCTGGCACGGGTGAGCGCCCCGGGCGTCGTCAAGCTTGTGCGGGGCGATACGGAGGCGTTTGGCCTGAAGGGGCGGTCGGCGGAGCAGCGTGTGGCGCTTGACCTGCTGTTGGATGACTCGGTGGGGATTGTGTCCCTCGGCGGCCGAGCCGGTACGGGTAAGTCGGCGCTTGCGCTGTGCGCGGGACTGGAGTCGGTGCTGGAGCGCGGACTGCATCGCCGGATTGTGGTGTTCCGTCCGCTCTACGCGGTAGGTGGTCAGAACCTTGGCTACCTGCCAGGTAGTGAGGACGAAAAGATGAACCCGTGGGCGCAGGCTGTTTACGACACCCTGGAGGGATTGGTTTCAGACAACGTGATGGATGAGATTGCCTCGCGCGACATGCTGGAGGTACTGCCACTGACACACATTCGCGGTCGTAGCCTGCATGACAGCTTCGTGATTGTCGATGAGGCACAGTCGCTGGAGCGCAACGTACTGCTGACGGTGCTGTCGCGTCTTGGTAGCAATTCCCGAGTCATCCTTACGCACGATGTGGCGCAGCGTGACAACCTGCGCGTCGGCCGCCATGACGGCGTGCAGGCGGTGATTGAAAAACTCAAGGGCAACGAGCTTTTTGCACACATCACGCTGAAGCGCTCGGAGCGCTCGAAGATTGCGGAGCTCGTTACGGGACTACTCGATTAAGAGTAAGCTTGTGAGGCAGATACGTAGGAGCTGTTCCTGCGGTTACTTTCACTCGGATCGTTCGGCACGTACCTGCCGATGAAAGGTTTGTATTCACATGGCTACTGTGACTTTTGCTGATGCCACTCGCATTTACCCTGGTGCGACGAAGCCTTCTGTGGACAAGTTCAACTTGGAAATTGCCGATGGCGAGTTCCTGGTTCTGGTGGGCCCCTCCGGTTGTGGTAAGTCCACAACACTGCGCATGCTTGCCGGTCTGGAAGAGGTCAATGAGGGCAAGATTTTCATTGGAGATCGTGATGTGACCAATGTCTCGCCCAAGGATCGCGATATTGCGATGGTCTTCCAGAACTACGCCCTGTACCCGCATATGACGGTGCGCGAGAACATGGGCTTCGCGCTCAAGATTGCTGGTGTGGACAAGGACGAGATTGACCGTCGTGTCGAAGAAGCTGCGAAGACCCTGGATCTAACTCAGTTCCTGGATCGTAAGCCTAAGGCTCTATCCGGTGGTCAGCGTCAGCGTGTGGCAATGGGGCGTGCGATTGTGCGCAAGCCGCAGGTGTTCCTGATGGACGAGCCGTTGTCGAACCTGGACGCGAAGCTGCGTGTTCAAACCCGTACTCAGATTGCGGCCATGCAGCGTCGGATGGGTGTGACCACCATGTATGTCACCCACGACCAGACTGAGGCGCTGACCATGGGCGACCGCATCGCGGTCATTAACTTCGGTGTTCTGCAGCAGGTCGGTACCCCGCGGGAACTCTACGAAACCCCGGCAAACGAATTCGTCGCGGGCTTCATTGGCTCGCCTGCGATGAACCTGGGCACGTTCAACGTCTCTAATGGTTACGCCACGTTGGGTGAGGCCAAGATTAAGCTGCCGGAAGCCACACTTGCTGCAATCGTGCCGGAGGATCAGAACCAGATTATCGTGGGCTTCCGTCCGGAGGCATTCGACCTGGTCGAGGGGCCGGGCGATGACGTCATTCCGGTGCAGGTTAACTTGGTCGAGGAATTGGGCTCCGATGCATTCATGTATGGCGATCTCGTCGGTGGCGGAGCATTGAGCTCCGGATCTTCCTCTAACCCGGACGAAGAGGAACACGGTCAGGTGGTTATTCGTACCGCCCCGCGCACCGCGCCGCAGTTGGGCTCGGTAGTTTACGGCAAGATTCGTCCGGGCATGCTGCACCTGTTCTCGAAGTCGACTGATATGCGCCTTCCGGCCTAAACTCTTTCGTTTAGATGAAATGAGTAGCTGGTAGGGCAGTGGGACAGTAAGACAGTTTTAGGAGCCACCGTGTCGGAAACTATGAAAATAGCCGCGACAACGGTGGCTTCAAAGCTTTTGCGCCTTCCTTGGCATATACCTCTGGAACAGTGGCCAGACGATTTGTTGGCCGCCCTACCTCAGGGAATTTCGCGGCACATTGTTCGATTCGTCAACTTGGATGACCGCGTCATTGCAGTGAAAGAAATTGGTGAGTTCACTGCTCATCATGAGTATCGAATGCTGCGTGACCTGGTCAGGCTCGGTGCTCCATCGGTTCGCCCGCTCGCGGTCATTACTGGCCGCAAGGATCCAGATGGCGAACCGTTAACTGCGGCACTCGTCACAGAACATCTCGAGTATTCGCTGCCGTATCGTGCAGTTTTTTCTCAACAGGTCACCCGCGAAACTGTGGTCCGCCTGATTGACTCGCTGGTAGTCCTGCTAGTTCGGTTACATCTCCTTGGTTTTTACTGGGGCGACGTGTCGCTGTCGAACACGTTGTTTCGTCGTGACGCAGACGCTTTCTCCGCCTACCTTGTCGACGCGGAAACGGGAGATTTGCAAGGCACACTCTCAGATTCCCGCAGGCTTTACGACGTTGACGTTGCCCATACCAACATCATCGGAGAGCTCATGGATCTGCAGGCCGGCGGATTCCTCGATCCTGAGTTGGACGTAATTGCGGTGGGTAGGCGCATTATTGAGCGTTATGAGGACCTGTGGCAAGAGCTGACGGGGGAAGAATCTATTGGTGTTGAGGAGCCTTGGCTTGTCGATGAGCGGATTCGCAGGCTCAACGACCTCGGTTTCGATGTTGGCGAGCTGAAAGTCACCAGTGATGGTGGCCGCGTTGTGTTCCGACCACGAGTGGTTGACGCAGGGCATCACCATAGGCAGTTAATGCGACTGACGGGGTTGGATGTTCAAGAACGGCAAGCGAGGCGGATGCTCAATAGTATGCAGACCTTTCGGTTGGCGGAAGGTCTTGAAGGGGTTCCGCTAGAGCAGGTTGCGCACCGATGGCTGCGTGAAGTTTTCGAGGCCACAATCCTGGCTGTGCCCGAGGGGCTGCGTGGAAGGCTGCAGGATGCGCAGGTTTTCCACGAGGTCTTGGAGCATCGCTGGTACATGGCAGAAAAACGCCGTGCGGATGTGCCGCTTCAAGAAGCGGTGCAGAGCTACGTAGACCGAGTGTTGCCCGGGCATCGCGACGAGTCCGTATATCTTCCGGCGAGCGATGAGGTCGAGTAGCTCTCTAGAAGCAGACTGTCGAGCGTACGATTATTTCAAAAGTGACAAGTAAACGACTCGCCAGGATATTATAAAAATATACATTCACGCCAAACAGGGGTGCTTTTGGTGGTCGGGTGGTTGTCGGGTCTGCGTGTGATTGTCGCGGCCAGGTGCTTACTTTGGTGCCGGTAGGCGGCTCTGTTCAGCGAAAACAGCTCGAAAACAGCTCAAATTCTAGGTGTGCTTTCGAGAGCTTTTGCTATTTTTCTCCTTTGCATTTGTTCACAGCTGGCTGAAGGCCAACCTAAATTGGTTTTGGTCAAGTAAGATTTTGGTGAGACCGAATACCCGCGTGGGTGGCGTCGAAGTTCGCATGAAAGGCTACTTCTAGCCGCAGGGCGGGATAATCCAATTAGGCCACGGCTGCTGGCAAATATTCGTCCGAATTGCTCGGAGGATGCCATTGAAGTGGCCTTTCTTCTCAAGGGAGAAAATATAGTGAAGAACTTCAAGCGCCTTTCAGCTCTGTGTGCAGCAGGCCTGATGGCAACCGCTGGTTTGGTTGCGTGCTCGAGTGATGATGCGGTTGCAGATGGTGGTGTCTACTTCCTTAACTTCAAGCCGGAGCAGGATGCCGCATATCAGAAGATTGCGAAGGCATACACTGACAAGACTGGTGTCCAGGTCAAGGTCGTTACTGCTGCTTCGAATTCCTATGAGCAAACTCTGAAGGCCGAGATTGGTAAAAAGGACGCGCCAACACTGTTCCAAGTCAATGGTCCGGCGGGCCTGCGTACTTGGCAGGAATACATGGCAGACATGTCTGACACTGAGATCGCACAAAACCTCAACGAGGGCATCGAGCCGCTGAAGGGCGAGGACGGCAAGGTATACGGCGTCCCGTTTGCAGTCGAGGGGTTTGGCCTGATCTATAACGAAGAGATCATGGACAAGTACTTCGCGCTGCCCGATGCCAAGGCCAAGAGCATCGACGAGATTAAGGCCTTCGGAAAGCTGAAGGAAGTTGCTGAGGACATGCAGGCCAAGAAGGACAAGCTGGGGATTTCCGGCACCTTCGCTTCCACCTCGCTTGCATCCGGTGAGGATTGGCGCTGGCAGACACACTTGGCCAACGGACCGGTTCATTATGAATTCGAGGACCTTGGCACCAAGGAAACCGCTGATGTGAAGTTCAAGTACAACAAGGAGTTCAAGAACCTCTTTGATCTGTACCTGAATAACTCCACTGTCGAAAAGACTCTGGCCCCGTCGAAGGCTGTGTCCGACTCGATGGCGGAATTCGCCCAGGGCAAGGCCGCTATGGTTCAGAATGGCAACTGGGCATGGTCCCAGATCAACGATGTCTCCGGCAACGTGGTCAAGCAGGACAAGATTAAGTTCATGCCTATGTACATGGGCCTGAAGGACGAGGATAAGACCGGCATCTCGGTTGGTACTGAGAACTACCTGACGGTCAACTCCAAGGCTTCGGAGGCTTCCCAAAAGGCAACGAAGGACTTCGTCAATTGGCTGTTCAACACCGATGAGGGCAAGAAGTACGTCGTCGAGGATCTCGGATTCATCGCTCCGTTCCAGAACTTCACTGAAGCCGACACTCCGAATGACCCGCTGGCCAAGGAAGTGGCCGCAGCAATTGAGAACGAGGACCTGACCACCATCCCGTGGGACTTCCAGTACTTCCCGTCGCAGCAGTTCAAGGATGATTTTGGCGCAGCGCTGGCGCAGTACGCTTCCGGAAAGATGCCGTGGGACAAGGTTGTCGAGACTTTCGCCGACAGCTGGAATGCGGAATCTCCGAACAATTAAATACCAGCAAATCAATGGTGATCCATTCCATCGGTGAGTGTGAAGCGAAAGCTTCTCGCGCATGAACAACCGACGGAATGAGTTCATCCAATGGCAAGGCGGAGCTCGGGGCTCGGTGACCTGTTAAACCGGTCTCGAGGCACCGGGCTCCGCCTTTAGCTTTAGGAGCGGTGTTGTAGATGCAAGCAACATTGAAAAAGTATTTCCCAATTTTCGTGCTACCCACGCTGATTGCCTTTGCAATCGCGTTCCTGGTGCCGTTCGTTATCGGTTTCTTCCTATCATTTACTGACTTCACAACCATCACTAATGCGCAGTGGGTTGGTATCGAGAACTACCAGAAGGCCTTTAGTGAGCGCGAGGGCTTCGTCGCCTCCTTCGGATTCACTCTCATGGTGGTTGTTGTTTCCATCATTACTGTGAACTTGTTCGCGTTCTGGATCGCATGGATTCTGACGCGCAAGCTGAAGGGCACGAACTTCTTCCGCACAGTCTTCTTCATGCCGAACCTTATCGGTGGCATCGTGCTCGGTTATACCTGGCAGTCGATGATTAACGCCGTGCTGGCATCGTACGGTACGACGATTGTGTCCGACTGGAAGTTCGGTTACGCCGGTCTGATCATCCTCATCAACTGGCAGCTGGTCGGTTACATGATGATTATCTATATTGCCGGTCTGCAGAATGTCCCACCGGAGCTCATCGAAGCTGCGGAGATTGATGGCGCCGGACGCTGGGAGATTCTGCGGCACGTTACTATCCCGATGGTCATGCCATCGATTACCATTTGCCTCTTCTTGACTCTGTCGAACACTTTCAAACTCTTCGATCAAAACTTGGCCCTGACCAATGGTGCGCCGGGTTCAGAGACAGAAATGGTTGCTCTGAACATCGTCAACACCATGTTCAACCGAATTGGTGTGGAGGGCGTTGGTCAAGCCAAGGCAGTAATATTCGTCGTCGTGGTCGTAGCGATCGCGATGCTGCAGCTGCGTGCTACTCGCAGCAAGGAAGTGGAGGCATAAATGTCTGTCGACGCTGCAATGACCACTGAAACGGCCACCAAGCTCCCCAAGGCCAAGCCCGCTAAGCAGGACGAGGCCAAGGTGGGAGGCGTATCTAAGGTCATCATCTACGCGATTCTGGTGTTTTTGACCGTCGTGTTCTTGGGGCCAATCGCGTTCATTATCTTCAACTCGTTCAAGTCCAAGTTCGCAATTTCAGATAACCCCTTCCAGCTGCCACTAGGTGACATGTGGGTCGGGTTCGAAAACTACGCCGTCGGCCTGATGAAGGAGGGCTTCGGCTGGGCGATCGTGTGGTCCTTTGTCATCACGATCCTCTCGGTTATTGCGATTGTGTTCTTCTCTGCGATGACGGCTTACTACATCACGCGAGTGAAGACGTGGTGGACCTCGCTGCTGTATTACCTGTTTGTGTTCTCGATGGTCATCCCGTTCCAGATGGTGATGTTCCCGACCGTCAAGATCGCCGACATGCTGCATTTGAACAACCCAATCGGCATCGTGGTTCTCTACTTGGGCTTTGGCTCCGGCTTGTCGGTCTTCATGTTTGCCGGCTTCATCAAGTCCATCCCGATTGACATCGAGGAAGCCGCGATGATTGATGGCGCATCTCCGATGCAGAACTACTTCCGCATCGTTTTGCCCATGCTCAAGCCGACTGCAGTGACTGTCGCCATTCTGAACGCTATGTGGGTATGGAACGACTACCTGCTGCCGTACCTGGTCATTGGCCTGTCTACTAAGTACAAGACCATCCCGGTTGTCGTGCAGAGCTTCGTTGGCTCCAACGGTAACCGTGACCTTGGCGCGATGATGGCAATGCTGGTGCTCGCAATCATTCCGATTGTGATTTTCTACGTCGCCACCCAGAAGCACATTATCGAGGGTGTTGCTGCGGGTGCCGTTAAGGGATAGCTGCCTAAGCGTTAGCGCATAGGACGCCAAGCACCGCGTTTTACGAAAGCGAAAGCCTCAACCGCGTAGGTTGAGGCTTTCGTCTGTTAATCAGCCTTTATTAGGATATGAACCCGTGGATAGATTTTTCAGCACCGATACAAAGTTCTACGCAGCCTGGTCGCTGTTAGCAGACCTTGTAATCATCAACCTGCTGATGATCGTCGCATCCATCCCGATAGTCACTGCAGGCGCCGCAACTCGCGCTGGAGTAGTAGTCGCTCGCGACATGGTCCGTGACGAAGGCTCAAGGCCCGTACGGCGCTTCTTGCGCGCACTGTTGGACAATTGGCGCACACCAACCGTGTGGTGGCTATTCACCTTGGTTCTCGCCAGTGGCATTGGCTATGAGTTTTACGTTATCTCCCGCGCGGACCTCGGCACTGTCGGCCTGATCTTCGCCGCAGGAGTTACCTCCGGGGCGCTAATACTGCTGGGAATTACCGCGTGGGTCTACTCGCTGTGCTCGCTTTCCGACGGTCACTCGTCGCTCCGCCGAACCCTGGCAACGGCCACCAGCATGACCGTCAAAAACCTGCCGCGGACTGCGCTCGCAGTATTGGCGCTTCTCATCGTGCCCGCGGCCATATTCTTTTTCCCGGCGAAAATCTACGCGATTGCTACCTATGTCTTCCTCATCGGGTACGCGTTGAGTTGGTACTTGGTGATGCTGGCGCTTGAGCCCGTTCTGCCAGACAATGCTGGGTAGGTTCTCCCGCTGGCCCCACTGGCACTGACTTAATCGGTGCCAGCTCGCACACCAGGCCGCTGACGACCCTTAGCCCGCGTACTCTTTCACAGGGGGAAAATCCTCCGCCTCGACCATCTCCAGCAGTTTTTCGCGACGTGCAAAAGCGGAGCATGCGCCGACCGCCTGTACAGCTGCTGCGCCTGCTGCGGTGGCCAGGGGGACGGCGTCGTAAAGCGAGGTGCCCTTAGCCAGTTCCGCGGTGAGCGTGCCGACGAACGCATCACCGGAGCCAGTGCCGTCGACAATCTTCTCCTCTGGCAGCTTGAGCGCGGGGTGCTCGTAGATTGTCGGCTCGTCGTCGAGACCGTCGGAGTGCTGTGCGAAGAGACAGCCGTGGTCGCCCCGGAGCATGACGACACTGGGGCAGTACTGCAGAAGCGCCTCGAGCTGTGCGCGGTAGTCGGTAGCGCGGATTCCTTCGGCGATGTCCAGGCGACGGATTGTTTCCCAGGCGCCCTTCATGTTGACGATCAGCGGATCTGCATGGTCAATCAGGGCAGGTGTAACGGTTACGACCGGATTGAGGTTCAGCACCAGTCGCGCGCTGTACATGGATGCGACGGACGCGATGGCCTCAGTTGCTTCCGGAAGGAGCTCGCCCTGCGCGAGCACGACATCCGCTGATGCGAACTCGTCGACGAAATCGGTGGGGTCGGTTAGCGCATCGGCACCGCGCTGGACAAAAATCACCGGGCGACCCTTGCGGTTCGTTGCGACGAAAGCGCTGCCGGTCGGCAAATCCCAGGACGTCTGAATGGAGTGGACATCTACGCCGTGTGCGTTGAGTTCCTCGACCACGAAATCCGCTGCGCGGTCCTCACCAACCGTACCGGCCATGATCGCACGGACGCCGTCATAAGCGATAGCAACGGCCTGGTTAGCGCCCTTGCCGCCCAGCATATTCGTGCCGTCATCAACGATGAGCGTGCCACCTTCTGCGGGGACACTATCGACCTGTACCAAGGTATCTAGGTGGATAGATCCACATACAACAACTGTTGGATTCTCATTCAGGTCAGGAATCGGCTGCATAAAAATAAAGGATAGTCGGGAATTCAAATCCGTGTTGGCGGCCCGAGTTTACAGCCGTCAGAGCCCGCGAATCGATGCCCTACAATCGATGGCTATGGCAAAACTGTACTTCCGCTACGGAACCATGAACAGCGGAAAATCCATCGAGGTCCTCCGCGTCGCCCACAACTACCGCGAGCGCGATATGCGGCCGTTGATCGCCAAGCCGGCCGTGGATACTTTGGCTGACGGCGACGTGCACTCCCGCATCGGAATCGCGGAACGCGCGCACCTCATCCACGATGGCGATGACCTCTCCTCGCTTGCCGACGGCTACGATTGTCTAATCATCGATGAGGCACAGTTTCTTACCCCTGACCAGGTCGATCAGTTGCTGGGAATTACCCTTCGCGGTACTCCGGTGCTCTGCTACGGTCTGCGTACCGACTTTCGCACGCATGCCTTCCCAGGCTCCCAGCGCTTGCTCGAAGTTGCCCACACCATTGAGGAAATCAAGACAATTTGCACCTGTGGGCAGAAGGCCATCTTTACTGCACGGTTGAATCCGGACGGCAGCATTATCCTCGACGGCGAAACCGTGGAAATTGAGGCACTCGAAGCGCCGAAGTACATCTCCCTATGCGCCAGCTGCTACAACCGGATGTCGGGTAAATGGGCGTGAGTAGAGCCCAGAGTTTTTAGTGCCCCCACCAGGGCTCGAACCTGGGACAAAAGGATTATGAGTCCTCTGCTCTAACCGACTGAGCTATAGGGGCAAGGATTGGGCATTGTGAAGTGACAATTAAGCACTATGAACCAGTGCCCAAAACCTCATAGCATCATAGCAATCTGCCACCGTGCGGTGATAAAAGCCCTATACCCAGCGGGTTCGGCTGCCATTGCGTGGGTTCAATGAAGCTAAGTGTTTCCGTGTCGACGAAGGTAATCCCCGTTCTCAACGAAGCTGATCTTTCCGCAAAGTTACGACTTTCGGTTGATGAATCAGCCCTAGGACACTTCTAGCATTAATCCTATGAGTACAAAACCTTCCTTGAGCAGCGCCGACGTCTCAGTCGACGCACAAACCGGTGCCACAGCGAAAGCGAAGGGCACCCCCGTCATGGCAATCGCCAACGAGGATCAGATTGCTGAGTTCGGGGCCTCGCCACAGCGGTGGTGGGGGTTGCTCGTGCTCGCGGTTGGCCTCGGCATGATTGTCCTGGACGGCACCATCGTTGGTGTTTCATTGCCGACCATCATTTCGGAGCTGGGCCTTGACATCGTGGGCGCGCAGTGGATTACCACGATCTACTCGGTCGTTTTCGCCGCACTACTCCTGACCTCTGGCCGCGCTGGCGACCGCTTCGGCCGTCGAACGCTTTTTCTCGTCGGTCTGGTCATCTTCACGGTCGGCTCCGTCGTGGCCGCACTTTCCACAGCCTTGGCGCCACTGGTCATTGCCCGCGTCATCCAAGGCATTGGTGGCGCGTGCATTCTGCCATCAACACTGTCCAGCGTGAACGCACTATTCCGTGATAAAGATCGTGCCACCGCATTCGGCATCTGGGGTGCGGTCATGTCTGGTGCTGCAGCAGTCGGCCCACTCCTGGGTGGCGTGCTTACGCAGTTTGCTGGTTGGGAAGCTATCTTCTGGGTCAACGTGCCCATCGCCGTCGTGCTTTTCGTCCTTGCGCTGCGCTGGGTGCCGAACACCGCAGGCGATACCAATGGCGCGGGTCGCTTCGATGTCCTTGGCCTGGTGTTGTCTGGAATTGGCTTTGGTGCCGTGGTCTTCGGCATCATTCAAGGCGCCAAGATAGGGTTTGCTTTTCCCTCCGCACCCGTCGTCACGCTCTTAGTTGGTGCGGTGGTGCTTGTCGCTTTCGTGCTGTGGGAAAACAGTCGTCGGAAGAACGCGGATCCTGCGCTGTTGGACGTGTCGATGTTCTCCTACGCCACGTTCAGCTGGGGGAATACCACGGCGATGCTTGTCGCGGTGGGTGAGTTCGCGCTGGTCTTCGTGCTGCCGCTCTACCTGGTGTCGGCGATTGGCTTATCGACGATCGCAACCGGCCTGGTCCTGGCAGCAATGGCTCTCGGTGCGTTCTTCGCAGGTGCCATGGCGCGTCATCTGGCAGCTCGGATTACCCCGGCCGGTGTGGTGATTGTGGGCCTTGGTCTCGAGGTCTTTGGTTCGCTGCAGTTGGCGGCCGAAGAGCGCGTTGACCTGCCGCTGTGGCTGGTTGTGTTTGCATTGATTGTCTACGGTCTGGGTCTTGGTCTGGCATCGGCGCAGCTGACCTCGTTGGTGCTTGGTGATATTCCGGTGCGGCTGTCGGGGCAGGCATCGGCAACGCAGTCGACGATTCGGCAGATTGGTTCGGCGCTCGGTGCTGCGCTCGGTGGTATGGCGCTGACGATTGGGCTGGATCGTGAGATCGCGAAGCTGTCGCCGGGCCTGGAGCAGATGGGGCAGGGGCTGAAGGATTCCGCCGGCTCGATGCTGATTGGTCTGCGTGCGCAGGGTGCTCCCGACGGTGTGTTGGTGCCGCTGACAAATGCGTTTGCACATGCCACGCAGTTTGCGCTGTATTCCGCTGTCGGCGCGTTGACTATTGGCTTCCTCTGCTCGCTGAAGGTACTGCAGTTGCGCAGGCAGGCTGAGAATGCGCAAGCAAGCTGAGAAATCGAATTAGCGATGTGGAATATTCGGGTGAGGGGCCGTGTTGGAAATTGGTGTCACAACATCAATCGTGGCAGTCTTATCGTTTGTCTCTTAACCGGACTTGCTAGATAGAAATGACCAACATGAAAATGCTCACAAAGCGGCGTTGGCTCGATTACGGCCGAATCTCCACTTCCTCCTGTCGCTAAACACTTCGGGGCTTCCGCCTCGCTGCGCCTGTCTCTTCGAGGCTGAGCTCAGCGGCCCCGGACCCCGTCGCGCGCATTTGTCAGACGGCATAAGGCGCGGCACAAGTGTTTTCAGAGAAATAAAACTCCAGGAGGAAAAGTGAATAAATTTAAATGGGCGACCGGCTTCGGTGCCCAAGTTGTCTATGGCCTGATTATTGGTCTCATTTTGGGCTTCATGGCCCGCAGTACTGGCGATGACTCCTCGCTGCGCACAGCGCTCGACGAGGTCGGCAGTACCTACGTCACGCTGTTGAAGCTGCTCATCCCGCCGCTGGTGGTCACCGCGGTCGTGGTGTCGATTGCCAACCTGCGCCAGGTCGCAGGCGCAGCCAAGCTGGCTGTTTCGACACTGATTTGGTTTGCCATTACGTCCTTTGTATCGGTGGTCATCGCCATCGTGCTGGGCTTGCTTATCAAGCCGGGCGTTAACTCCGGCGTCGATGCCTCGGCTGCACAGGAACCGGATTCTGTGGGCTCGTGGTGGGGATTCCTGCAGAGCATTGTCCCGCAGAACTTCCTCGGCCTTGGCGTGAAGATCAGCGAATCTGACGGTGCTGTATCCGGATCGCTGAACTTCAACGTCCTGCAGCTGCTGGTCATCGCGATTGTCTTCGGTGTCGCCGCAGTGAAGGTTGGCCCGAAGGCTGAGCCATTCATCGAGTTTTCCGGCTCTCTTTTGACCATCGTGCAGAAGGTCCTGTGGTGGGTCATCCGTCTGGCACCAATTGGTACCGCAGCCCTCATCGGCCACGCCGTCGCTGAGTATGGCTGGGAAGCGCTCGGCAGCCTGGGCAAGTTCGCCATTGCCATCTACATTGGTCTGTTCCTGGTCATCGCAGTTGTGTACCCAGTTGTGCTGAAGATTCATGGCATTAGCCCAATCGACTTCTTCCGTCGCGTCTGGCCAGTGACCTCGCTCGGCTTCTTCACCCGTTCGTCTATGGGCGTCATGCCGGTCACTGAGCGCGTTGTCTCCCGTCGTCTGGCAGTACCGGATGAGTACGCCTCCTTCGCCGTACCGCTGGGCGCCACCACGAAGATGGATGGTTGCGCCGCCATTTACCCGGCTATCGCGGCTATCTTCGTCTCGCAGTTCTACGGTGTGCCGTTGGACTTCACGGACTACCTGCTCATCATCTTCGTCTCCGTCATCGGTTCGGCTGCAACTGCTGGCACCACCGGCGCTACCGTCATGCTGACCCTGACCCTGTCGACCCTTGGCCTGCCACTTGCCGGTGTCGGCCTCCTGCTGGCTGTCGAGCCGATCGTGGATATGGGCCGCACTGCGGTGAACGTTACCGGTCAGGCCGTGGTCCCGTTGGTCGTCGCAAAGCGTGCGGGAATCTGGGATAAGGACGAGTGGGACGCCAGCGCCAACGCCGACCTGTCGCCAGCCGACGAGTCGGACGACGAGTCTGCAGACGCGCCTGCTGAGAAGTCCGATTCCGCCGAAAAATCCGAGTCCGCCACGCTTGCGTAGTCTTGAGGACATGACTTCTTGGAAGCCCTCTGTTCTTGCGCAAGTTGATCAGTGGCCAGTTGACACGGTCGCGGCTGCCGTGCGTGCCGACGATGGCAGTTGGCATACCCACGGTGATAGCGGTCGCGTTTTTGAGCTCGCTAGCGTGACCAAGTTACTGGCCGCTGTGGGCATGCTTGTGGCCGTCGAGGAGGGCGCGGTGGAGCTCGACCAAGAGCTCACGCCACCCGGTCACGGCGCGACTGTGCGTCACCTTCTGGCGCACGCCGGCGGGGTGAGGTTTGCCAGCCGTGAGCTGGAAAAAGAACCAGGGGAGCGGCGCATTTACTCCTCCGCGGGCTTTGAAATCATCGCCGATGCCATCGCTGCGGAGGCAGACATGCCGTTTAGTGAATACCTGCGCCAGGCCGTGTTTGAGCCGCTGGGGATGTCAGATTCCGTGCTGGATGGCTCGGCAGGGCATGGCGCGCGTAGCAGTGTCGCTAATCTCATGGTCTTCGTCGATGAGATCTTCACCCCGACTTTCCTGCACCCAGGTACCGTCTCCGAAGCGTTGACCGTGCAGTTCCCGGGCCTGAATGGTGTCGTGCCGGGCTATGGAATGCAACGTCCGGCCGATTGGGGCCTGGGCTTTGAGATTTTCGGGCACCCCGATTCCAAGCAGGGGCTGTGGTTTGGCGCCTCGATGCCCAAGGATGTCGCAGGCCACTTCGGGCAGGCGGGCACGTTCCTGTGGCTTCATCGTCCAACCGGGCGGGCGGCAATCGCCTTGACCGACCGAGCTTTCGGCGAATGGGCCAAGCCGCTGTGGACTGACTTCAACGACGAACTATGGCGTGAACTGGAAGAACACGCTAAAGGTTAAGGGGATATGAGCTAAGTCGGCGTCGGCTGCGGCGCCGATTTTTCGTCTCAGCGCTAAATCACATCTGGGGGATTAAGGACAACTTGAGGGTTGCCAGCAGCCGTCTCGGAAATAACAATCATAAACACGTGCAACGCAAACCTCAGAAGTGTTGTTTTACCGCAGTGCTTTTTCTGCAGTGTGGCAAGTGTCGTTGGATGAGTTCGTAGGGGAAGACGAATCTCGTCTTACACCAATTGACCGCAACTTTTCCGAGGACCTTCGTCTATGCGCACCCAACTTTCAGGTGTCCTGTGGATTCACAGCATGCCAGGGCCGCTGCAACCACACATCACGTGGGCGCTGGCCCGACTCAGCATGCCCGATGGCACTAAGCCAGGCCGGGATATTTGGCGTGCGACCGACCAGGATGCCACTTTGTGCGCCGAGGTGCCTTTCACTGCAAGTGCTGACACCATCGCCACACTGGTGGACAACCTGGCTAGGTGGCCGCGCCTCTATTTCGAGCTGGCGCAAGACCCAGCCGTGGATGATGACGGCTACGCCATCGATGGCATGCGCTACTGTCATACCCCGCAGCTGGGGACTTTCGCCGGACAGACCGATGCCGCCGGAAACATCGTGGTCAACGAAGATGCGCTGCGTTCCATCATGGCACGCGGCGGCGACATCGAAGGAACCCTCGACGCGGCCATCGGCGGGCCGTGGGACCGCGTGCTAGAGCCGATGCGCATGATGACGGCAGGCTACGCCCCCGAAGAGTGCTTTACGACGTCCACCCCTGCCGGACCCGACAGTGCCAGCGGCAACTCGACCGCTGGCAACGCAGACCTCGGTGGGGTAGAGGCAGCTAACGTGCTGCAGCTCTACCCGCGCCGGGCGGCGATGTAGTCAACTACATCGCCAAGGGTCTTAAACGAGGAAATGTCCTCGTCCTCAATGCGGACTCCCAGCTCTTCCTCACAGCGGACAGCCAACTCTACGACGCTCAAGCGGTCAAAGCCGTAGTCGGTCAGCGAAGTGGAGAGCTCTAGGGACTCCACCTCGTCGTTAGCCATCTTTTTGACGATTGCCGCGACCTCGCCGTGAAGACCTGCGGGCAGGTCAGCGTCGGCGGAACCCTTCTTCGAGCCCGCGTTCGCTGCATTGGGTGAGGCATCGTCAGCGTCACCGGCGCCGGTGACCTGTGTGCCCAGTAGGGCGCTGAGCTGATCTCCAAGGCTAGAGGTCATTATTCAGCGTCCTGAGTGGTTGCGGTTGGATCGGTAATCTGCAGCTCTTCAGCTGCTTCCTGGGCGACACTCTTGTCGAGCTTGCCAGCGCGTGCCAGTGCGGCCAGGGCCGCAACAGCGACTGACTCGCCGTCGGAGTTGAAGTAGCGGCGAGCGGCCGGACGGGTATCCGAGAAGCCGTAGCCATCGGTGCCGAGGACGGTGTAGTCACCTGGAACCCACTTGCGAATCTGCTCCGGGACCGCACGCTGGAAGTCAGTCACTGCGATGAATGGCCCATCGGTGTCGGACAGCTGGCGGGTTACGAAGGCGGCTTCGACCTCTTCAGCCGGGTTGTGCAGACGCTCAGTGTCACGCTCGTGTCCATCGCGAGCCAGCTCATTCCACGAAGTCACCGAGTAAATCGAGGAAGCCACACCGTAGTCTTCCAGGATGTCCGCGGCGCGCAGCGCCTCCTGCATGCCAATGCCGGAAGCCAGCAGGTTGACATGCTTGTCGCCCTCAGCCTTGCGGAAGCGGTAGATACCGCCAAGCAGCCCTTCGACATCGAGGTCTTCCGGGACAGCCGGCTGCGAAGTCGGCTCATTGTAGATAGTCAGGTAGTAAATGACATCTTCGCCGCGCTCCGGACCATACATGCGGTCGATACCGTCGCAGACGATGTAAGCAATCTCGTAGCCGAATGCTGGGTCGTAGGAGACCACGGACGGGTTCGTAGCTGCCAGCAGCTGGGAGTGACCGTCCATGTGCTGCAGGCCTTCACCTGTCAGCGTCGTGCGACCGGCGGTAGCGCCGAGTAGGAAGCCGCGGGACATTTGGTCACCGGCAGCCCAGATGGAGTCAGCCGTGCGCTGGAAACCGAACATCGAGTAGAAGATGTAGAGCGGAATCATGGCCACGCCATGGGTGGCGTACGCCGAGCCGACAGCGGTAAACGACCCCACAGAGCCCGCCTCGGAAATGCCCTCGTGCAGAATCTGACCGTCCTTCGCTTCCTTGTAGGACAGCATCAGTTCATGGTCGACCGGAGTGTAGTTCTGGCCGTGCGGGTTGTAGATCTTCAGCGTCGGGAACCAGGAGTCCATGCCGAAGGTGCGGGCCTCATCAGGGATGATAGGCACGAAGCGGTCCTTGAGATCCTTATCGCGCATCAGGTCCCTGAAAACACGCACCGTCGCCATAGTGGTGGCAACCTTTTGCTTACCTGATCCCTTGAGGAGGTTTTTCAGGGTTTCCGGCTTTGGCGTTGTCAGTGGTTCGTAGCTAGTGCGACGCTCCGGCACGAAACCGCCGAGTTCCTTGCGGCGCTCCAGCATGTACTGCACTTCCTCGGACTCTGGGCCCGGGTTGTAGTACGGCGGCAGGTAGGGATCCTTCTCCAGCTCCTCGTCGGAGATCGGAATGCGCTGGTTATCGCGGAAAAGCTTCAGATCATCGAGCGTCAGCTTCTTCATCTGGTGGGTCGCGTTGCGGCCCTCGAAGTTATGGCCGAGGCCATAGCCCTTAACCGTGTGCGCCAGAATGACGGTCGGCTGGTCCTTGGTCTCCAAGGCCTTCTTGTAGGCAGCGTAAATCTTGCGGTAGTCGTGGCCACCGCGACGGAGGTTCCAAATCTCCTCGTCGGTCATGTCCTCGACCAGCTTGGCAGTGCGCGGGTCACGGCCGAAGAAGTGCTCGCGCACCCAAGCGCCGTCGTTAGCCTTCAGCGTCTGGTAATCGCCATCGCAGAACTTATTCATCAGGTCGACTAGTGCGCCGTCCTTGTCCTTAGCGAAGAGCTCGTCCCACTCGCGGCCCCAAACGACCTTGATGACATTCCAACCAGCGCCGCGGAAGAACGACTCCAGCTCCTGGATGATGCTGGTGTTGCCGCGCACCGGACCGTCGAGGCGTTGCAGGTTACAGTTAATGACGAATGTCAGGTTATCCAGGTTGTTCAGCGCCGCATGCTGAATGGCGCCACGAGATTCCGGCTCGTCCATTTCGCCGTCACCGAGGAAGGCCCAAACGTGCTGCTGTGAGGTGTCCTTGATGCCGCGGTCATGCAGGTAGCGGTTGAAGCGTGCCTGGTAGATGGCGTTGAGCGGACCAAGGCCCATGGACACCGTCGGGAACTCCCAGAATTCTGGCATGCCATGCGGGTGCGGGTAGGAGGGAAGGCCATTGCCCTCGCCGAGGGAGACTTCCTGACGGAAACCGTCGAGGTCCTCTTCGGTCAGACGCCCCTCTAGGAATGCGCGGGCGTACATACCCGGCGAAGCGTGGCCCTGGAAGAAGACGTGGTCACCGCCGCCTGGGTGGTCTTTGCCGCGGAAGAAGTGGTTAAAGCCGACCTCGTAAAGCGGTGCGGCGCCCGCATAGGTGGAGATATGTCCGCCCACGCCGATACCCGGACGCTGTGCGCGATGGACCATAATTGCCGCATTCCAGCGAATCCACTTGCGGTAGCGGCGCTCAATGTCCTCATCGCCTGGGAATTCTGGCTCCATCTCAGTTGGGATGGTGTTGACGAGGTCTGTCGAGGTCAGCGGCGGTAGAGCCACGCGCTTTGCCGTGGCACGTTCCAGCAGGCGCAGCATGAGGAAACGTGCGCGCTCCGGACCTGCCTCTTCTAACAGTCCGTCGAGAGACTCAAGCCACTCCTTGGTCTCTTCAGGATCTGCATCCGTGAGATAGGAGGCGACCCCATCACGGATAAGGGCAAAGTTTGACTCATCAGAGTGGGCTTGTGGCGTACCCGACGAGGTATCGGACATTGTGAGCTCCTTTCAGTCCCTGAAGGAAAGGCAAAGGTTATTTTTCTCCACTCTACGTCTGAATCGTTTGTTGTGCCCCTAGCCGTTTCTTGCACACGCTTTCACCGAACAATCCGGTCGGCTTTACGACGAACATTGCGAAGAACACTGCGAAAACTGCACCTTTTTGGGGAAATTCTTATTTTGCAGCTGTGAAAAATGTATTTGAGCGGTAAAATTTCTCCACATAGTTCGAAAAATCGAGCTGAATATTTTTTCTAGAGGAGGAAAAGGGAAGTGGTCAACGCCACAGGCGCTGCTCATGAATATGCGAGCAGGCTCGGCATCAAGGAAGGTCAGCTAGTCCAGGAGGTTGGCTGGGATACGGACTGTGACTCAGCAATCAGTGAGTCGGTCGAGAATTTCCTGGATGCAGACCTGCTCGACGAAGACACGGATGAGGTTGTCGACGTCGTATTGCTGTGGTGGCGTGAAGAAGACGGCGACTTGGTCGATGGTCTTGTGGATGCTTCCCGCCCTTTGGAGGATGAAGGCCGCGTTTGGTTGCTCACGCCGGGTGCTGGTCAGCCGGGTGCCATTGATCCTGGTGTGATTGACGAGTCCGCACAGCTGGCAGGTTTCTCCAACACCTCGGCGCTTCGTCTGGGGGATTGGCAGGGCAATTGCCTGGTGCAGCGCTCTAGCTAGCCGGCTTTCGCTGTCCCGTTTGAATCGGCTACTAGCCGAGCTATTGAAATAATCTGCATAAACGCTGTGTGTAGTGCGCAATTGGCAATCTATGTTTGCCGTGTGTTAAAGTTTCGCAGCAGCGCGGCGATAGCTCAGCGGTAGAGCTCTGGTTTTACACACCAGCGGTCGGGGGTTCGAAACCCTCTCGCCGCACAGACATAATCCGCCCGGATTCTTGTAATGGAGAATCCGGGTGGATTTTTGTTTGTGCTAAACTCCCGGTCTGTGCGTTTTACAAAATCGCTAGTAACCATCATTGTTGCCGGATCTCTACTTGCGGGCCCACAGGCCTACGCAATTGGAGGAGACGGTAAACCAGTAATCGACGCTGCCACCTGTAAGGCAATGGTCAAAGCCGCAAATGCAGGCGAGCCGGTGGAGGATCCATCGATTCTCCATCTCTCCGACAAGATGCCTTCCTACCTTGCCGACGGCACCCTGGACTACGTTGTTGCTCCAGACTTTCCGTACCGCGCGCAGCTGGACGCTGCTGCCCAAGAGTGGAATGAAAAGCTCGGTGGCAAGGTCGTGCTCCGGGAAGTGACCAAAGACAAAGCTGATTCGGATACCGTGAGCGTTCGCTACGTGCCTAAGCCGAACTCGCACGTTTTGGCTTCTGCATCGGAAATTAGTAAAGAAATGACGGTTTTCGTTACTTCCACACTCTATCCTGATGCAATTCGCAGCACGCTTGCACACGAGTTTGGGCACCTACTCGGTATCCGGCACACCTGTGATTACACCTTGATGGCTGCATCTTCGCACCGTCATCCGGCAGCACATGTCACTCCGCTCGATGTCGTAGCCGTTCTGCAGGGACAGTTCGATTAAATTGCGTATAAAAGCCAGAAGTCGACGCCTCTGGCGACGCGGTGCAGCCATCGCTGCGGGATATGCGCTTGACCGCATTTTCGCAGATCCCACCAATCACCATCCGGTGGCAATCTACGGGCAGGCCGTCAGCAAACTTGAGCGCCGAATTTATGCCGATTCCAAGGCGCGCGGTGTAGCTTTCACCACAATCGCAGTGGCCGCACCGGTAGTGCTTACCGCCGCAGTCAGTACAGTCGCCCCGACCCTCGCACTGACTGCCACCACGTGGGCATCGCTCGGCGGCACTACCCTCCGCCGCACGGGCGAACGTATGGCCGACCGACTTTCCGCCGGAGATATCGATGCTGCCCGAGAGCTTGTGCCGTGGCTGTGCTCGCGTGATCCAGAGGCGCTCGACGCTGATGGGATCGCCCGAGCCACCGTCGAATCGCTCGCCGAAAATACCTCCGACGCAGTCACCGGCACACTCATGTGGGGAGCCATTGCAGGAGCTCCTGGTGTGGTTGCTCATCGAGCGGTCAATACCCTTGACGCGATGGTCGGATACCGCAATGACCGCTATCGCCAGTTCGGGTGGGCCAGTGCACGGCTTGACGACGTCGCCGGGTTCCTCCCCGCGAGACTTACAGCTATCGCAACTGTGGTTGCAGGTCCGGACCGTCGTCAAGCATTGGCAGCGTGGCGACGAGACGCCAGCAACCACCCAAGTCCGAACGCAGGCGTCGTGGAGGCAAGCGCTGCAGGCGCGCTGGGGCTGCAGCTGGGCGGCGCGACGGTGTATCCCAGTGGAGTGGAGATGCGCCCGGTACTCGGCAGTGGTCGGAGACCTGCGGTGGCAGATGTTCGGCGTGCGGCTGAGCTGAGCAAGCGAGTACAAAATATTGTTGCGCTCAGCTGTGCGGGAGCTGTGGTTGTGGCCGGATGCGTCCGGCACGCGAAGGCGCGAGCTGCGAGCTAGAAGCGTTCGTCGTATCGGTTGTCGCGGTAACCTGCGACGCGGTGGCCAGTGTTGCCGTAGCGTTGCGCCATGCGCTGGCGGTGCAGCTCGGCGGCGCGATCCTCTTCGGACTTAGCCTGCGGAGGAGTGGGAGTGGTGGCATCGTCCGATTCGGGTGTTGCGTCCTCAGAGTCATCAGCGTCATCTACTGGTTCCGCGGCTTCGGCATCGCGGAGGTTCTTAGCCATCTCCTCTTGCTCCGCGCGGTCTCGTCTGCGCTCGACGATTTCAGCACGAATGAACCAGACGACGGCCAGCGGCACGAGAGCGCCGAAGAAAATCCACTGAATGCCGTAGGAGAGGTAGGGGCCGGACTCCAGAGTGGGCAGTGGAATGGCCTCGATGACGGCATCGGATTTGTCCGAGAGCTGAAGCCAATCGGGGTTGAGTTCGGTGTCGACTAGCTCGGACACTTCCTTGGTGTTGATTCCGTAGACCTGCGGCGGGGTGCCGGGGATTGGGGCGGTCTCGGCGGGAATCTCGTTTCGGCGGGTAAAGGCCGAGATAGTCAAGGTGCCCTTCGGGGCTGGCTCAACATTGGGGGTGCTGGAGTCTGTCGGGCGTACAAAGCCGCGGTTGACCAGGTAGTTTTCGCCATTGTTAGCGACGAAGACATCGAGTACCTGGACGGCGGGGGCTCCATTGACCGGGCGGTTACGCAATAGCACGCGGGTATCCGGTAGGAAGGACCCGGTGGCGGTAACGCGACGCCATTCGTTGCCCTCGACGAACCCTTTGCCCTTGGGCATTAGCTCATTGACATCTACGGGGTCGAGCTCGAATGAGTGCTCAAGCTGCTGATTGCGATGCTGCGTCGCGGTGTTCTTACCCAACTGCCACGGAGCCAGAACAGTAAATGCGAGATAGGAAAACGCAATGGCGACAATGGCAGTGAGAACCCATCCAGGGGTCAGAAACTGGCGCACATTCTTAAACACATTCATTGAGCTTACCCGGTGGTGTGGATGGCACTAGAGCGGCAGGTGATTGGCGGTGCGGAGATTGAGTGAACTTCGGGTAAAGTTATTTGAGCGTATTTGACGGGGAATCTACCCGGGGATAGATGGAAAGAGAGGTGTCGTGGTGGGCACGCAAACAGCGAAATCTTCGCCTTCACGCCGCTTCAGCACAGTCTCGCGCCAGTTCATCAAGTTCGGTCTGGTCGGCGGCACAGGTGTGGTTGTCAACCTGATTGTCGTGATTATTGCCCGCAAGTTGGGTCTCAGTCTGGGCACCAATGAGCACGACGTGTTTATGAACTTGTTCGGAACGCGGTGGAATATCCGTTACTCCCACGTCTATGCAACTCTGGCGTTTGTCGTGGCTAACATCTGGAACTTCCAGCTCAACCGGTCCTGGACTTTCCGAACTGACAATCGCCCGAACTGGTTTAGGCAGTTCTTCCCATTTTTATTTGCAGGTATCTCAGCGCTGATTGTGAACCTGGTAGTCATCACGCTGCTGACTAACCCCACCTCGCCGCTGGCACTGCCGGTGGATATTTTCGACGACTCCACCGGCTTTAGAAACCGCCTCTACTGGGCAAACCTTATCGGCGTTATTTTGGGCACGCCCGCTAACTTCATCTTGAATAAGATTTGGGCGTTTCGAAACCGGGGCAATGCCAGCAAAACAAAAGAAAAGGTTGTTTTGAAACCTTAGCGCTCAGAGGCCAGCGCCAGAGTCTCACGCAACCATGCGATGATTCCCGGCGTCGCGGCCTCAATTTCGTTTCGAGTGCGGACGAATCCCTCCGGACCTCCGTAGTAAGGATCGGCCACGACGGCCCCCTTCGGGGATGCCGGGTCGAAGGAGCGCATCAGGCGAATCTTCTCTTTTGGCACGCCAGCGTGGAGTAGACCATTGATGTGCGATTCATCCATGGCGATGAAAAGCGTTGCATCCATGTGCTCATCGCCCAGCTGTGCCGCGGTGTGGTTCGGATCGTAGCCAGCATTTTCCAGCTCGGCTTGTGCTCGCTCGTCGGCGGGTTCGCCGACATGCCAGCCGCCGATTCCGCAGGAGGCGAGCAGGACATCGTCGGCAAGCGCATTGGCTTCAACCGCGTCACGGACGATGATTTCAGCCATGGGGGAGCGGCAGATATTTCCGGAGCAGACAAACACGACGTACACGGACTCAGTACGATGCGACGAGTTCATAAGCATAATAGGCAAAACCAAACTTCTCGGAAAATAAAAATAGGATTGTCACTAATCGTTGACGAGTCTTAAAGATACAACATTTCCCGCACAACACGATTCAGGTCCTCAGGCGAGGACGCCACCGCCGCTGCCGATGCCCACTCAGATTCCGAGCCGTAGCCCCATTTAACAGCGATGGCGGGGATGCCGAACTGTGCGGCGCCCTCAAAATCATGGATGCGATCGCCAACCATTACGACCGAACCGTGCGGACGCACTGCTTCATCGGTTTCAATGCCCAACTCCTTGAGCGTGTACTCAATGACCTCAGTCTTAGTCTGTCGTGAGCCGTCGTCGCTGGCGGCGCCGATGAAGTCAAAGGCGTCGAGAAGCCCGAAATTGTCCAGGGTCTTGCGGGCGAAGTAGTCGCCCTTGGACGTCGCAGTGGCTAGTTGGACACCAGCTGCCCGCCAATCGCGCAGGAGCTCCGGCCAGCCGGGGAACATCTCGGCACGCTGCCAAGCACCGGCGTGTTGATGCTCCATGTACACAGCGAAGGCTCGGTCGACTTGTTCGTCGGAAAGTCCGAGGGATGCGAGTGTCTCCACCATTGGCGGGCCGGGGATCGTGTTGATAAAGCTCTCGGGCGGAAGTGGGTGGTCAATTGCCTTCAATGCAAGGCGGAACCCATGTGCGATTGCGGGGAGAGAATCGGCGATGGTGCCGTCGACATCAATAAGGACAGTGGGGCGATGGCCAGTGGACATATTGTTCATCCTAAAAGGTCATTAGGCTGGATGGCATGTTAGACGACCCGCTGCGCTATCACGGCGATCAGGCCGCCCATGGCGCTGACCTGGACTTTGCCGTCAATGTTCACGGCACCACACCGCAGTGGCTGCAGGACTCGCTGGCCACGTCCCTCGGAGAACTTGCCGCGTATCCGTCTGCGCAGCTCGATGCCGACGTCCGCGCTGCCATTGCCACCAACCACAATCGCAGCGCCGACGAGGTACTGCTTCTCCACGGCGTCGCCGAGGGCTTTTCGCTCTTGCCGCACCTGGGCTTGCCCGCCACCATCGTCCAGCCGCAGTTCACCGAACCTGAAGCCGCGTTCCGCGCCGCGGGAGTCGGGGTGGATTCGCTGGTACTACCGTCGCCGTACACGCTCACGCCTACGCTTGCCGACGTCCACGAGAACGCCTCCTCCCCGCATTCCCAGCAGCTTGACGGTCGGATGGTCATCATCGGCAATCCGACTAACCCCACCGGTGTTGCTCATTCAGCGGATGACCTGCGGGGGCTCGCCAGCCGTTGTGGGATCTTGGTCGTGGATGAGGCATTTATGGACGTCGCCGATGGTGAGATTATTCGGCGGTGCTCACTAGCTGATTGCAGGCCGGGGGAAGCGAACAGTATCCCCGATAATGTCATCGTTTTCCGCAGCATGACTAAGACCTGGGCAATCGCAGGCCTGCGCTGTGGTTACGCACTGGGAACCCCTGAGCTCCTGGCGAAGTTGGGGCGACTGCGTCCGCACTGGCCACTGGGCACGCTGCAACTTACCGCTATGGCGGCAATCGCGTGTCGCGAGGCAGAGCTGTTGCCACAAATCCGCGCTGAGATTGGTCAGCAGCGCGAGGCTATGACACAGCTGTTAGTAGCCGCCGGCTGGCAGGTGTTGGATTCCAAGGCTCCCTTTGTGCTGGCGCGCCCGGGGGTTGCCCTGAGCACGCATGATGGTCCGGACGCTGCGGAGGTTGACGTCGTCAAGCACGAGCGCCTGAGACAGCGGCTCGCTGCGCGCGGAGTAGCCGTGCGGCGTTGCGACACCTTCGCCGGTTTGGACGGTTCGTGGTGGCGGCTGGCTGTGCGAGACGAGACCAGTGTGCGGCGGCTCATTGCGGAAGTAGCGGATTTGCTGTCGCAGAACTGATGGGTCGGGGCAGAGTTCACTACGCTGGAAGAGAAGCTGGAGAGAAATGCATGTTGAAGGGATGGATGTATGACGGACTCTGCGCAGACCCGTGCCGAGGGCAATAACGCAGTGGTGACCGTTGCCGACGTGCGTGCGGCGATGGACGCGGCCTACCCGCCGGCACTGGCGGAGAACTGGGATAAAGTTGGCCTGATCTGCGGTGACCCGCAGGATGAGGTGCGTCGCATCGCGTTGGCGCTGGACTGCACTGACGAGGTTGCAGATCGCGCGATTGCCTCCGGTGCTCAGATGCTCGTTGTGCACCATCCGCTGCTTCTGCGTGGTGTGAATTCCGTGGCGGCGGATACACCGAAGGGTCGGATTATTCATAAGCTGATTCGGGCAGGTGTAGCTCTTTTTGCAGCGCACACCAACGCTGACAGCGCCCGACCGGGTGTCAACGACCAGTTGGCCACGGTGCTCGGAGTTGAACCGGGTGCGCCGCTAGCTCCGCAGCCGGCTCCCGGCTTGGATACCTGGACAGTGAAGGTTCCGGCAGATTACGTCGATAAGGTCGCGCAAGCCATGTTTGAGGCGGGCGCGGGCACTATCGGCGACTACGACAGCTGTGCGTTTCGCATTAACGGCCGCGGCCAGTTCCGCCCGCTGAGCGGGGCGAATCCCTTCATCGGTGCCGAGGGGCAGATTGAGTATGTCGAGGAAGTACGCCTGGAGATGGTCGCGCCACGGTCCGTGCGCGCGGCGATTGTCAAGGCTCTCGTTGCGGCGCATCCGTATGAGGAGCCTGCCTTCGACATCGTGGAGAATCAGGCTACCGGCTTGGATCCGCAGCAGGCTGTGGGCATTGGGCGAGTGGGCACGCTGGATACGCCGATGCCATTTAAGGACTTCGTCGCCCGTGTGGCTGAGCGCCTGCCCGCAACGGCATGGGGCGTGCGTGGCGCAGGCGATCCGGAGCGGATGATTCGCACGGTTGCCGTCGCATCTGGTTCAGGTGACTCTTTCCTGGACACTGTGGCAAAGATGGGCGTCGATGCGTTCGTTACCTCTGACCTGCGGCATCATCCTGTCGATGAGACACTGCGGACCGCGGACTTCTGCGTGGTGGACACGGCTCACTGGGCCAGCGAGTTCCCCTGGTGCTACCAGGCCGCAGACATGCTGGCCGAGAGGCTCGGGGTCGCGACCGAGGTCCTTGAGGTGCGCACCGATCCCTGGACAGTGGCAGAATCGTCGACACAGGCAAGGAAGTGAAGACCATGAGGCTTAGTCCACAAATCCAAGTGGCGATGTTGGAAAAGGCGGAAAACCAAACTCTGTTGGATGGGCTCACCGCCCGCCAGAACGTTCTGCCCGAGCGTGCCGAGTTGCAGGAGCTGCGCAAAAAGCACAGCCGTCAGGCCAGTGAGGCAGCGCGCTCCAAGCTCAGCGCCTCCGATATCGGCCGCGATATTGCCAAGCTGGAATCGGACATCAACAAGCTGAAGGCCCGCGAAAAGGCAGACCGTCTGTCGCTCGGTGCCGCAGAAGACGCATCCACGCGCCGTGACCTCGAACACGACCTGCGCTCCACCAAGCGGCGCCGCGAACGCGCTGAACAGGAACTCCAGCAGTATGAGCGCATGCAGGAGGCCTATCAGGTCGACGCTGAGCACGAATACGACGCCGATGAGGCGCACGATGACATCGTCGCTGCCAAGCAAAGGCTTAACGACGCCGAGGTTGACCTCATTGCGCGCATTTCCATCGCTGAGACCCGAATCGAAGAGGCTGACAAGCTTATTGATGGTTCGGCAGCCAAGCTTTACCGTCGTCTAGCGCTTGCTAACGGCATCCCCGTTGCACGCCTGAACGGACGCACCTGCGGATCCTGCTTCATGGAGCTCGATGTCGGAACCGTGCATGAATTCACCACGCTCGCGCCGGAAGAAGTGACGTTCTGTCCTGAATGCGGCGCGATGATTGTGCGTGCGGAAACGCTGGGAGCGGTGAAAGGCAAGTAGATGAGCCAGGCTGCAGACAAGCGCGATAGCGCGCCGGGCTGGACGGGGGCGACTACGGATCCCACGCGGTTGGTGCTGCTGCGCCATGGGCAGTCGCCAATGTCGATTCGCCGGGAGTACTCGGGAAGCCGTTCGAACCCCGACCTGACAGAGGTGGGCAGACAGCAAGCGAAAGCGGCAGCACGTCACCTGGCGGCGCTGGTCGATAGCGGCAACATGAGTTTCTCGGCGATTGTGGCCTCTCCACAGCGTCGTGCACAGCAGACAGCAGAGGCGGCAGCCAAAGCGCTCGGGCTGGACATCCACGTTGAAGAGGATCTGCGCGAGACCGACTTTGGGCAGTGGGAGGGCATGACTTTCTCCGAGGCTCACAACGCCACCCCTGAGCTGCACAGTTCCTGGCTTGCGGATCCGGCCGTGGCGCCACCGGAGGGGGAGGATTTCCCTACCGTCGATAGCCGAGTGAGCGCCGCGCGTGAGCGCATCGCTCAACAATTCGGTGCCTCGGATGTGCTGGTAGTCAGCCATGTCACGCCAATCAAGTCGCTGCTGCGCCAGGGGCTCGGCTGCGGCTTTGAAATCTTCACTCGCCTGCACTTGGACCTGGCCAGCCTCTCCATCGCGGAGTTTTACGCAGATGGGCCGACATCGGTGCGGCTGATTAACGACACCAGCTACCTGCGTGGTTAGCAGCCGAGCACGGCGGGTTATTTGAATTGCGGTTGTGGCGGGTACACTAACCATTCGAGCGAGCCGGCCGGGTGATCGCGGCAGTTAACGGAACCGGACGCCTCTTTTACAGAGTGTGTCCAGGCCGCTGTCGAGGAAAGTCCGGACTCCACTGGGCATGGTGGTTGCTAACAGCAACCCAGGGTGACCTGCGGGATTGCTAACAGCAACCCAGGGTGACCTGCGGGAATAGTGCCACAGAAAATAGACCGCCGGGCGCACAGCCGATGTCTTTGACGTAAAGCTGTGGAGATCCGGTGAGGGTGAAAAGGTGCGGTAAGAGCGCACCAGCGGGGCAAGTGATTGCACCGGCTAGGTAAACCCCACCAGGAGCAAGGCAAAATCGCGCATGCTTCGTCGTGCGCGTGCGCGAGTGTTTGAGGGCTGCCCGTCCGATACTCGCGGGTGTGCTGCTTCAGGCTGTCAGCAATGGCAGACCGAGATGGATGATCGCCACCCGGCGCTTTCCGAAAGGAGCGCCGAGGGACAGAATCCGGCTCATAGGCCGACTCGTTCACACAAGCTCTATTACTCGACCACCGCGCCGGCTGCAGTGTTCTCCACACGGATGGTCTCGGAACCGCCGTCGTTAAGCGCGGAGGCAATCCGATCGGCGTCGTCGACGTGGGACCACATCACCAGCGACGCACCCGGGCATGGCGCACAACGGGCAATCTTCTCGCAGTCAATGGTGTCGGTCAGCTCGGCAATCTGCCCCAGCACAGAGCTTGCCGACGGCGCGGAGCCACGCTCACTGACATCGCGCGAAACCCCTGCGATGGCTGCTTGAATATCGCTGTGACGGATGTGGCCGATGACTGCGCGGGCACGGTCGGAGGATGCGTCGGCTTCGTCAAGCCACTGAATGGCACGGCCGATGGTCGGGATGTCTTCGTCGTCCGGGTGCACCTCGTGACGAGCACGCACCCAGTCCGCGACCCGCTCCTGTGAGTCGGGGAGGCTAGCGAGAGTCGGCACGCCAAAAGCGGCGCAGGCTTGCTGGAAGAACTCGTAGCGCTCCTCGTCGGGCGAACCGCCGGTGACATCGGGGGAGTAAGCGACAGTCAGCGCCAACGACTGCGGGAACGCCGTCTGCGTGACTGCCTCATCGGAGTGGTTGATGCACAGTAGGCTGTCCGGGCGGCTGCGCAGCGCCGTGGTGTAGGGGTACAGCGGCCACGACTGTCCCTTAATCTGCACCATGGTCTCGTGGATAGCGGTGGCAATACGCGTGCGGGTGGGCACATCATCGCGGTCGCCAAAACGCGCATTGAGAGCCAGCGCGAGAGCACACTGAATTGCCGGAATCTCTCCAAAACCGCGACCTGGCGCGATGGTGGAGGCAATGGTGACCTTCAGGCCGTTGCTGTTGCGCGGAACGAGATGCAGCGAGTGTTGCAATGCGACAATGGCAGCCGCGACAGCGGTCGGCACCTGAGAAAAAGCGGCGGGGACGCTATCCGGGAAATCCATCTTGGTAGTTTCGCGCTTGTACACGACAATGAGCTGCTGCTCGTCGATTTCCTCGATACCGACCGCAGCATAGGCCGGAATGGCGGTGGCTAGGAGCATGCCGCCGGAGGACGCGCAGTCCTCACCCAACAGGTTGATGGAACCCGGGGCGTATGCAACTGAAGCATTGGAACCGACGGCATCGAAGACGTCGTTTACGACAGCGGGTGCGGCGGGCATGGGTGAAACCTCTCCAGAGATCGGACTCATAGTGCTGGTGTGCAGTGTTCGCGTTCAACGCTTGTGTTCTAAGGTGAACAATTCCGTCGATAATACCCGGGTCGGGGGACAGTGACAAACCTATATACTGGGATTTTATGTCGCCGCAGCGCACATGGCAGGCAAATGGTTGCCTCTCTGCAAGTTTGCTTATGTGTGGAGTTGGCGGTGGCAGAACCGCTTGATAACTCGACATGTTCTCGATGTGGAAGAGGAGAAAAATCGTGAGCGACAACAGCAGTAAGTGGTACTACCAGCCGTCGACGGGCACGGTGTTTCAGGGGAAGAAAACCGGTTGGGACGACCGAATGGGCCCCTACGATTCCGAAGAGGAAGCCCGCGCTGCCATGGAAAAAGTCGCCGAGCGCAACAAGGCGGCCGACGACTGGGATGAAGAAGATGACGACTGGGGCGTAGCTGAGAAATAAGGCTTTGCCTTTAGGCCTTCTTGCCCTTCTTAATCTTCTTTTCCATCTTGCGGAAGGCCTTGAAAACCTTTGCCACGGCATCGTCGTACTCAGTCAGGGCCTTCAGACCGTCGTAGTACTCCATCTGGTAAAGCACGCCGTAGCCGAAGGTGTCCCTGCCCGCACGGGAGGCACGCTTAGCGCGAGCCAGCACGAAGTCGCGCGCAGTACAGGTGTCCTGGAAGTCACCGAGAACTGACTGCAGGTTCTTGCAGGCAGCGTAGAGCTTCTCGGTCGGCAGGTCCGCGTTCTGAGCAGCTTCCGCGCTGTAGCGGAGCTTCTTCGCAGCCTTGCGGACATCGTGGTAACGCTCGTCCAGATCTGCCTCTGGCAGGTCAGCATCCTCGCGGCCATCGAGTACCAGGTTGTGGCGACGACGGAACTTCGAAAACGCGCTGCGCAGGTGATCGAGCAGCACCGCAGTGGTGTCGAGTTCCTTCGGTGCCGCTACCTTCTCCGGTGCGGCCTTGTCTGAGGTCGTGGAAGCTGCTGCATCGGCGGCTGCAGTATCAGCCTCAGCCGCGACCTCGGAGTCGGCTGCCGAAGAATCCTCTGCGGCTGCGTTCTCCGCGCCGTCGACAAGCGAATCATCCTTCTTCTTAGACTTCTTTTCCCCAGCCTCGGCCTCGTCCGCATTTGCGGCAATTGGCGGATTGGCGAGGAACTCATCGAGATCGTCGAGAAGTTGCAGGTACTCGCTTGAATTAAGTGCGAAAATGACGCGCTGATGAGCGCGGTCGTAGTCCTTCTGGACATCTTCGACGAGATTCGCACGCAGCTCCTCGCCCAAAGCGGCGCTTTCGCGATTGGCCAGCAACTCCTCCCAGCGCATAGCGACGACCTCAGCGTCACGAGCCACGCCGAGAACACCCGCCAGCTGCTTGAGGTTGCTCTCCAGCTCAGCGACCTTATCGCCCACAACAATGCCGTGGAAGGTCTGCATGTGACTGCGTAGCTCACGAGTGGCGACGCGCATCTGATGCACCGAGTCAAACTCATCGCGGCGTACCTTCGGGTCGTACTCGACCATCTTGGCCACGTTAGCGGCCAGCGCATCGACCACAGTGCGCCCCGGAGTACCCTTCGGCAGCTTCGCTGGAACCGGCGGCAGGGGAGCGGAGTCGATGGAGTCACCCAACGCCGTCGCCAACTTCGAAGGGCTTTCCGACGGCACGGCGCCAGCCACCTCAGCGACCTTGGACATCGCTGCCATTACGGCCTTACCGTCCGGGTGATTTGCCCAATCCCCGAGCAGCTCAATCTCCCACTCACGCCAAGTAGTGGTTTCGCCGCCATCGAGGAAGGAAGTCGCCGTGACGTGATCATCCGCAAACTCCGCCATGGGCGTGCCATCGAGGGCAAACACCGTGGTGACGTGGCGCTCATTGTCTACCTGCGCGATTGGTTGCAGCGGGTGATTGCGCACAATTGCGCGCACGGGGGCAAGCAACTCGGTAGGCACGATGTAGTCAGCATCGCGGCCTTCACCGTTAACAGAGCCCTCTTCCAGGTCAACGCCATATTCGAGGCGACCGCCGGTACCCGGCGCCTTCAGATGCCACCCCTCATCGGGGCCGCCCGTTCGGCGACGCAGAGTGTGCTTGGACCGGGTCAGACGCAGGTCCGCCGTGTCCAGGTAAATCGCGGAGAGATTTCGCACCTCAGTGGTGGTGGAGCCAACCTGTGGAACGAAATCGAACGATGGGGCTACCACTTCTGGGGTAGCTGAGAACTTAGATTCCACCTCCAACGCCGCAGTTGGAGTTTTGGACTTAGAACCAGACTTAGATGCCATAACCACTAATTCTACCCCTGAATCGAAGAGCTAACCCGAGAAGTTCTGCGCCTCAGTAGGGAACTCGCGGGAGTGCACCTGGTCGACATACTGCTTCGCTCCCTTGGTCAGCATCTCACCGACCTCTTCGAACACCGAGCTAAACGACGGCCTGCGGCCATCGGCCGGAACTGCAAAGGCATCCTGCCAGACGAGAACCTGGCCATCGCACTGATTACCAGCGCCAATGCCACAGGTCGGGATGGATAGCTCGCGGGTAATCTCGGTGGCCAGATTCGCAGGCACCATCTCCAGGACCACGGCCGCGGCACCAGCATCGGCTACCGCATGGGCGTCGGCACGCAGCTGTTCCGCCCCCGCACCGCGCCCCTGTACCTTGAATCCGGACAGCGCGTTGACGGACTGCGGGGTGAAACCGATGTGCGCCATGACCGGAATGCCGGCGTTGACCAGCGCACGGATGCGCGGAGCGATACGCACGCCACCTTCGATCTTGATCATGTGTGCGCCGGTTTCGCGCATCATCTTCGCGGCGGACAGCACGGCCTGCTCATCGGAGGCCTCGTAAGTGCCGAAGGGTAGATCGGCAACAACAAGTGCGTTGCCAGCGCCCCGGACGACACCGCGCGCAAGCGGGATCATTTCTTCCAGCGAGATCTCGGTGGTGGTGTCGTAGCCGTAGACAACGTTTGCTGCAGAGTCGCCGACCAACAGTAGCTCGACACCGGCGGCGGAAAAAGCGCGCGCGGTGGAGTAGTCGTAGCAAGTCAACATTGCCCAGGGGCGAGACTCAGCCTTCCATTCGGCCAGATTATTCAGACGAATCTTTTTTCCGCTCATGTCAATAGAGCATGCCATAGTCACCCGCAATTCGAGGCCACGAGGGCAGCGGTTATGGCACGGGTGCGGCAGTTGGCTAGCCACGCCGGATGGTCAAAATGTGTACCGCGAATCCGGGCACCTGGGTAACGTTGGAAAGTATGAACAGTCAGCAGGAATTCGTCCTCCGCGCAATCGAAGAGCAAGATATCCGTTATATCCGTCTGTGGTTTACCGACATTTTGGGGTATCTGAAGTCCGTTGCCGTCGCACCGGCTGAGCTCGAGGGCTCCTTTGAAGAGGGCATTGGTTTCGATGGCTCCGCGGTGGAGGGCTTTTCCCGCGTCTCCGAGGCTGACACTATCGCGCAACCGGATCCTTCGACGTTCCAGGTCATGCCGCGTCTGCATAAAGAAGACACAATCACGTCCGCGCGCATGTTCTGCGACATCGTCATGCCCGACGGTCAGCCGTCGTGGGCAGATCCACGCCAGGTGCTGCGCCGCCAAATTAAGGCGCTTGCCGACGAGGGCTTCCACGCGTTCATCCACCCGGAGATTGAGTTTTTCCTAGTAGAGAGCCTGGCTACTGATGGAAAGCCGCCGGTGCCAACGGACAATGGCGGTTACTTTGACCAGGCGGTCTACGACCGCGCACCCCGCTTTCGCCAAGAAGCGATCACGGTGTTGGAAGACATGGGAATCCCTGTGGAGTTCTCCCATCACGAAAATGCGCCGGGTCAGCAGGAAATCGATCTGCGCTACGCCGATCCGCTGACTATGGCGGATAACGTGATGTCTTTCCGCTACATCATTAAGCAGATCGCAATGAAAAACGGTGTGCAGGCGACATTCATGCCGAAACCTTTCCAGGATTTGCCGGGCAATGGCATGCACACTCATATTTCCCTCTTTGAAGGGGACACTAATGCATTCCACGACCCGGATGATGAAAACCAGCTCTCCGACACCGCAAAGGGTTTCATTGCCGGCATTCTGACTCACGCCAGCGAAATTTCCGCTGTGACCAATCAGTGGGTCAACTCCTACAAGCGCACGGCATTTGGCGATGAGGCTCCGACGTCCGCGACATGGGGCATGGCCAACCGCTCGGCTCTCGTGCGTGTGCCCATGTACTCACCGGGTAAGGCACATTCGCGCCGGGTGGAAATTCGTTCCTTGGACTCGGCCTGTAACCCGTATCTTGCTTACTCGGTGATTTTGGCCGCCGGTTTGAAGGGAATTAAGGAGGGTTACCAGCTTCCGGAGCAGGCAGAGGACAACATCTCCGAGTTGACCAAGCGGGAACGACGTGCGATGGGCTACCGCGATTTGCCGACATCCCTGGAGGTGGCGCTGCAGGAGATGGAACGCTCCGATCTGGTGGCCGATGCTCTCGGTGACCATGTCTACGAGTTCTTCCTGCTCAATAAGTGGCGCGAGTGGCGCGAGTTCCAGCGTCAGGTGACGCAGTGGGAGCTGCGCACAACTCTGGATTACTAGTTTCCCCGTACCGCCCCCTTCCTTTTTCGTCTTTAATTTGTTTTTTTGGGTGACCAGTTTCAATGGTGATGAATCGACCTCGCACATCTCGCCAATCAGTGCCGCGGCCCGCAGCGCTGGGCTTGCGTAACGACGATCGGACGCGGGCTGACCTGGAAGATTTGGGGTGGTACAACGAGGAGTCCCTACATCTGTTGTGGGGTCTTGCCGGAGCCAGCGACCCCAAGCTGGCGCTTATGGCGCTAGTGCGGCTGAAAGGCGCTCTCGACGAGCTGGAGCAGCAGGGAAAGCTGGAGAACTGGGCCACCTGGTCCGGTCTCGATGAAGCCATGCGCGAGCAGGTGCCGCTACGTACGCGTATGTTTGCGCTGCTCGGCGGCTCGAGTGCACTGGGCGATCACCTGGTTGCACACCCAGAAAAGTGGGTTCTGCTCCAAGCTGAGTTTCCAACTGAGGCAGACATGTTCCGCGAGATGCTCTCCAGCGTCGGGGCTGTGCCCGAGGTCATCGAACTCACTGATGAGGCCAGTCTGGAAAAGCAGGAGGATCCCGAGTATCGCAACCCCGTCGTTGCGCCCGCCACGCTTGAAGGCCCCGGTTTGTACCGTGCGAAGCTAACCGGCCGTGAGGCCGAAGTTGCGATGCAGTGCGCCTACCGCGACTTGATCATGCGTATTGCGTGCTACGACTTGGCTGGCACGTATCCACGGGGTCCTCGCCGTCCGGGACAGCCACAAGTCCCATTCCGTCAGGTCTCGGAGGCACTCAGTGATCTGGCTGATGCGGCGTTGACGGCTGCACTCTCTGTCGCGGTGCAACAGGTCTTTCCTTCGTCGCCGGTCTCAACACGCCTGGCCGTAATCGCCATGGGCAAGTGCGGTGCGGAAGAGCTGAACTACATCTCCGATGTGGATGTCATATTCGTCGCAGAGCCGGCGGATGCCCGAGCCACCCGTTTGGCCAGCGAATTTATCCGGATTTCTTGCCACTGCTTCTTTGAGGTCGACGCGAATCTCCGACCGGAGGGTAAGTCGGGTGCACTCGTACGCACCGTGGATTCCCACGTCGCCTACTACAAGCGTTGGGCCGAAACCTGGGAGTTCCAGGCGTTACTGAAGGCGCGGCCGATGACAGGCGATATCGAGCTGGGCCGCGAATACATCGATGCTCTAGCTCCGATGGTGTGGACCGCCTCTCAGCGGGAATCCTTCGTCGATGATGTTCAACGCATGCGCGCCCGTGTGGTCCAAAACGTCCCCGAAGAGCTTCGCTACCGAGAGCTCAAGCTCGGTCGCGGTGGTCTGCGTGATGTCGAGTTCGCGGTGCAGCTGCTGCAGCTGGTCCATGGTCGCTATGACGATAGCCTCCGCGTGCTGCCAACTGTGATGGCACTCGACGCACTTGTCGAGGCTGGCTATATCGGTCGCGAAGACGGTGCCGCGCTGATTAACGCCTACGAGTTCGTCCGTCTGCTGGAGCACCGCCTGCAGCTGCAAAAGATGCGGCGGACGCATTTGTTGCCTGCCGACGACGACACCGAAGCTCTTCAGTGGCTCGGTCGCGCCTCTGGCATCGTCGGTGAGGGCGGCACCGATGCCAGCAAACCGCTGGCCAAGCAGGTTCGACTGGCCAGCTCACAGATCCGCTCCCTGCACAACAAGCTTTTCTACCGTCCACTGCTGAACTCCGTGGTGGAGCAGGACATTGGAACCCTGCAGCTATCGGCCGATGCGGCAAAGCGCCAGCTGGCCGCGCTGGGCTATCAGTACCCGGATCGCGCCTACGAGCATCTTTCTGCGCTGGCGGCGGGCACCTCGCGCAAGTCGCGTATTCAGGCGATGCTGCTACCGACGCTGATGGAGTGGCTATCGTCGACGCCAGACCCCGACGCGGGTCTGCTCAATTATCGCAAGCTCTCTGAGAAGCTCCACGACGAAACGTGGTTCCTGCGTACGCTGCGCGATGAGGGCGTCGTCGGCCAACGGCTGATGCGTGTGCTCGGTTCTTCGCCGTACGCGTCTGATCTGATTATGAGTGCGCCGGACGTAATTAAACGGTTCGGCGACGGTGCATCTGGGCCGAAGCTTCTGAATACCGACTCCGATGCAGTCGGGCGTGCGCTGGTCGCAGCGGCTGCCCGACACAACAGTCCAGCTAAGGCCATTGGTGTGGCACGTGCGTTGCGCCGTGCAGAGCTCGCGCGCATTGCCTCCGCAGATCTCTTCGGACTGATGGATGTGCAAGAGGTCTGTCACTCTCTGTCGATGGTGTGGGACAACGTGCTCGAAGCTGCCCTTGCCGCCGAAATCCGTGCATGGTCGCTGGAGCATCCTGACTCGGAGGTCCCGGGCGTTATCTCCGTGATTGGTATGGGGCGACTCGGCGGTGCTGAACTGGGGTACGGCTCCGATGCCGACGTGATGTTCATCTGTGAACCCCGCAAGGACGCCGATGGAGCGCCGCTTGTCGACGATTCCGAGGCGGTCAAGTGGGCAACCAGGATTTGTGACTCGTTGCGTCGTCGGCTGGCAAAGCCAAGCCAGGACCCGCCATTGGAGGTCGACGTGGACCTGCGCCCAGAAGGACGCTCGGGCCCGATTGTCAGGACCCTGGATTCCTATGTGACCTACTACGAGCGCTGGGGTGAAACCTGGGAGATTCAGGCACTGCTACGGGCTACCTGGATTGCCGGCGACAAAGACCTGGGCACCCGCTTCCTTAAGGCCATCGATCCGCTGAGGTACCCACAGGGCGGAGCTGATGCCAAGATGGTCCGCGATGTCCGTCGTATGAAGGCGCGTGTTGATTCCGAGCGGCTGCCTCGCGGAGCTGATCGGCGTACCCACACCAAACTCGGTTCCGGTGCACTGACCGATATTGAATGGACTGTGCAGCTGCTAATCATGCTGCATGCCCACGAAGTGCCGGAGTTGCACAACACGTCGACACTGGAGTGTCTGGAAGTGCTGAAAGACCGCAGAATTCTAGATGAGGAGGATACCGACGCACTTCGGGATGCCTGGCTGATGGCGACGAATGCTCGCAATGCGCTGGTGCTCACGCGTGGTAAACGCACGGATCAGCTGCCACAGCCGGGGCGTCAGCTGACTCAGGTCGCAGGTGCGGCGGGGTGGGAAGCATCGGATTCCAACGGTTTTATTGAGCACTATTTGCGTCTGACTCGTCACTCCAGCCGTGTCGTCAATCGTGTGTTTTGGGGTGAGGAGAACCCCGACCACGAGTAGGCCGGGCAGAGGTCTGCCGCACCTCGCTGCGAGGCTCATTATGTGGCAGCGGGGTGCAGCCTTTGTCTTAGCACGGCGACCGGGCATAATGGTGGGCTATGGAACGCAACGTCGATTACTCGGTACGCCCTAGGTATGAGGATTTCATTCTCAACCTAGATGGCACTGACCTGCGTTTTTTATTGAGCCGCACGTGTCCAGCAGCTGACACCTCAGCTGCTGGACAAGAGGCGGTGGAATTGCTGATGTCACAGGATTCAGCGCATACGGCGCTGTCTTTTTGTGATCCCGATGTTCTCGATGTGGCCCAATTGGTTCATATTCTGGAGGATTCCGCATCGCTGGATACCCTCACAGAAGTGGCTTATTGGGCATCGGATGCGGACGTGATGGCGCACGATACGCCGAAGGGCGTTGACCGCAAGCGTCGTCGCGTCGGCAAGCAGCAGCTTGAGCATGTGCTACGCCGTGGCCAGCGCCAGGGGCTCGTGTGGGAGGAACCGGCGGGCGTGTGGCATGTGCCACCACATATTTCGGAGGTGTTCCCGGCGGAACCGAGCCTCAGTTTCCGCGTCGCCGACTTGGTGGCGAATATGCCAGCGGATGTGCTGAGTCGCCGTATGGAGCGCATGGGGCTGGAGCCGGATAACGCGCCGGGAGAGGGCACATCGCGAGCTCTGAACGCCAGCGATTTAACGGTGCGGAATGTGCAGGCTCGCCAGGTGGAGCACATTGCAGGCTTCCTCTGCGATCCGGTGAAGGTGCGGGCTCTGGTGATGACAGCTCCGGTGGATATTCGCAATGAGCTGCGCTGGATGGCAACCGACGAGAAGTACTTGCCCTCCTATATGTGGTCTGAACTACGTGCCGACGCGGTGCGCTGGGCCGAAGAGCGTCTGCTGCTGACTGTGCTAGAAGAACCGGCGATACCGACATTTGAGCAAGAATCGGAAGCACGCAACGAATCGACAGTGGTTGCCCGCCTGGTGGGCGCAGTCGCGTTGGCGCTCAAGGGCGACATGTGGTCGATTCGTAAGCCGCATCCGACGGAGTCTTTCCCGGCAACGCTGGAGTCAAAGGAATTGACCGAAGCTTCGGTGGCTGCGGTGGCGTTTGCTTCGGCGTTTATGGATGCTGCGGGCAGCGGCGACGGGCGCCTGAAGGACCCGTTGCACATGTATGAGGAATCGAGCCTGCTGTGGATTCAGGACTTCGCAGCCTCAATAGGGGCGAGTGCTTTCGCGGCGCCCTGGATTGTGGAGATGCTGGTCAACGCGGGATTGATTCACGCTGACAGCGGGCATCCGACGCCGCGCGCACTGCAGTACTGGTACAACGCTGATGCCTCGACTCGATGGGCGTATCTCGCGGCGGGCTTCCTCGTTGGTCGCGGTCCGTGGCACGGCGAGTTTCCGTGGGTGACCATGGGTGTCGATGATTTGTCGCATGCCACCCTTGCCTACGGCTACCCGTATGCCGCGCGTGAAGTAGTGTCACTGGCCGCGCAGCTGGAGGAAGATCAGAAGTTCTATGGCTGCTGCGTCGAAGGGCATATGGCTTGGAATGTCGACAACCTCTGCGCTCGCAATGGCGCCGATGGGGAAGCGATGGTCGGTTGGCTACTGGAGCAGGCCGGCATCTTGGGCATTCTCTACCATGGGCACGCCTCCTGGCAGGCCATGGCCATCATGTATGCCTTGCACGACATCTGGCTGACTGATCAGCACGTCGGTGCTCAGCGCATGGCCGAACTCATCGCTGAGTATGCCGCTGGTCAGGTGCCGACGGCGGAGGCAGTCCAGATTGCCCGCCTGTTCAAGGATGCCGCACCTAACGAGCGCCTGGCTGCCACATTGGATGGCGTCGCCAGCAACCAGGTTGCCCTCGCGTTGGACTTCATCGGCGACCGCGAAACCTGCGCTGAAACTTCTCGCTGGATTATTTCCGAGGAGAGCCTGCGTCGCGCTTGCCTCGCGGTTGACGGCGACGTCGATGTCCTGTTTTCCCAGCTGGGGCCACTGGTCAATAGTTCTATGAAGCTGGTCATCTACGCCGAGCTAGTCCGTATTACCAAGACCGAGAAGCTGCAGGAAATGTATGAGCGTGAGGCCGTAGCAGCAACGCCTTCGCTTGACGACGTCCCGGAGAACTCAGCCCCCGAAACTGACACCGGTGAGCGCGTTTCCCATGGTGCTCAGACTGATGGCAGCGAACGCATGGAGGATAGCGGCCACGCAGACTCCTCCGAGCAAGCGGAGGACTCGGATGACTCGGAGGGACTGGAAGGACCAGAGCAGCTTTCGCTGTTCTAGCCGCTCCGTCTCTCGACTTCCTGTAGTTCCTACTCCGTAGGTTCCAGCTCAAAACGGCTCTGCTGGGCGACAAAGCGTGCCGCCGCACGCTTTGCCACCAGCAGGCCAACGAAACCGATCACCCACACACCGACGACAGCCAACCAGCCAATGCGGAAGGTCTCCCAGGTGTAATTTCCATCGGGAGCTGCAATATCCAGCAGGAAGCCGACACCTTGTGCAGCGAGCATGGTGGCCACAAAACCGCCCATATTCGCCAACCCAGTGCCGGTGGCGAGTACCTTGCGATCGACCTCTTCGCGCACTGAGTCAAAGCCGAAGTTGGACATTGCACCAAGACCGGCCATTAGGATGTTGACTACAATAATTGCCCAGTACGCTGGTGGGTTGCTCGGTGCCAGGAACACAATCCAGACGGCCATGTTGATAAACGCGATTGCGACAACAACCTTGATACGGTCGCGGCCGGTGCGTGCCGAGACCATGCCCATCAACGGCCCGGCGATAATTACTGACAGCGTGTTAACGACCAGCACCACACTGGCCTCGGAGGGCTTAAGACCCATACCTAGCATCATCAGAGGCATGCCCCACAGCAATGTGAAGATGCACTGATGCATCAAACCAGTCCAGTGAGTGAAGAAACCCTGCCAGCACACCGGGTGAGTGGTCACAATCTTCAGAGTCTGGCCGATAGTTAGTTTCTCATCGGCTGCGGCAGAGGCTCCGCCATCGGCAGCCGTTTTCGCGGCCTTCTCGGCGGCGCGGCGTTTACGAAGTGACATCTTGGCTGTGGAGGAGTTCTCCGGGACGTCGGCAAGCGCGATCATGCCTACGATAGCGATGAGAAGACCCGCGGTGCTCAGCGACAAGAACGCGGGCACCCACCCCGCGGCGTGCAGAATCGCGAGGAACGGGACCGCAGAGATGAACTGGCCGAGCTGGCCAAGACCAGCCGTGAGCTGCGTGAACAGCGGAGTGACGCGCAGTGGGAACCACGCGGGAAGCAGCCGCATAGCACCGAGGAATGCGGTGGCATCGCCGGCGCCGATGAACACACGAGCAATGACAGCCAGCGGATACGATGTCGTGAACGCAATGATGACCTGGCCCAGTGCCATGATCAGTGCGCCCACGACCATCGTTTTCTTGGCGCCGACGCGGTCAATGATGATGCCCGTCGGAATCTGCGCCAGGGCGTAGACGCCAACCTGCACGGCGGTGAACAGCGCGAGTTGGGAGGCGTTGATATGGAAGCGATCGAGCGCCTCGACGCCAGCGACACCCATGGAGGTGCGGCCGACGATGGCAACGATGTAGGTAATCAGCGCCGCCAGCCAGACGGCAATCGCGCGACCAGTGACATGCTCGCGCGGGTCCTTTGCCACTGCGGTGGCGGGCTGATCTGTTGATGAAATCTGATCTTTACCGTTACGCTGCTTTACCACTCGCCACATTGTAGACCCCATCAACCAACCGGCCTGAAGAGGGGTCGCACCGGGGCCTAGATGGCCCCGATCATGCCTGCGGCAAACTACCTTTGTGCCTTAGCCAGAACTTCCTTTACGAAGTCCGCGACCACCAGCCGTGAGACCTTGAAATCAATTACGGCAACGGAAGCCTCATCGGAGTTGGAAACGTCATGGAAGTAGGCGTCGAGTTGGGCAAAGTCCTCAGGTTCGCCGACACTGAAACCGTGAGCGCCATAGGCACGTCCGACTGCGGCGAAGTCGTAGTCGGCAATCTCCATGGACGAGGTGTCCAACCCGACATCGCCAAACTGGTGCAGCTCCGCGCCATAGGCAGCATCGTTAATGAACACCACGCAACCGCCACGACCACGCCGCAGCTGCTCAATCGCCGCAGGTAAATCCGCAATACCCATCGTGCCGCCACCGTCACCGGCGACTAGCACGCAATAGTCCTTGGGGCGTGCCGCCGCGAGGCCGACAAGTGACCCCATGCCCAAACCAATTGACTGAATCGCCGTGCCCACAATCACTTGCTGCTGCGGACCAGGCACATCAAGATATTTCGGAACCCACCCCAGGAAATGGCCACCGTCAGTACACACAGCGCGCTGATTGGGCAGGATACGATTCAGATACTGCAGGCACGCCCGCGGATCCAACCGGCCATCCGCGCACGTCAGCGACTCGACCTCCGCTGTCGTCGGCAGTGTCTTCAACTCCGCACGCCATGTGCTTGACGACGACCCCCGGGACTTCTCCAGCTGCTCTGCCAGTACGGGCAGAAGTTCCTCCAACTTAGCCAATAGCGGTGTCACCGACGGCTGAGCAGCGGGATGGGGCTCGTCGACAACCTGGATAATCTTCGCGTCCGGTGCAAACATGTTGCCGCCACGGTTTTGGAAAGCGTTGAAGCTTGCTCCCAGGAACAGCACCACATCGGCCTGTCGAGCTAGCTCCACCTGCCACGCGTGCGCAAAACCGCCCACGGTGCCAATCTGCCACGGACTGGAAAGCACATGACGAGCCATCGCTGAGTGCATAAACAGTGCCCCCGCACCGTCCCCGATGCGGCGAACTAGATCTGCGGTACCAGAGAGCAACACACCTCTACCAGCAATAATGAGTGGGCGACGGGCAGTTTGCAGTTCCTCGGCCAGCGACGCGACAGTTGACTCCAACCATTCTGGTCGGCCGGTGTGCAGATGCTCCTGATTAGTCGACTGTGTTTCAGACGCAGATGCCGTAATCGGTGCTTCTTGGATGTCATAGGGGAGCAGCAGCACGACAGGCTGCCGAGAACTCAGTGCGTGCTGGACCGCAAAGTTTGCGTCGTCAAGCGCGGACTCGGGAGTAACGGTGCGATGACAGACGTCGAGGGCGTCGAGGAGCGCCGCCTGATTAAGGTCAAAGGGACGTGGGCGTTCCGGGTGCGTGCCGACGACAAAAATCAGCGGAATACGGGCTACCCGAGCCTCGGCCAGAGTGGTTAGCGCATTGGTGAATCCTGCGCCGCAAGTGGCGGTCGCGATGGCTAGCCCTCCGCCTGCGCGGTGGAAGGCATCGGCGGCCCCGACAGCAGCCGATTCGTGTCGGACGGAGGAGTAGCCGAATCCCGATTCAGTAAGGGCTGACGTGAAGTGGGAGTTCGCGTTGCCGATGAGACCGAAGCAGTGGTCGCAGTGCTGAGCCAGTGTGTCGGCCAGCGCCCGCGAGACCGTGGTTGTCTTTTGGGAACCTTCCTGCGGGGAAGATGCGGGCGCGTGGGGCATAGGACGGCTATTAACTCGAGTGAAACTCATGTGAACAATTGTGAGGTAATCACGGGGGTAATAACAGCCCTATAGCCCAAGATAATGCCGTTTGCCCTTAAAAAAGAGGGCACTATTCCACATCGCTGCTGCGCGGATGGGGGTGACGTTGGGCTATGCCCGGTTTTAAGCCACGTTGTCGTCGATGAACTTCTTCACCACATCGACATCATTCGGCAGCTCGGTAACGCGGCGCGGGGCATTCATGATGTCCGCGAAACGCTCCGGGCAATCCGGCTCGCGTCCGGTGGCCTCCAGGATGGTCTCGGAGAACTTTACCGGCAGGGCGGTCTCCAGGCAGACGATTGGGGTGGATACCTGGTCTACCAGGCCGCGGGCGACGTGAATACCGTCAGCGGTGTGCGGATCGACCATGACCTCTAGGCGCTCCCAGCAGTCCTTGATGGTCTCGACGCGGTCAGCGTGAGTCGAGCGACCGGAGAGGAAACCGTACTGGGCAGAAGCCTCTGGGAAGATTGGATCAGCAGTAAGCGAGAAGCCGCCCTCCTTGACCTTGACACCAAAGAGGTCTGCAGTGCGCTCAGCATCGCGCCCCAGCAGATCGAAGATGAAACGCTCAAAGTTAGACGCGCGGGAGATATCCATCGATGGGGAAGAGGTAGCCTGCGTCTCCGCAGCGCTGCGCACGCGGTAGGCACCCGTGCGGAAGAACTCATCCAAGACATCGTTTTCATTGGTAGCCACAATCAGGCGGTCAATTGGCACACCCATCTGGCGCGCAATATGGCCGGCGCAAATATCACCGAAGTTGCCGGTCGGCACACTGAAGCTGACCTTCTGCGCGTTGTTCGCCTCAGCACCGTTGCCGCCAGTGACACGAATCCACGAGGAGACGTAGTACACGATCTGAGCCATCAGGCGAGCCCAGTTAATCGAGTTGACTGCACCAATGTGGCGGCTGGCCTTGTACTCCAAGTCACCGGAGACGGCCTTAACGATGTCCTGGCAATCGTCGAAGACACCGTCGAGGGCGACGTTGTGAATGTTGGCATCCTGCAGACCAAACATCTGAGCCTGCTGGAACGCGGTCATTCGACCAGCCGGAGTTAGCATGAACACGCTGATTCCCTCACGGCCGCGCATTGCATACTCGGCCGAGGAACCCGTGTCACCAGAGGTGGCGCCGAGGATGTTCAGGGTCTCGCCACGACGAGCCAGCTCATACTCGAAGAACTCACCGAGCAGCTGCATCGCCATATCCTTGAATGCCGCTGTGGGGCCCATGGACAAGTGACCGATGTAGAGCTGATCTTCCAGCTTCGTCACCGGCACAATATCCGGATCGGAGAACTTCGGGTAGGTGTACGCCCGTGCACAGATACCGCGCAAATCCTCCAGTGGAATGTCGTCCACAAAAAGGCTGACGACCTCTGCAGCCAAGGCTGCGTAACCGTCGTCGACAAGCACGGAGCGCCAACGCGTCAAAGTGGCATCGTCAACCTGTGGGTACTCGACCGGCAGGTAGAGGCCACCGTCGTTAGCGAGACCTCCCAGGAGAATGTCTGAGAACTTGTGCGGCGTGCGCTCTGGGTCGCGAGTCGAAATGAAGTCCAAGGCGGGCCCCTTACATGTATGCCAACACCCGCCGCATCGGCCCATAAGAAGGCCTTTTGAAAGATTGCGACGGGGTTGACCGGTGGATGTTTTCTTTAATTTTTACATATGCACCGAAGCCAGTTAGGCCTCGGTTGTGGAAGATGCGGAATTGGCCTCTTCAGCGTCGAAGCTGAGCTCTTCGGAACGGTCGATGACATCATCCTTGGCAAAGCGGTTAACAATCATGGCAATTGCACCGTCACCAGTGACATTACATGCGGTACCGAAGGAGTCGATGGCGATGTAGGCGGCAATCATCAAAGCGACCTGCTCCTGATCGAAGCCCAGCATGGACTGCAGCACACCGACCGCGGCCATAATTGCGCCACCCGGAACGCCCGGAGCCGCAATCATGGTGATACCCAAAGTGAGAATGAAGCCGATGGCCATGCCCGGCGAAAGCGGCTTGTCCGCCATGAACATCACCGCAAACGCGAACAGCGTGATCTTCATCATCGAACCGGCCAGGTGGATGGTTGCGCACAGCGGCACGGTAAAGCCAGCGACCTTCTCCGAGACACCATTCTTCAGCGCGGCCTTGTAAGTCACCGGAATGGTAGCGGCCGAGGAGGAGGTACCGAGTGCGGTGGCGTAAGCCGGCAGCATGTTCTTCAGGGACGTCCACGGGCTGCGGCCAGCGATGGCGCCAGCGATGGAGAACTGGATTGCCAACAGGAGCACGGTGCCGATGACTGCCAGAAGCAGCACCTTGAAGAACATCGACAGCGTCGTGGTCAGGTTGCCGTTCATGCCCATAGACAGGAACATGCCAAAGATGTAAATCGGCAGCAGCGGGATGATAAACGCCGAGATGATCTTCATAATCACGTCGCGCAGCTGCGTCGCACCGCGGTAGAGCGAGTCCGACTTCACGGTGGTCATCGCCACACCGACCGTGAAAGCCAGCAACAGGGCGGTCATGACGTCAAACGGCGGTGGCATCTCCACATTGAAGAAGCTCTCCAGCGCGCCCTCATCAATATCCACCGATGTGCCGGCCTGATCAGCGCCGAGCAGCCAAGGGTAGAGCCCCTGGGTGGCGGCGTAGGCCAGCAAGCCTGAAAACACCGTCGAGCCGTAGGCGATAGCAGTGGTAATACCCAGCCACTTTCCGGCGCCGCGGCCCAGGCTGGCAATCGCCGGCGTGATGAGGGCAAAAATCAGCACCGGGATAAAGAAGCCCAGGAAGTTACCAAAGAGGCCATTGAAAGTGACAAAAATTCGAGCCAGCCATTCCGGGAAGAAAAAGCTGCAGACAATGCCCAGAATAATCGCGACAATAACGCGGAATAGGAGCGTTTGCGTAAAACGCATTCGGGTACTCATAGTCAATCCTTGTTCGGATGGAATTTACTTCTCTAGCGTGCGGTATTTACGTTATGCAACGCAAATAACCGGGTGTGGTTTTACGCCTTTTCGGCTACCTCTTCTGTAACGGTCTCGTCGGCAAGCACACTCGCCGGGCGATTTGCGCGCTGCTTTCGCGTGACGACGTCAATTGCGTATCCGATCACCGTCGCTGCCAGAGTCGGCAGGAACCATCCGAACTCGATGCTCTGACCAGGTACGAGACTGAGGAAGTCCGCCAAAGCAGAACCACCGACACCCAAACCGGAGAGTACTGAGATACCCGACCAGATGGTGGCAACCCAGACGCCCAGGCGGTAGGTGTAATGCAGCTTGAAGGAGTAGGAAATGACCGGGTCGAGAAGAGTCAGTGCAATCAGAGTGATAGCCGGCGGGTAAATAAAGGTGATGATCGGCGCGGCAATCGCCAGTACCTGAGACAGCCCCTGTGTTGCCATTACGAAGGACATGACCGTGAAGATAATGGCCCAGGCCTTGTAACTGATGCCCGGAAGCAGCAGGTTGAAGAACTCACTGGTGGCGGCAATTAGGCCGACAGCCGTGGTCATACATGCGAGCAGAACGATGAGGCCGAAGACAATCTGTCCGACCTGGCCCATGGCCAGCTTGGAAGCCTCTGCGAGAATGCCCGAGCCGTTATCGAAGGAGGCGGCATTCGGCAGCACCTGGCCGACATAGCCCAGACCCAAGTAGATGATGGCGAGCAAAATGCCGGCGAACAGTCCTGCGGTCATGGTTCCGCGAACCATGCGCTTGCCTTCTGGGACACCGCTGACGCGCAGGGCGGAAATCACAATAATGCCGAATGCCAGGCCGGCGATGGAGTCCATGGTGAGGTAGCCCTCGACCAGGCCGGAGGCAAATGGGGTAGAGGAGTACTTCTCAATTGGCGCAGCCGGAGCGGCATCGAATTTGAATGCCGACATTCCAACCAATACAACCAAGAGAATCAGCAAAGCCGGGGTGAGAATCTTGCCCAGTTTGGACACAATTTCATTCGGATTCCACGCAAGTGCTAAGGCGATACCGAAGAAAACAAAGTAGAAGGCCGCAGCGACGGCCAGTGAATCACTGCCGAAAATCGGCTGGACACCGGTTTCGTACGACACGGCACCGGTACGCGGCAGAGCGTAGAAAGCACCGATGGAAAGGTATGCGATTACCGGGAAGCCCAAGGAAAAGATGCGGCCCGCGCGGAACGCTAGGTCACGCAGGTTGTTGCCTGAAATGGCGATAGCGATGATGGCCAGAACTGGCAACGCCACACCGGTGAGCAGGAAGCCGGTGATTGAGGGGCCAAAATTGGTACCGGAATCCACTCCGAGCTTCGGCGGGAAGATGAGGTTGCCCGCGCCGAAGAACATCGAAAACAGCATGAGAGCTGTAACAACGATAATGGAAGCGAAAGACTTCGGGGACTCCACTCCGCTCGACTTGGTCATGAGAATTGTGTTCTTTCTAAATTAGTGTCGCCCGTAAGGTCAAGGGCGATGCTGCAAGCTGCTGTGGCGATGCCATTGTTGCCGGTGCTGCGGTGGCGCAAACGCCCGTTACAGCAGCGCAATTGCAGTTCGTGTGCCCATGTAGATGAAAGGCCACGATGTCGAAAACTGACACTCTTAATGTGAAATTGTGAATTTTCACGGGCTGGGTGGAGCCTGATGCGTGAATTAAGTTGCGGCTTGTATGATCCGTCTTTATTTGAATTATTAAGGGGCTTCGACGGCGTTGGTGGTGCCGACGAAGGCACTCTATTTATCCTAATGGGGCGTTCGAGAGAGGGAAAATCAAGAAATTTCCCAGAAAATTTGCTGCCTGTGATGGGGCAGCGAACATAAGAGAAAGAGCCTGGCGCACACGTTTACGCTGACAGCGTGTGTACGCCAGGCTTAGTGCTAATTCCGTCGCTCTACAGCAGATCCTTCACCTTCGGATCCACCAGCGCGGTCACTGCGGCCTTCGCATCGGCCGCAGTTTCGGCATCGACAGCGTATGCTGCCATCTGCTGGCAGGTAGCGCGGTCGTGGAGGCGGAGAGCGGCGCGGACGGCCGGCACCTTCTTGGAAGCCATGGACAGCGAGCTCACGCCGAGGCCCACCAGGACCAGTGCCAGCAGCGGGTCACCGCCGGCTTCACCGCAGACACTAATGGGCTTGCCGGTAGCATTGCCGCCCTTGCATGCGGACTTAATCATTTGCAGCACAGCCGGCTGCCATGGCGATAGGAGATCCGCCAGAGCCCCCTGCATACGGTCGGCCGCCATAGTGTACTGCGACAAGTCGTTAGTACCAATGGAGGCAAAGTCCACAATGGACAGCAGCTGCTTCGCACGAATCGCTGCTGCGGGGACCTCAATCATGATGCCGACCTTCGGCAGGCCACGCTCACGCGCTTTGTCCGCAAACCACTTTGTTTCTTCGACCGTTGCGATCATCGGAGCCATAACCCGTAGGTCAGCCTTGCGCCCGGTGGCGTCAAACGCAGCGGCGAGTGCATCCAGCTGCGTATCCAGCAAATCTTCCCGAGCCTGCGACAGGCGCAGTCCGCGGCGACCCAGCGCCGGGTTTTCTTCCTCGCCTAGGTCGGCAAAGCTCAGCGGCTTATCCGCACCCGCATCCAGCGTGCGCACAACCACGCGTCGCTCACCGAATGCCTTCAGCACACGAGTGTAGGTTTCCGTTTGTTCCTCCAAACTCGGAGCCTTGTCGCGGTCGAGGAAAAGGAACTCAGTACGGAACAGGCCGGTGCCCTCATTATCTTGCGCTGCTGCAGACTCACCATCTTCCGCCGTACCAATGTTGGCCAGCAGATTCACGGGGTACCCATCAGCGGTCTTGCCTGCGCCCACAGACTGTGCCAGGGCTGCTTCCCGGCGTCGAGCGCGCTCTTCTAACGCGGCGACCTCATCGGCGGTCGGATTCGCAATTACCTCACCGGCGCCGCCGTCAATGGCGACGAAGGTACCGGCCTCGAGTTCCATGACGCCCTTCGCCTTAACGACGGCTGGAATGCCCAGCTGTGCTGCGAGGATAGCCGTGTGACTGGTCGGCCCGCCACCGGCGGTGGCAATGCCTACGACAAACTCGGGGTCAAGACCCACGGTTTCGGCGGGCGCGAGATCGTCGGCAAGCAGAATAGTTGGGGTGGAAACATCCGGGACGCCCGGTTTTGGCAGGCCACGCAGCTCGCAAATTGTGCGGTCGCGAACATCGTAGAGGTCGGTGACACGTTCAGCCATGTAGCCACCGAGACTGGTTAGGAGCTGCGCGTAGTCTTCAACGGCATCGTGAACGGCCTGGGTGATGCCGGAGCCTGCCTTGAGTTTCTTCACCACGGCCTTGGCGAGCGCCCTATCGGAAGCCAGTTGCGCAGTGGCCTCCAGAATCGGGCGTGCCTGCGGGCTGGAGTGCTCAGCCTGCTTCTTCAGCGACTCTGCGACGTTGGCCATCGCCGCGCGGACGCGCTCACCATCGGCGACGGGATCGGTCGACGACGGCTCTTGAGTATCAACTCCCGGGGCGGGGAGTACCTTTACTACTTCAGCGCTGGCCGTACCGGTCGAGACACCGATGCCATAGATGACAGTGTGCTGCTCGTTCATTGCTTCCGATCTCCTTTTCGGGACCTCTGCGGGGATACTCGTCGGTCGTGGTGTGCCGTGGTGTTATCCAGGAGCGTTCTAGCTGGGCTTACTCGGCATCAAGGTCGCGCTCGAGCATGGCTGCAAGCTCGTCCAGAGCTGCAGCTGCGGAGTCGTCCTCGCAGCTCAGCGTGACTTCGTCGCCGTGCTTAGCGCCGAGGGTCATGACCTCCAGGATCGAGGCGGCATCGGCCTCTTCGTCGTCAAGGGAAATGACAATGTCGTAGTCGTACTCAGCAGCAGCCTGAGTGAACAGGGAAGCCGGGCGAGCGTGCAGGCCTACGGAGGAACCGATGGTAGCGGTACGAGTAATCATGGTTGAATCCTTTCGGGTCGAATATGTGAAATTTTCTGACTCAGGCACAGTGCCTGTACACCCCACCGCTGGTGCTTGCTTAGCATCAACGTCGCGCACGCTCCGGGAAGCCCTGGAGGCGGTGGGAGATACAGCCGCTGCCTGCACAATGCGTGCAATGTGCAGGGTGAGGTAGGAAACTTCGTCTTCCGTCAACCCCGACCCCAGACGCAGTTCAATGACTGCGGAAATACGCTGTGCGCAGCGAAACGCCTCTGGGGCGGAGTCACGGATGGCCTGGCCAATAGCGGAGGAGTGATCTTTCAACTGCTCATGCTTGGCAATCCGGACGAACAGGTAGCGCAGGTGTGTGATGAAGCGCCCCACATTGACAGTCTCTGGCTCCAGCGTGATGCCAAAATCACTTTCAATGATTGTGAGCAGCTGCTGCAGGACGCCCGTCATGGTGTAGGTGAAGCTCAAATCACCCGTGGCAAACCCGGCGTTGACCAGGTGCAACGTAATAGCCACTGCTTCGGAACGGGGCAATGGTGCTATACGACGGTCATTGAGAGCGCGATTGATATGCGACAAAATCGCCTGCGCCTGCGCGTATTCTTCACTATAAAGTTGGCTGACTTCCGCGAGCAGCGGGTAATCTGCTCGCTGCCCGTTAGCTGCCCTCATGATGGCGAAACCAATGTGATCGGCTAACGCCACAAGGAGGGAAGCGTTCTTCGTCATCGATTCCGGCAGGCCGGCTGCGGTTACCGCATCGGTCACAAGAGTCATGTGAGCCAGCGGAATTTCTGTGAGCATCGTGGCAATATGGTCCGGATCACGGCCTTCCGCTGGGACAAAGATGCGAACAACTTTGCTCGAATCAACCGGCTTCCCCGGGCGGGCCTTGAAGCCAATGCCGCGGCCGGTGATGATTTTCTCGCCGGTCGCGTCCTTGGCCAGGACCACGTTGTTATTGAATACTCTCAGGATTTCCATGTCGGTAACCGTGAACTCCTCCATAAGTTGAGGGATTTCAGGCCGGTATGCCTTCTAGAAATCAATTATGGCTGAACTTCGATGACCATGTCGCCGGCTTGGACAGAGATGCCGGTGACCGGGGAAACCTTGGTTAGCTTCTTGGTATTGGTGATGGTCATCAGTGTCGTGGTTGGGTAACCAGCTTCCTTGACCTTGTCGAAATCGACCTCGGCAAGTACATCGCCGGCCTCGACGTGCTGCTTCTTGGAAACCTGGACATCGAAGCCTTCACCGGCCATCTTGACCGTGTCGATACCGACGTGGACGAGTACCTCTACACCGTCATCGGTCTTAATACCGAAGGCGTGACCGGTCTTTGCCACAGTCATCAACGTGCCCGATACGGGTGCGACCACGGTAGAACTGGTTGGCTTGATACCGACACCGTCACCGAGAGCACCGGAGGCAAAGACCGCGTCGCCGGCCTCGGCAAGGCTGACAACCTCACCGGCAACCGGGGCCTGCACCTGTACAGGCTTGGTATCAACGGCAGTTGCGACACCACCGGCGCCAGCTGCCGCAGCAGCCGGTGCGGCAGCCTCGGCGTTGGTACCAGCGTCACCGGAAGCCTCAGCTGGAGCCGAATCGGAGCCACTGGTGGCAGCGTGTGGGGTGGCGTCGCTGGGTTCGTCGTCAAGCTCTGCGGCGCGTGCGGCCTCGGCCTCAGCCTTCTCTTCCGGCGTGCGGTAGTCGGTGAGAATGATGGCGAACATGGCGACGAAGAATGCCACGGCGACGGAAATCAGGTAGACCCACATCGGTTTGAACACGACAGTGGTGATGAGGGAGGTGAAGACGAAGGCGTTGGTTGTCACACCACCGAACGGAGCCGACAGGATGGCGATAGTCAGACCGCCGGCGAAACAGCCGAGCAGCATGCGCGGGTAAATCCGCTTGAAGCGCAGGTGAATACCGTAGAGGGACGGCTCGGAGATACCACCGAAGAGACCGGCAGCGAGTGCCCCCGTTGCAGTTTGGCGCATCTGAGTGTCGTGGTCGCGCATGGAAAGAACCAGCACACCGGCAGTTGCTCCGAAGCAGGCGAAGTTCCAGGCACCCATCGGGCCTTGGATGAAGTCGTAGCCGAGAGTCTGGATATTGACCAGCATCAGCGCATTCAGTGGCCAGTGCAGGCCAAGCGGTACGAGGAACGGGTAGAGCATCGGGATGAGAATTGCGAACACAAACGGTGCGTTCGAGTTCATCCATGCCAGGCCGGAGCCGATGCCGTTACCAAGCCAGATGCCCAGCGGGCCGATGAGGAAGGCCGTTAGCGGAATCATGATCAGCATGGAGATAAACGGCACGAAGACCATCTGCACATTCTCCGGGAAGATCTTCTTCAAACCGTGGTAGACCACTGCCAGGATGGCGACCATGATCAGCGGTACAAAGACCTGTCCGCCGTAGTCATTGAGCTGCATTGGCAGGCCGAAGATGTTGGCGGTGAAAGTTTCGGTACCGAGTTCCTCGTTGACTGTCTTGATGGTGTCCGAGAAGCGATCGGTATCCTGCAGACTCATAAACTCCGGCGTCATTAGGGCAGCCATGATGGCTGCGCCCAGCCATGGATCTACCCGCAGCTTCTTCGCTGCGTTGTAGGCGACCATGATTGGCAGGAAGTAGAAGACGCTGCGCCACATGGCATCGACGAAAATCCAGGTGGCGGACTTATCCTCAGCGCGGAAGTCGACGATGTTCAGGCCGTCGAGTACCGCGGCAATCGCGATAATCAGCGATGCACCCAACAGCACGCCCAGGATTGGGCGGAAGGAATCCGAGAGGTACTCGAAGAAATTGTCCAGCCAGGAGTACTTGCCGCGTGCCTTCGAGCGAGCTTCTGCCTTAACGTCTGCGTCGGACTTAGTGGCGACTGCGCCGGCACCCTTCATTTCCGGTAGATGCTTAATTGCCGTGTACATCGATTCGACGCCACCGCCACAGATGACCTGGTAGCGGTTATCGCCCTGGTGAACGACACCGAGTACGCCCGGCACCTTGTCAATCTTGTCCTCGTTGATCTTGGAGACATCACCGAGTTCAAAACGCAGACGCGTCGCACAGTGCGTCATGCTTGTGATGTTTCCGGGTCCACCGAGGTTTTCAACTATTGCCCTCGCGCTGGAATCTTTTGACGACCCCATCGTGACCTTCCTTCACAGTAAGCAGGGCCGTTAAACGCAAAAAGACCCGAGGCACCACAAACTGTGGGCCTCAGGTCTTGCCTCAAAAGAGTAACAACCCTGGGTTGATATCTATTAACTTCGACCCTACTCCGCTTTACATAGTTTTGACAAGGTAGTAATTCAAGCTCAAATTTCACATTTGGGGATAGCCTGGATTGCCTGTGGACAACCGCATGCAACCTATTTCGCGCTCAGTGCGGAAGTCGTAAGGTGGCAGCTATGAGGATTGGAGTTTTAGGTGTAGGAGCTGTCGGCGGCTGGTTTGGCGGTCGCCTCGTGCAAGCGGGTTATGATGTCGTCTTTCTCGCCCGCGGCGAGACCCTGACACGTCTTCGTGAGGTGGGGCTCACGCTTATCGACGAGCACGGGGAACGCAGCATTATCCCCGTCAAAGCAGCCGACAATTGGGGTGAACTCACTGCCGATGGCGTCGACGTCGATGTTGTGATTGCGGCGACCAAGGCGCTGCCGGGCAACGATCCTTTCCCGCAAGTTCCGGCTGGTGCAGCAGTGGTGACCACCCATAACTCGGTGGAAATCCCTTATTTGGCAGCGGGGCGGTTCGGTGAGGACAAGGTGTTCCCGGGTGTTATCCGCGGTTTCTTTATCCACACTGGCCCGGCAGAAGTCACCTTCCGACCAGGACCGATGAGCCTGAACATCGGCACATTCGATGACTCCACTAATGACCTGGTCGGGGCAGTTATCGAGGCATTGCACATGGCTGGGCTCGGTGGCGAACAGCTCCCGGATATCTGGGTCGATATCTGGGCAAAAGCGATGTTCGTGGCTAACCTCGGTGCCCTAGGTGCCCTGGCTGATAGTCCGATTGGTTACTTGCGTTCGGAAATGCGCGACAGCTTGACGCGGATGTTTGAAGAAACCGAGGCAGTCGGTCGAGCCTGCGGCGTTGCGCTGCCAGAGGACATCGTGTCGCGGACCTTGGCCTTTACTGATGCTCAAGGGTACGACAACACCTCGTCGATGCAGCGCGACTACACCGCGGGACTTACCAATGAGCTCGATGCCCAGATTGGCGCAATCCGCCGGATGGGGCAGAAGGCGAAAGTGGAAACGCCGACGCTGGATCTGGTGTATGGCGCTCTGGTTGGGCGTCAACACAAGCATAAGAATTAAGACCTGCGGTGCTCAGCTAAGTCAAACCGGAATTGGGGGATTGGAAAGACTGATGAAAATTGGATCGGACTACACGGAAAACAATGGGCTCATCATCGGTGAGGATGGATTGGCTCGACCGGCATGGGCTGCTCACAGTGAGCTGCTGAGAGAGTACTACGACACCGAGTGGGGGATGCCGGTGCGCGATGAGCAAGGACTATTCGAACGGCTCAGCCTGGAGGTATTTCAGGCGGGGTTGTCGTGGGAGACAGTGCTGAAGAAGCGGCCCGCGTTTCAGGAAGCCTTCGCGAACTTCGACCCCGATGCGGTTGCTGATTTCGATGACGAAGATGTCGAAAGATTGATGAATGATGAACGAATCATTCGGAATCACAGGAAGATTACCGCGGTAATCAATAACGCCGCGGCGACGATTGCTCTGCGTGAAAACGGCGGCTTAGCCGAGTTGATGTGGTCGTTTAAACCGGAGAAGTCTCCCGAGCCACGTTCAATCGAAGAGGTGCCCAGCTACTCCGAGGAGTCCAAGGCGCTTGCCAAGGCATTGAAGAAAGCTGGTTTTAAGTTCGTAGGCCCCACCACGGTCTTTGCATCAATGGCTGCCGTGGGGATTGTCGATATCAACATTGTTGGCGCACATCGGCGCGGTGCCTCTGGCGTTTTTGACTAGGGGGGGGGAAGAGGAGCTTGACTAGTTAGGGGGAAAGAAAAAGAGCGTGCCAACCGGCACGCTCAAAATCTTTCGGTTCGTGTCGAACTACTTGTTCTCGTAGGAGTCGGAGTAGTTCTGGCCGTCCTCAGAGGTCCACTTCATGGTGTCCTTAGTGAACGGCTGCTCCCAGCCGTTTTCAATCTCCGACTCCGGTGCGGTCGGCAGACCAATCTCGTTTTCCAGTGCACCGTTGGCAACCCAGGTCTCGCGAATCTTACCGATCAGCGGCTGTGCACCATTAGTCTCTGGGGACTCAACGAAGGTGACGTTCTCGTATTCAGCGGCAACCGCGTCGCCGACCTTCTTAGCGGACTTGAACTCGCCAGCCTCAGAATCGTACGGGGAGGTGAAGGAAGAAGCTGCCTCGGTGATGGACTCAGGCAGGTCAGCCTCTGCCACATCCTCGCCAGCAGCGTCGCCCAGCCCCAGACCGTTCATAGCCTCGTTAGCCTTGTCCTTAGCGCCATCAGCAGCCTCGCCAGCCTTGTCCTTAGCTCCGTCCATAGCGTCGCCAGCCTTATCAGTGGCGTCGGTTGCTACCTGGCCCGCCTGATCCTTGGCGTTGTTAGCAGCATCCTGTGCGTCATCGGAAGAACATGCAGCCAGGCCGCCGAGAAGAGCGGCGGAGCCAACGATTGCGGTAGCGATACGGGTCATCTTCTTGTTCTGCATTTCAAAACCACTTTCTTGAGAGCTAACTAAGTTACCTATTCAATTATTGGCATCTTCCACTATTTGTCCGAATTAAATTCAAAGAGAAATTGACAATTCTTTTGAATATCGGACATTCGAAGATGGTGTGGCTTCAAAGCCGTACAGAAAGAACACTAGGTAATTCTGGGGCCTGTGCAAGTCAAATGGCGCGAATCTGTGCGCTCTATGCTCTATTTGTTACCGAATTTGCGTGATTGCGAAATTGGAATAGTGCTGGTGAGGGCGTTGCGAGTAACGGAAAGGTATCAATCTTATTAAGCTTGACGTTTATTGCTTATTTTCTTTCTCTGCGTGGTTGGAGCCGCGGGCATCGTCGTCAAGCGTGTACTCGCCATCTGGCAGGACGAACCAGGCTAAGAGGTAAAGAGCTAGGAATCCAGCGCTAATCTTCCAGCCAATCATCGATCCAACGCAGGGAAGGATGATGTAGACCATTCGTGTGAAAGTGATATCCCAGCCTTGGCTTTCCGCGATTCCTGCGAGGACGCCACCGAGGAGGCGGTCATTACGCGAGCGGTAAATTTTCTTGGTGGGTTTTTCGGGAGCGGCGTCGCTCATTAGATAAATACTCCAAGGTATGGCTATTTAGGTATTTTTCGGTCGACCGCGCTTATACGTAAGTTTCCTTCGGCATGATAATCCATGCTGCGAGGTAGAGAAGAAACTGCGGACCAGGCATCAGGAAAGACGCGACAAATATAACGCGCAGCAAAGTCGCATCCCAGTTGAAATACTCAGCGAACCCACCGAGCACACCTGCAACCATTTTGTTATTGGTGGAACGGGTCAGTGACTTGTTGTTCATAACAATCAAGGGTAGCCCTGATCCGTCTAGTTCGCAGTGGTGCTAGCTCTACTAAATGTGCCGACTAAAAAGTATGCCCCAGCTAAAAACACCGCTACCCCAAGACGGTTAGGTGGGGTAGCGGTGTGGGCGTCGTCAAGCGAGCTTTACGGGGCGAATGCTAGCAGTCGTAGTAGAGCTCGAACTCCTGCGTCGTCGGGCGCAGACGTGCCGGCATAATCTCCTGCTCGAACTTGTAGCGGATATGCGCGTCGATGAGATCCTGTGTGAAGACATCGCCGGCAAGCAGGAACTCGTGGTCCTCTTCCAGCGCCTTCAGCGCACCCTCCAGCGAATGCGGGACGGTGGGGACGTCCTTGAGTTCCTCTGGTGGCAGCTCGTAGAGATCCTTGTCAATCGGCTTGCCAGGCTCGATGCGGTTCTTGATGCCGTCGAGACCAGCCATCATTGCGGCGGTGAAAGCCAAGTACGGGTTGCCCGACGGGTCCGGAGCGCGGAACTCGATGCGCTTGGCCTTCGGGTTTGCGCCGGTAATCGGGATTCGGATGGCGGCCGAGCGGTTCTCCTGGCTGTAGACCAAGTTGACGGGAGCCTCGAATCCCGGAACCAGGCGGTGGTAGCTGTTCATTGTCGGGTTGGTGAAAGCCAGGACTGCACCGGCGTGCTTCAAGATGCCGCCAATGTAGTAGCGCGCCATGTCGGACAGGCCACCGTAACCGTTTTCATCGTGGAATAGTGGCTTGCCATCCTTCCACAGTGACTGGTGGATGTGCATACCAGAGCCGCCATCGCCGGCCAACGGCTTCGGCATGAAGGTAGCGGACTTCTGGTTGAACTTGGCGGTGTTCTTCACCACGTACTTGAAAGTCTGCATGTCATCGGCGGCGTGCAGCAGGGTATTGAAACGATAGTTAATCTCCTGCTGACCGCCGGAGCCCATCTCGTGGTGGGAGCGCTCAACATGGAAGCCAACATCCTGCAGGTGCTCGCCGATTTCGTCACGAAGATCCTGCATGTGGTCATACGGAGCAGTAGGGAAGTAGCCGCCTTTGGTGCGCACCTTGTGGCCGAGGTTGCGCGATCCGTCCGGGTTTACCTTCACACCGGAGTTCCACCAGCCCTCAACCGAGTCCACCTCGTGGAATGACTTGTTTGAACTGGAGTCGTAGCGGACGGAGTCGAAGATGTAGAACTCTGCCTCAGCGCCAAAATTACAGGTATCGGCGAAGCCCAGTTCGTTCAGGTAGTTCTCGGCCTTACGGGCAATATTGCGCGGGTCGCGGCTAAATGGCTCGCGGGTGTGCGGGTCATGGACGAAGAACTTCATGTTCAGCGTCTTCGATTTGCGGAACGGGTCGATGAAAGCCGTGTCCAGGTCGGGCAGCAGCATCATGTCGGAGTTATCCACCGAGGTGTAACCCGCAATGGACGATCCGTCGAAGGCAAGGCCCTCGTAAGCGGAGTCCTCATCAAACTCGGATACCGGAACGGTTAGGTGCTGTTCGATGCCGGGAACGTCGGTGAACTGGACGTCTACCCAGCGAATGTCATTGTCCCGGATGTATCGTTGGATTCCTTCCGGAGTTGTCTGGTCACTGCTGGGTTTGAACTTACCCATTGGTAAAACTCGCCTACTTCGCGTCTAGCTTGTTGAGCTTACTAATCGTGTTGTCGAACTTACTGGTCACTATTACTTCAGCAGCGGAACATCCCACAGGTTCAGCTTGGTGCCGATGCCCTTTGCCAGGGCGTTGTCGTAGACATCGGTGGCCCAGGCGACGTCCTCGACTGGCATGCCTCCGATGGAGTAGCAGAAGATTTCCTCGTCGTTCTGGCGACCCGGGGCCTTACCGGAAGCGATATCGCCGATGTTGACAAGCTTCTCGGCGGGAAGAGTGCCCTCTTCCTTCATGTCCCACCAGCGGTTACCCGGAATACCGAGCAAGCGCTCATAGGTCACGTCTGGGCCGTTCTCGTTGAACCACTCTTCGTACAGGCCGGTGTAGTCAACGACGAGGTTGCAGTCGTCGGAACGCACGAAGTCGTCGTCGAGGCGTGCAGCGGCTGGCATGAGCAGCAGCGCGCCGGGCTTCAGGTACTCCTTCTTGAAGTACGGGAAACCGGACGGGCCATCGGAGGAAGTCGAGGTGCCGGCGATGAGGATGTCGGAGTCGCGGATGGCCTCTTCTTCGGTCTCGACGATACGGACCTCTTCAAGCTGTGGGAACTCGTCCTTAATCCAATCGACAGCCTTCTGGGTCGAAGCCTGGGAGCGGCCCTTGACCTTGACCTTCTTGATGCCCGGACGCTGCGACATGGCAGAGCCGAGAATGGTGCGGCTCATAACACCCGGGCCAATGATGCCAACGACCTCGGCGTCTTCGACGGCAAGGTGCTTGACGCCGACACCCGGAACAGCGCCAGTGCGGTATGCCGACAGGAGGTTTGCCGACATGACAGCCTTCGGGGCACCCGTAATTGCATCGTTGAGAATGAACAGGTGGATCGAACGTGGCAGGTCGTTCTGGCGGTTATCGGCATTGGAGCCGTACCACTTCACACCTGCGCCGTTGAAGCGACCACCGAGGTAAGCGGGCATTGCCATGAAACGACGGTCAGGGCCATTTGCCGGCATACCCTCATGGATTGGGTTATCCGGGAAGTTGATCTGGGCACCGTGGGAGTTAGCGGAAGCGCCGGCCATCCGGTAGTCGCCGTCGGCCAGCAGAATCAGGGTTTCTTCCATGGTCTCAACACACTTGGCGAAATCCGTGACACCAGCTTCAACCATGTCAGGTTCGCTGAGGTAGAGAAAATCAATGCGAGTTGAGTTTTCTGGGTTGGCAGCGTTTTCGTTAGTCAAGAATGCTCAAATCCTTCTTAATGTTCATCGGCCACCCTATGCGGCGGCTGGGCTTAAGTTATTCCAGATGCATGCTCTCCAGAATCAATCAAAACGCCTCGGCGCGGGCTCTCGAGGCGCCATTTCCGAGGGGTATGTCGTACCACCATACGGAAAAACCACAGCGTAGGGGGCGTTTACGCAGTTTTCAGCACGCCATTTCTGCTTTACGACGGTCACAGCGACAGAGCCCAATTTCCGTCAATAAGTTGCCCGTAATAACTACTTCGACATGCACAATTGATACTTTTTGAGAACGATTACAGATGAGTGAATTATCCTCCCACGCATCAATGTTTATGAACTTTGTCACATGTCATTAAGTTGCGACACATTTCTGGTTCAACGGGCGTGATTGCCTGGCATCCTACCTTCGCAGCATGCCCCATCCGCTCTTGGTGTCCGCCCCCCCCCTTGCGGTGTCCCTCGCATCCGTCCCTCGTGTTGTCCCTAGCGACACCCTCGCACGTATGGCCAATTTCCTGGCACTTATCGATGATTTTCCTTCACTTATCGACGATTTTTCGTCACTTATCGACGGCTGTCCGGCACTTATGCGCACGGTATCCTCCCCACCCTGTCACTTGTCGATGCGCTGTTCACTTATGGCCACGCTATAGCGCATCGACAAGTGAATATTGCATCGATAAGACTGGGGCGGAGAGTGTGCAACTCTACTCGTGCAGGGGTCGCGGCCCTTTTGTGGTGGTGTATGACCCTGTTCAGGGGAGTGGCCCGGAACCGCGCACAAATTCGTGCTCACATACGCGCGCGTATGCGGGCCCAGGCGCCCGCAGCCAGCATGACCGCAATGAAAAACCGCCTGACCACATTAACTGTGGTCAGGCGGCATCTAACAAGCTCGTTGGGCGGCCATGAGGAGCAATGGGGGGGGGTGCTTGCTGTGGCCGTCGTGAAGCGAAAACTTTAGCAGTCGTAGTACATTTCGTATTCCTGCGGAGTCGGGCGCAGGCGAACCGGTTCGATCTCGTTTTCGTACTTGTAGTCGATGTAGGTCTGGATGAGGTCCTCGGTGAAGACATCGCCCTCGAGCAGGAACTCGTGGTCGTTGCGCAGGGCCTCGAGTGCGGCCTCGAGAGAGGTCGGAGCCTGCGGGATGTCGGCGGCTTCCTCCGGCGGGAGCTCGTAGAGATCCTTGTCGACCGGAGCGTGCGGCTCGATGCGGTTCTTCACGCCGTCCAGTCCGGCCATCATCATGGCAGCGAAGCCAAGGTACGGGTTGCCCGACGGGTCCGGGGCGCGGAACTCGATGCGCTTTGCCTTCGGGTTGGAGCCGGTGATCGGAATGCGAACAGCGGCAGAGCGATTGCGCTGCGAGTAGACCAGGTTGATCGGAGCCTCGAAGCCCTTGACCAGGCGGTGGTAGGAGTTCAGGGTCGGGTTGGTGAAGGCCAGTACCGCACCTGCGTGGTGAAGGATACCGCCGATGTACCAGCGAGCGATGTCCGACAGACCTGCGTAACCGGCCTCATCGTGGAACAGCGGCTTGCCGTCCTTCCACAGCGACTGGTGAGCGTGCATGCCCGAGCCGTTGTCGCCAGCCAGCGGCTTCGGCATAAAGGTGACGGACTTGCCCTCTTCCCAGGCGGTGTTCTTGATGATGTACTTGAAGGTCTGCAGGTCGTCTGCAGCGTGCAACATCGTGTTGAACTTGTAGTTGATCTCCTGCTGACCACCGGTGCCGACCTCGTGGTGGGCGCGCTCCAGGTCGAAGCCGGCGTCAGCGAGCTTCAGGCACATCTTGTCGCGCAGGTCCTGGTAGTGGTCGTACGGAGCGGTAGGGAAGTAGCCGCCCTTTAGACGGGTCTTGTAACCCAGGTTTGCAGAGCCGTCCGGGTTCTGGTCCTTGCCGCGGTTCCACCAGCCTTCGATGGAATCAACTTCGTAGAAGCCGCGGTTGGTGTCGGTCTCGAACTTGACGTTGTCGAAGATGTAAAACTCCGCCTCAGCGCCGAAGAAGCAGGTGTCGGCGATGCCGGTAGAGATGAGGTATTCCTCCGCCTTCTTCGCGACGTTACGCGGGTCGCGGGAGAACGGCTCGAGGGTAAACGGATCGTGGACGAAGAACTTGACGTTCAGGGTCTTTGCCTTGCGGAACGGGTCAATGCGCGCGGTGCTCAGGTCGGGCAGCAGTGCCATGTCGGACTCGTCGATGGAAGTGAAACCACGAATCGAGGAACCGTCGAATGCCAGGCCTTCGGCCATCGCGTCCTCGTCAAATGCGGATGCCGGGATGGTGAAGTGCTGCTCGATGCCGGGAACATCCGTGAAGCGGACGTCGACGAACTCGACGCCCTCTTCCTTGATATACGCGACTACTTCCTCGGGAGTTTTGAAGGACATGTGCGGTCTCCTTAGTTGGCCTTGTTTAGTACGCAGTAGGGAATTCTTGCACGATGTTTCGTGCACCTGCCGCGCTGTCAAGGACTGGCCGGTTGACGCCTTCAAGCTTAACGAACCACGCATTCATTCTGGAATTAGAACCACGAATTTCTGGCATGGTGCGTGAGAAATTCGCCAATACGGAACAGGTTACGCAAATAGGGAGCAGGTTATCTATTTGTGGAAACAAGGCAATACCCTGCGCATTCATGTCACACACGCTTTACGACGCGCCTTTAGCTCCCGTGCTGATAAGAAAATGGAAAAGGCGACGCAACATCGCCCCCGGATTACCCCCGCACGCGCTGAATGGCTGTCCCAGCCCGTGATTTGATAGCCGGATTGCTGCATTAGACTATGAACCCATGGAAGAAAAGCACAGTTGGCTAGATGGCCCTCAGATTCCGGGAGAGTTCGATAATCCGGACAAGCTCTCGGACTATCCCGGCCAGGCATTGGGTCTTGCCCCCGATGGCCCAGGATCGCAAGCGACGTTGATGCGTCGCGTCGGCGGCATTCTCATTGACTGGATTATTTCCTTGATGATTGCCGGCGCTTTTTCGATGTTCTTCGGCCCGAGCGAGGCGCAGATTGACCAGTTCGGGGATTCGTTTATCGCCTGGCAGTCATTCCTTGCGACCTATTCGCCAGTTGTCTTCCTCATTATTGGCACGGTGTCGGTTTGGCTGTTCGCCCGCACTCCGGGCCAGTGGATGATGAAGATGGGTGTCGCTCGCGTGGACAAGCCCGGCGAGCGAGTTGGCTTTGTTCGTGCCTTCTTCCGCAGCTTGCTTACTCTTTTCTTGCTGCCGCCAGCAATCACCGACTCGGATATGCGCGGCATGCACGACCGTGCCACTGGCACGGCCGTCATTTTGGGTTAGCGCTATAGCACCAACACGACCAGGACCTGGGCGAGAATAATCTTCATGATCATGGCCATTGGATACACCGTTGTGTATCCCATTGCCGGCAACTCGTTCTTGGCCTGGTCGTTGACGTATGAGAGCACTGCCGGGTGAGTCTGCAAGCCCGAGAGGATACCCGCAGTTTGGCCGAATGGAATCTTCAGCACACGGTGACCGACAATGAGGGTCAACAGTGCGGAGCTAAACGCGATGATGGCGGCAAGACCCAGAACTGTCAGTGATGCCGGGTCAGACAACGCAGCCTGGAATCCCTTACCGGCAGTGGTGCCGATACCTGCCAGGAACAGTGCTAGACCCATGGTGCGGAACGCCAGGTTGGCCGAGTAGGGGATAGGCCAGACCAACGGGCCAGTGCGACCGACAGCACCCAGAATCAGCGCCACAACCAGTGGACCACCAGCGGACCCCAGGGCGAGCGAGCTGCCGCCCGGAAGCGGAATCTTGATGAGACCCACCAAGACACCCAGCGTAAGCCCAAGGGTGAGGGGCAAGAGGTTGACGTCGGAAAGCTTCTTGTAGGAGTCGCCGAAGAACTTTGTTGCGTCCTTGATTTTCTCTGGCGGTGCAACCACGCGGACGCGATCACCAAGCTCTAGGCGCATGTTTGGCTCTGCGACGATGTCGTGGTCGCCGCGGCGAATACGCGTAATGATTATGCCGTCCATGCGAGTCTGAAGTTCCGCAATGGGTACACCGACCACGTCAGATGCAGAGACGAAGATGCGACGGAAGTCCAGGCGACCGTCGTGTGTCGGATCACCCGGCATAAGCTCGCCAATGTACTCGGCGGCACGAGCAATTTCTTCCTCTGTACCGACGACGGAAATAATATCGCCGACGGAGACAGTGTCACCCGGAGACGGAATGTAGAGGTGGCCCTTGTACTCAATGCGCGAAACCGTGATGTCCAAACCGAACTTCGACGGAAGGTCAGTGATGGAAGGCAGGTCGTCCTTGAGAATCTTGATGTCCCGAGTATGTAGCGGAAGCGCGGCGACACCTGCGTCAATAGCTTCCTGGTCGTGATCGACGCGGAAGACCTTCGACATAATACCGATAGAGGCAATCACTGCCAGCACGCCGATTGGGTAGGCCAGGGAGTAACCAATCACCGGCATATCGTGGGCAGCGGCCAGCTCGCCCTTATCCGAAATGAGGCTAGGAAGAGCATCGACGATTGCGGCCATAGCCGGGGTGTTGGTCAGGGCGCCTGTGAAGGCGCCTGCGCCCTCCACCGGGTCGATAGGCAAAAACTTGATCAGCAAGAAAGACTCGATAGTGACAACTGCGAGCACACCAATGCCGAACAGGTTGTGCTTGATACCGCGCGAGCGTAACGAGCTGAAGAACTCGGGGCCCGCCTCCAACCCGATGGTGTAGACGAATAATGCCAGGCCCACGATGTAAATCAACGGGGAGATTTGAATTTCCGGCTCAATAGTCGCGAGGATAAGGCCGACGAAGAGGACGGCAGCCACGCCAAGCTTGAAGCCGAAGATCTTGATCTGGCCAATTGCCAGGCCAAGAAACAAAATCACTAGAAGCGCTAAGAGTTCATTTTCAGCCAAGAGTTGCACATATCCCATGGTGGCACAACTAGCAGTAATCTTCATTAAGCATTGTTTCCAGCAAGGATACGACCTTTGCTGACAGCGTGATAAGTGAGAGCAATCACTTCAACAAGACATCAATAACTGTGTGTGAAGACATGGCTTTAGGCATCGTTTTAAAGCTTTAAAGCACAAAAAAAAGGGGGCCCGAAAGCCCCTTTTTTCTGCTTCAACCTAGATTGCCCCTCGGCGGGTTGCCCGAGCAACCGACCCTGGTGAAACCTAGCTAAAACCTCTAGTGCTTCTTGCCGCGATTGGCGGCACGGCGCGCACGACGGTTCATGCCGGCCTGTGGGTTAGCGCCCTTCGGCATTGGACCCTTGGGCATGTTCGCGCGCGCATCGCGAATACGGTCCATCGACTGGATGCGCTCATTCAGAGCGTTGGCCTGATCCTTATTCAGGTTGCGCGGCAAACGCATGAGTTCGCGCTGCAGCTTCTTCGGCGGGACCTGGCCCTCGTCGCTACCAGCAATCATGTCGTAAATCGGCGCTTCGCCCGCAATGCGTGCCAGCGACTTCTTCTCACGAGCAATCATCTGCTTGACGCGGTTCGGATCACCTTCACCGACCAGCACAACACCGGCGTTACCAATAACACGGTGAACAGCATCCATGTGCTGATTAGCGACAACACCGGTCTTGACGTGCCAGACATAGCCAACGCCCTGACGCATATTGTCCAGCGTCCACGCTGCAGCGCCGGCCTGGCCTTCCGCCTCTGTGTAGAAGGACGCCTCAAGACGCTTAGAGAAGATGTACATCGCGACCATAAAGCCGATCGAGATACCAATAATCGTCAGAATCCAGGGCCAGACTCCACCAATGAGCAGACCAAGCAGTAACAGCAGGATAATTGGACCGAAGAAGCCCAGCGCCATGTAAGGCACGAGCTTGTTGTCCCGCGAGCGCTGCAGCTTAAACGCCTGCCACATCTGGCTACGAGTCTGCTTACGCTGAGCGCGCTTGGCGGCGGGGTTCGCCTTCTTCATTTCTTTCGCATCATTGGTCGCCATAATCACCAACTTTAGGGCATGCGATGTAGTTTTAGGCAATAGACCGCGCCGTAGCGCCGTTTCGCTTTACGACGGCGCTGCGGCCGTCGGCCTCTAGGAAGCCGGAATAGTCGAAGTGACTGGCGTATCCTCCGATGCGCCATAGCGGTCGAGCAGAGTCGAGGCTTCCTGAAGCGCGAGGTTGTTGTCGTTGTCGTCGGCAAGCGCGGACAGATGCGCAGGCAGCTCCTGACCGCGGTGCGCCAGTGCGCGGGCGTAGAGCCGTCCAGCGCGGTAGGAAGAGCGGACCAGCGGGCCGGACATGACGCCGGCAAAGCCCATCTCTTCAGCGGTCTTGGAGAGCTTGACGAACTCCTCCGGCTTAACCCAACGTTCAATTGGATGGTGCAGTGGAGTGGGGCGGAGGTACTGAGTGATTGTCAGAATATCGCAGCCGGCATCGTGCAAATCTTGCATAGCGGAGATGATCTCGTCGTAGGATTCGCCCATGCCCAGGATGAGGTTGGACTTGGTAACTAGCCCAGCTTCGCGAGCGCGAGTGATGAGTTCCAAGGAACGCTCGTAGCGGAATGCGGGGCGGATGCGCTTGAAGATGCGCGGCACCGTTTCCAAGTTGTGGGCGAAAACCTCGGGCTTGGCGTCGAATACCTGCTGTGCTGCAGATTCGTCGCCACGGAAGTCATCGACAAGGAGCTCGACTCCGGTATTCGGGTTGAGTTCGTGGATCTGGCGGCAGGTCTCAGCGTAGAGCCAGGATGCACCGTCGGGCAGATCGTCGCGGGCGACACCGGTGATAGTGGCGTAACGAAGACCCATCTCGCGGACGGATTCCGCAACACGACGCGGCTCATCCTTATCCAATGGGTCGGGCTTGGCTGAGTTAATCTGGCAGAAGTCGCAGCGGCGGGTGCACTTATCGCCGCCGATGAGGAAGGTGGCCTCGCGGTCTTCCCAACATTCGTGAATGTTCGGGCAGCCAGCCTCCTGACAGACCGTGTGCAAAGAGGCACCCGAGACACGGTTTTTCATGTCCTTGTAGCTGGGGCCCGGACGAACCTGGTTGCGAATCCACCGGGGCTTGTTCTCGATAGGGGTCTCGGCATTTCGTGCCTCGACGCGCAGTAACTTACGTCCTTCTGGCTTAACAGTCACAGTTTCATCCTACTCTTTTGTTGATGAGTACTCGAATATGCCGGTGGTGGAGTTGTGCTTCACCCGGTGTGGCAGGTCCTTCGTGGGGTCGGGCGCGGAGCCGAAGGAATGGTCGGCAACGGTCAAACGGCCTTCCAAAGCATCTTGCAAATCTGCCAGAAGCGACTCTGTCATCTCTGACACGCTAACATCTCGGTCAAGCTCCCGGGATAGGGTGGTCACTCCAGCGTCGGAGATGCCACACGGGATGATGTAGTTGTAGAACTCCATAGAGTTGTCGCAGTTCAGACTGAGTCCGTGCATGGTTACACCATGGGTCACGCGGATTCCCAGTGCCGCAATCTTTCGGTCGCTCAGTCCGTTTGATGCGGGAACCCATACCCCCGAGCGGCCATCGATGCGGCCAGCAGCCGCGATGCCGGCTCGGCGAACGGTTTGAATGAGGGCTTCTTCCAGTCTGCGGACGTAGTCCACCACATCGACCGGCTGAGCGAGCTTGATGATGGGATACATCACAAGCTGGCCCGGGCCGTGCCAGGTGATGCGGCCACCGCGGTCGACATCGACGACCGGCAACCCATTGGTAGGACGGTCCTCCGGCTGGGTGCGCTTTCCTGCTGTGTAAAGACTCGGGTGCTCAAGCACGAGAACCTGATCTGGAATTAGGTCTTTCGCACGCTTGGCAGCAAGGTCTGCCTGTAGGTGCCAGGTCTCTTCGTAGTCGACAAGGCCGAGATGTTGAATCTCGATGTCGGAGCTTGATTCCCGAATGGATTTATCTGCGCGAGTAAAAGGTTTTCTTGGGGCAGTCATGGTGGCCTATAGGATACGCCGAAATTCTGTAGGCCTCAGATTACTTGTTACTTGGATAGCGCCAAACTTACTTGGATAGCGCCAGACGTAAAAATACCCCGGTGGTCACTAGAAAGTGACCGCCGGGGTAAAAGTGGCGTGCTTTTGTGGGCTTAGCCGAAGACGACGCGGAGGATGGAAACGGTGATTGCCGAGATACCTGCAGCGGCCGGAAGGGTAATAACCCAGGCCAAACCAATCGGCTTCATCAGGTTCCAGTTAGCGGCACGGTTAACGATACCGACACCGAGAACGGCACCAATCAGAATGTGGGTGGAGGAAACCGGCAGACCCAGCAGGGAAGCAATCATAACGACCACAGCAGCGGAAAGCTCTGCGGCAAAACCCGATGCTGGGTGAATCTCAGTCAGGCCGGATCCGACGGTCTTGATAACGAAGCGGCCGATAAACCACAGACCGGAGATGAGAGCGACACCCATGGTGGTCATGACTGCCAGCGGGACGCCGGACTCGGAAGAGATCTCGTTGGTACGGAGAACATCCAGAATTGCCACGAACGGGCCAAGCGCGTTAGCGATGTCGTTCGAGCCGTGGGAGAAAGCGAACGCAGCAGCGGTGAAGACCTGCATCCAGCTGAACAGCAGGAAGGTGGAACGATCCAAATCCTGACGCTTCAAAGTACGCGCGAAGATGTAAACGGCAAGCCACACTGCGGTGGCGATCATGCCCATAATCAGGAAGTTGTCCAGGCTGGAAAGCCCTAGGTGAAGGTTCTTCAGACCCTTGAACAGCATCATCGCGGAGATGACAATAGAGCCCAGGGCTGCTAGACCCGGAACCCAAGCTTCCAGCGCACGGTGAGCGCGGACATCATCAACCTTGGATTCGATGTGGACGAGCTTGCGGAAGTACTCAGACTCCAGGTCATCCGGAGTCCAGTCGTTGTCACGCATCGTCGTAGCGTCGCGAAGCATCGCGTTGGTGTACGAGATCTGATCGTGCTCAGGGAGCTTTTCGAAGTCGTCGCGGTGCTGCGCCTTGAGGTCCGCCTTTTCCTGGTGGATGGCCTGCAGCTGCTTGGAAGCCTTGTCGTTGTAGACGAGAATCGAGTTCTTAATGCCGCCGAACAGGAGGAACGCGACCAAACCGCCGAGGAGCGGAGAGAGGACCCAGGAAACGGCGATCTGACCAATCTGATCCCACTGGACCATGCTCCAGCCACCCTTGCCGGTGATGAAACCGACCGTCAGTGCGGCACCGACGATACCGCCGACGATGGAGTGGGTAGTGGAGACTGGCCAACCCATGCGGGTGGCAACGAGGAGCCACACTGCCGCGCCGAGAAGCGCGGACATCATGATGAAGGCGAACTCCATCGGGTCCAAACCGTGGATTGCGTTCAGGTCCACAATGCCGGAACGGACGGTGTCAGTAACCTCGCCACCAGCGAGGACGGCGCCCGAAACCTCAAAGACTGAAGCGACAACAAGCGCCTGCTTCATGCTCAGGGTGCCGGCACCGACTGAAGTACCGAAGGAGTTAGCAACGTCGTTACCGCCGATGTTGAACGCCATGAAGACGGCGAACGCGATGGTAATCAGAAGGATTGCCGTATTTGCCTGCGGGCCCACAAAGTCATAAGCCCAGAAGACAAAAATTACGATGTTGATTGCGAGAAGCCCGCCGAAGAAGAGGTGCCACCACTTATCTGAGGAGCTCGATTGCTCAGATGATGTGGTCCCGGTCGACGAACTAGTATTCGCTGGAGCCGAGGACATGCTCCACCTTTCTAAGTTACGTACAGAGAGCAAAAATAGGCACGCCAAAGAAGCCTGCTGTCTAATGATTTCTTAGATTGGTAAAGGCTAATTGCTAACTAGGTGACGGCGAGGTTAACAAATAATGAATTTAATTATCGCTATCTTCAGCTCTCGTCGGTGTAGCTGAAAGCGATAGCCGGAACTGTGTGCGGGGGTGTGTGGTGTTCTCGCATTTCGGCAGGACAAAAAGTATGCGCATTTGCTACTTGCAGCTTTGCTTTCGGTTCGACCCTCCCGCTGTCTGCTAATGGCTTAACGGCGCAATAACAGCACGTTAATTCTTTGTGCCGATGGAGCCTTTGCTAGCTATGTGTGGCTACGTGAAATCTGAGCACTAGCCAAGAATAGGGGGCCTGCGCATTTGAAGGAATCGCTGATTAGGTTCAACTGCGGGACGAATGCGGCAAAAGAAATACCCGCGTCAGCCGCAAAGTGCGACTAACGCGGGCAGGGAAGAGGCAGAACCTCCTGCTAGCAAGCCAGCTAGATTCCCGCGGCGCTACTACCCCAGGAGGGGAGCAAGCTGCTTAGAGCTGCAGATCCGATTCGAAGTTAGCAACCTCGAGGCGGTCAACAACGGTCGTCATGAAGCGACCTGCATCAGCGCCGTCGATCAGGCGGTGATCGTAGGTAATTGGCAGGAAGACCATGGCGCGAATACCAATGGCATCTGCCTCATTCTCGGTGACGACTACTGCGCGCTTCTTAATCGCGCCGGTGCCGACCATTGCGGCCTGCGGCGGAACCAGAATCGGAGTGTCGGTCAGAGCGCCCTCGGAGCCGATGTTGGTAATGGTGAAGGTGCCGCCGGACAGGTCGTTCGGGGTCAGCTTGTTGTTGCGAGCGCGGTCTGCGATGTCCGCAATAGCAGCAGCCAGCTCCGGCAGGGACATATCCTGAGCGTTGTGGATGACCGGGGAGAGCAAACCACGCTCGGTATCGACAGCGATACCCAGGTTGACCTGCTCGTGGTAGGTAATCTCCTTGGTCTCTTCGTTCCAGGAAGCGTTGACGTTCGGGTGGCTGACCAGAGCCTCAACGATTGCCTTTGCAAAGAATGGCAGGAAGGTCAGCTTTGCGCCGTGCTTCTTCTCGAACTCAGCCTTCTTAGTAGCGCGCAAATCCCAGATGGCAGTCATATCGGCCTCGTGGACCTGGGTCAGCTGTGCGGAAGTCTGCAGAGACTCGAGGGTCTTGGCAGCGGTGATCTCGCGGATGCGGTTGACACGCTGGGTGGTGCCGCGCAGCTCAGCGAGCTCAGGGCGAACGCCCTTGGTGGACCAGTTGGAGCCGGACTCAGCAGTAGTCTCCTGGCCGCCCTCGGCAGCGCGCAGAACATCCTGCTTACGAATGCGGCCGCCGATTCCAGAGCCCTCGACCTTAGTCAGGTCAACGCCGTGCTTGTCAGCCAGCTTGCGGACCAGCGGGGTGACGTAAGGAACGTCCTTGTTAGCGGAAGGCTTGGATTCAGCCTTCGGAGCCTCAGCCTTCGGAGTCTCCTTCTTCGGCTCTTCCTTCTTTGGCTCCGGCTTGGACTCTGCCTTTGGCTCTTCCTTCTTTGGCTCCGGCTTGGATTCAGCCTTTGGAGCTTCCTTCTTCGGTGCAGCCTTCTTTGGCTGGCCACTGCCAACGCGAGCGATGACCTCGCCGACGTCAACGGTGTCGTCTTCGTCGTAGAGGACCTCGAGCAGGGTGCCTGCGACTGGGGAAGGAATTTCGGTGTCGACCTTGTCGGTGGAAACCTCGAGCAACGGTTCGTCGACCTCGACGGTGTCGCCGACCTTCTTCAGCCAGGTGGTGATGGTGCCTTCGGTGACGGATTCGCCGAGCTCCGGCATCTCAACGTCAGTAGCGTCGCCAGCGTCAACGTCAGTGGAGTCTTCCTCAGTCTCCTCGTTAGCCTTTACTGGCTCCTCGTCCTTCTCGACTGCGGCAGATGCCTCCTCGGCCTCTTCCTTGGCGGCCGGAGCAGCGTCTGCATCGCCAACGCGAGCGATGACTTCGCCGACGTCAACGGTGTCGTCTTCGTCGTAGA